>NZ_KI669454.1:1218745-1518745 GCF_000507845.1 Helicobacter macacae MIT 99-5501 | reverse complement strand
GGGTGTAGAGTGGCTACAAAAATCTGGCGTTATTAACAATAAAAATGTGATATTGGGTAGGGATTTGCTCAAAACAGGACTTGAAAAGATAGGTGTAAATGTAGGCACGGCACTCAACTTTAAGCCGTGGGGTGCTGTAAAATTTGCAAATGGCGCACTTGCCGCAGTGGCTTTTTTTGGACTAACACTTGAAATGTGGGATTCGTATCGACAATACGAAAAAGAGCAGAAATTTCAAGAGGCAAAAGCCAAAATTGTAGAAATGCTTGAAAATCAAATGAATGAGCTTTTAAATACGATAAATGATACTAAAAAATTCTACGCGCTTTTTAGTGGATATGAGCCTTTGAAAAACGCGCTAGAGGATACGCAAAAAGATTTGCAAACGCTAGAATCCGCAAGTGCAGAATTTGAAAAGTGGGTAGAGCAAGGCGAGATTATCGAAGCGGAGATTGTCGAATAATTTGATAGGTAAAAATTTTTGGATATTGTTTTTATGATTTTTGCAAGTTGGTTTTTGTTTGTTTTTGGATTTTGTTTTGTCGTTGCAATCAAAAATAAGCGCAAAAAGAACATTTAGCCTAAGATTTTATATGCTAATTTTGTAGATTTTAATGTGGCTAGTGCTTACCTAATTTATAAAATTCACAGACAAGAATCACAAGTGCGCTAAAAACAAAAAGCTAGTGTAGCAAGAATAAAAGCAATCAATAAGTAATCAAATCCAATTATAATCAGCCCCCTCCTTAAGTAAAATCCTAATTCTTCTCTTTATTGATAAGTTTGCCTTTGCCTATCCACGGCATCATTGCGCGGAGTTTTTCTCCTACGCGCTCGATTGGATGGGCAGCTAGGTTTTTGCGCTCTGCGTTCATTCGCGCATATCCTGCTTTGCGCTCTAGGATAAAGTCTTTGGCAAATCTGCCGTTTTGGATTTCGCGCAGTATTTCTCTCATCGCTTGTTTGGATTGCTCGTTGATTACGCGCGGTCCGCTCACCATATCGCCGTATTCTGCGGTGTTTGAGATAGAGTAGCGCATATCAGCTAGCCCGCCTTGATAGATTAAATCCACGATGAGCTTTAGCTCGTGTAGGCACTCAAAATACGCCATTTCTTCGGGGTATCCCGCCTCTACGAGAGTCTCAAATCCTGCTTTGACTAGGCTTGTTACGCCACCGCATAGCACGGCTTGCTCGCCAAATAAATCCGTTTCGGTTTCATCTTTGAAAGTTGTTTCAATGATTCCGCTTCGTCCGCCACCGATAGCGCACGCATAGCTTAGCGCGATTGCTTTGGCATCGCCTTTGGAAGTATCTTGCTCTATTGCGATTAAGTCTGGGATTCCTCCACCTGCGACAAACTCACTTCGCACAGTGTGCCCCGGGGCTTTTGGGGCTACCATTATGATTCCCACGCCTTTTGGTGCGGTGATTTGCCCGAAGTGGATATTAAACCCGTGCCCAAAGGCGATGATTTTATCCTCGCTTAGGTGCGGGGCAATGTCGCGTGCAAAGACATCTGCTTGGAGTTCATCAGGGATTAAAATCATTATAATGTCCGCTTTTTTGGTGGCTTCTGCCACTTCTAGCACACTAAATCCCTTTGCTTTTGCCTTATCCCAGCTTTTGCCGCCTTTGTATAGCCCGATAATGACTTCTACGCCGCTATCGCGGAGGTTTTCTGCGTGGGCGTGCCCTTGAGAGCCAAACCCGATGATTGCCACCTTTTTGCGCTGTATGAGGGCTAAATCACAATCTTTGTCGTAATAGACTTTTAATGCTTTTTGTGCTACTTGAGAACTCATTGCAATCTCCTTTTTGGGTGTTTAAATTTTAAAACAGATTTTGGATTATAGGGCAAATTTGTTTAAGATTGCGTAAATTATCAAAAAATTCCCAAAGAAATACCCAAAACAAAAATGCAAATCTAGGGGGGTTAAGAATTTTTAAGTAAAATCTTGGGTGCTTTTTAAGTGGTGCAAAATCTAGCAAACTCTAAAAATCCGCAAAATCCAAAAAACTTCAAAGAGTCAAAAAATCAAAACTTCAAAAAATGAGATGAAAAAGGATATGCTATGCTTCTTTCAAAACGGCTAAAAACACAGGGGGATTTTTGCTTTGGTTATCGCAGTTATTTGCCACTTTTTTTGCTTCCTGCACTGATTTTTGTGTCGCTATGTTTTGGGCAAAATCTAGTGAAGTTTGAAAATCTAGAGGAATGTAGCGAGCATTATGCTTATAGTCAATGGCTTATTTATGCAAGCATACTCATAGGCTTTGTAGGCGAGGGGATTCGTATGTTTGTAGCGGGGTTTGCAGCGCGTGGGACAAGTGGGAGAAACACAAGGGGGCAAGTCGCAGATGAGCTAAACACCACAGGGGCATATTCTCTATGTAGAAATCCCTTGTATCTTGGCAATTTTTTGATGATGCTAGCTCCTGTGATTTTGCTTGGCAATGCGCTTTTTGTGGTGATTTTTGTGCTTGCTTTTTGGCTTTATTATGAGAGAATCATTTTTGCCGAAGAGAGTTTTTTGCTACCAAAATTTGGCAACGATTATGAAAGATGGGCGGATAAAACACCGTGCTTTTTGCCACGATTTAGTGCGTTTGTAAAGCCTAAGCTACCTTTGAGTATTTCTACCATCATACGCAAGGAGTATAATTCTATCTATGGGCTTATTTGCTCGCTTTTTGGGGTGCATTATCTTATTGCTATTTTGGGGTATTTTAAGGTAGTGGGAGTAAGTGGGGTTTTGCAGGGGGGGGGGGGGGGGCGATTATATTGCCAGATTGCACGATGAGTGCACTATTTGTAGGATTTAGCGTGGGCTATATCGTAGTAAGGATTTTGGTAAAAAAGACAAATGTTTTTTGCAATGCTAGAGTATAAATCTAGTAAAAAAAGGCTTAAAACATTAAGTATAATGAGATAATGATGACATAAAGGAATAAAATGGATTCTACAAAGTATAATTGGCAGGCGTTAGATAATGAAGTGCGCTTTATTTTGGATATTATGCTAGATATGCTAAAGGAAGTCGATAGCGAAGTAAGAGAATATTTTTTGAATCTAAATAAGATTTTGCTAGAAAATGGCAATCAAACAAAACAAAAAAACGCAAAAAAAGATAAGCATTTTAGTTTGACTAGCTCAAATGCGATTGATGAGGATTCGCTAAAAAGGCTAAAAGCCGAGCTAGAGAAAATCTCCCAATCAGGCAAAACGCCCGAAATCATCAAGGCTTTTTCGCTGTATAATATTTTGATAAATATCGTAGAGGAGCGGTTTAATATTGATTCGGATAAAAGCTTAGAGCGCATAAAGGCGACTTATGAGGGGCTACTAAAAGATGGATTTGATAGGGGGGATTTGGATAAAGTGCTAGAATCTATCTGCTTTTATCCTGTGTTTACTGCCCATCCCACAGAATCTAGACGGCGCACTTTTTTGGAAGCGCATAGTGAAATCACGCAGGATTTGTATAAGCTATTTGAGATAGGCGAGCTAAAGGCAAAAGAGCATATCCAATACCGCTTGCGACTTTTGTGGCTGACAAATCTTGTGCGCACGCAAAAAATCGAAGTGCTTTTTGAGCTTGATAATCTACTCTTTATCGTGGAGAGTTCGATATTGCCCGCTAGCCAAAAAGTCCTTTGGTATATCGAAAAAATGCTAAAAAAGCCACTGCCTAGTTCGCCTATACATCTAGGAAGCTGGATAGGTGGGGATAGAGATGGCAATCCTTTTGTAACCAATGAGCTTATGACAGAAGTGATGAAAATCCAGCACAAATTTATCATAAACTACTACATAAAGCGACTAGAGCGACTAGAGCGTGAAATGTCAATCAGTCTAGATTCTAGCGAGATTTCTCCTAAGCTAAAAAAATCCCTCCAAAAAGAAAGTCATATTTTGAGTGAGAAAACGCTTGCTACCTATGCAAATGAGCCATTTCGAGCCAAAATCCACATAATGATAAAAAAGCTAAATAATCGCCTTATCTTTGTCAATGCCCCTGATAGTGTGAGTCAGACATACACTACACCTAGTGAGCTACTAGAAGATGTCGAAATGCTAATAGAATGCCTTGATAGCGTCTCAAGCAAGTATTTGCGACAATTTAGACGATTTGTCTTGCTTGGTGGATTTCATCTTATGCAGCTAGATTTTAGAGAACACAAAGATGTCTTTATCAACGCCATTAGTGAGATTTTTTGCTTGCTAGGAATTTGTGATAATGACTTTATGACTTATGCAGAATCCAAAAAACTAGAAATACTTGATAAAGCACTAGAGATGTCTAAAATCGAGCTAGGAAGTCTAGCCGAAAAACTAAGCGAAAAAACGCAAATAGTGGTAGAAATATTTATGCGCATCGCGTGGGGCAAAAAATATATCGGCGAAAATGTTTTGCGCACTTTTATTTTGTCTATGACGACTGAAGCGAGTGATTTGCTTATCGTGCTGTGGTTTGCTAAGCATACAAATCTATGGAAGCCAAGCAAAGAAAGCAAAGAGCCAAATTTGCTAGATTCCCTAGAGCAAACAAGCGCAAAATCTAGCAATCAAAAATACTCCACAAAATCTGCCAAATCTCGCGCTAGAATCGCTATCACGCCGTTATTTGAAACCATAGATGACTTAGAGAGGGCAGGTAGCATTATGCAAACTCTTGTGGCAAACAAGCACTATGCGCACTATTTGCGTGATATAGGTATGCGACAAGAAATAATGGTGGGCTATTCAGATTCTAGCAAAGATGGCGGAATCTTTACTAGCAATTATAGTCTTTATGTCGCTATTGAATCACTAAAAAAATTAGAAGAGCAAATCGGCATTGATTTTGTGCTATTTCACGGGCGCGGTGGAAGTGTCTCGCGCGGTGGTGGCACGCTAGAGTCAGCCCTGCTTGCCTCCCCACCCAAAAGCGTGCAAGGATTTCTAAAGACCACAGAGCAAGGCGAGATGATAAGCTCAAAATACCTAAACCGCTCAAGTGCGCAGTTTTTCTTATCCTCCACAATGAGCGCACTACTAAAAAAATCAAGCTATGATTCTTTTTGTGCAGGGGAGCTAAATCTAGGAGCAAATAACAAAAGCGATGAAAAAATCGCAAATAAACCAAGCAAAGATTTTGCAAAATCTGCTATCAAATGCTCCATAAGTAATCCACACCAAGACTTGATGAAGCAAATCTCAAGCGTATCGCACAAAGTCTATCGCGATTTGGTGTATGAAAGCGATGGGTTTATTGAGTTTTTTAAGTCCGCTACACCAATAGCGTTTATCCAGCAGCTAAATCTAGGCTCACGCCCAAGCAAACGGCGAGATACTACTAGGGTTGAGGATTTGCGTGCGATTCCGTGGGTGTTTGCTTGGACGCAAAATCGAGCGATATTGCCCGCGTGGTATGGGCTAGGAAGCGGGCTAGAATCTATTGGCGATATTGCTAGGCTAAGGGAGTGCTACGAGGAGAGTGAGTTTTTTGCCGCCACGATTAGTAATATTTCTCAAGCGTTTTTGAAAGTGGATTTGTCTATTTCGGCGCAATATAATTTTTTCGTGCAAGATGATGAAGTGAGGAAAAATATTTGGCAAAAAATCTGCCTAGAATATGAGCGCACAATGAATGCGCTTGTGGGCATAAGAGGGGAGGAGCGACTACTAGATAGCGAGCCTACTTTGCAAAAATCTATCCTTTTGCGCAATAATTCTGTAATGATGCTAAATCTACTTCAAATCGAGCTTATCAAAAAATATAATAACGCTACTTATGATGCGCAAAAATCTCGCCTTATGGAGCAAATCCACTCCACTATCATCGGCATAGCACAAGGGCTTCGCAATACAGGTTGATTTTGTGCTGATTTTTGCGTTTGTTTTGCACTGATTTTTGTGGAGGATTTTTATAGATTTTGTGGTGGGGTTTTCTAAGCAGCGTTTTGGTTGTGCTTTGCTTGGATTTTAAGATATTTTAAATGTAAATAAATGGAGAAAATATGGATTTTGTGCCAAAAAGGATTTTGCCAAAGAGGTTTATTTTGGGGATTAGCGGGGCTAGTGGGGTAAAGCTAGCTAAGGGATTTTTGCGACATATTGCGAGAGATTTTGAGGTGCATATCATTATTTCAAAAGGTGCGCTAGAGTGCGCAAAATATGAGCTAAAATGCAATGAAGACGAGCTAAAAGCATATCTTTTGGAATCTTGTCAAACTACCTCTAGCCAAGTAAAATCTACTCAAAAATCAAGCCAAACAAGTCAAGCAAAAATAAGCCAAACAAAAACAAATAAAGCAAAATCTAGCAATGCAGATTCTAGCCAAGTGTGGCATAGTGAGATAAAATCTAGTGAATTTATGGATTTTGATTCTAGTCGAAATCTAGCTAGTCAAAGTCTTGCAAGTAAAAATAGCAAAGTCTATATTTATGAGGATAGTGAGATAGGTGCACCTGTGGCTTCTGGGAGCTTTGAAGCGCAAGCTATGGCGATAATCCCAACGAGTATGGATTGCTTGGCAAAAATCGCGTGTGGGATTAGCGATACGCTACTTACGCGCGCGGCAAGCGTGATGATAAAGGAGAGGCGCACACTATTGCTAGCACCGCGCGAAATGCCACTAAATGCGATAGTTTGCGAGCAAATGCAAAAGCTAGCCACACTTGGCGTTATCATCGCGCCACCTATCATCGCGTATTATAGCTATCCCAAAGACTTAGAGGAAATGGAAAACTTCATCTACGGTAAGTGGCTAGATATTTTAGGCATACCAAATGAGCTTTTTACCCGCTGGGGAGAGCTGTGAGAAGCAAAATAAGCAAAATAAAAAAGGCAAAATCCCTTAAGTTTTTCACACATTATTTTTGATTTTGCGCTATTTTATCCCCGTTTTTATCCTGATATTTTTTTCTTTTATGCCACACTAGCAAAAGCAAATTTATGATTTTTATTTGCCAAATAACACTTCACAGCGCATTCTATCGACAAATTTTAGATTTGGACGCCCGATGAAATTCCCCGCTATGACTTCGCCCTCTATGCAATACACTCTCCCAGCCGTAGGAGTGAAAACAAGATAGCTTATCTCTTCTGTATTGCCAAAGACTACTAGAGGTGTGCCACCCCCCACATCTGCGACAAACTTCGCCCCACTGCTTAGCTCACCAAAGCTACCTTGTGCCATATCTTTGCTTATGCGGTAGCCACCAAAGCCATTTGCAGGTGGATTATACGCGAAGTATGCTTTGTAGCTTATGGCTACACCTATGAAGCTAGAAGCCCTGCCAAAGTAGATTCTAGCTCTATCGCTTGGTGGGTTTGAAAGCCTAGAGTTGCCCTCTATGTTAAACCCAAGATACGCGCTATCTTGTGCTCCATATACTAGCTGATTTGGCATAGGGGCGCAAGCACTCATAAAAAACGCGCTTACCACCACGCCAAAAATAATCACCAACCGAGCATTCATACAAAATCCTTAAAAAACATAAAATCAACTAAAACAAAAATGTAAGTGCGCCATAGCCATTTACATATAGCGCGTAAGGGTAGGTAGAAAGGTAGCCTACACTAGAGCCAAACAAAAGATTATACCCCATTCTGCCACCTACTTCTAGCTGTGCGTGTTTGCCCAAATCAAGCGCAAGTCCTAGTCGTATCCCTAGCGTTGTGCCAAAGCCTTTGGAGCTAAATTCTACAGATTTTATGCCTGTTGTTTGTTGCAATCTACTACTTACAGTTTCTAGCTTGTCTTGAAACTCCGCATAGACAAATCCTATATACGCACCTAGCACACCTCGCAGTGGGCTTTTGCCAAATTTTGGAATCCAATCCGTGCCAAAATGTAGCGTAATGTATTGTCCATCAAATTTCCCTGCTGCATCAGTATCTGCTTCTTTGTAGCTATACTCCATAAAGCTAGTGCCAAGATATGCTCGTGCAAGTCCGCCAAGCTGCTTGCCAAACTCGACATTTGCTTGCCATAGATTTGTCCTCACAGAGACATCGCTAGCATAGTGTATAGGCGAAGCTACAAGCGCAGTCCCATAGCTTCCCTCTAGGCGAATGTAGCCTTGAGAGGTTTTTTCTTCTTGGTAGGCTTTTTTGTAGCTTTGCTGATATGCTTCATCATAAGTTGCCGCACTAGAATTATCACTAGGGTAGTATGGCGCGTTTTGCTGATTTTGGGCGTTTTGGTTATTTTGTGGATAGTAGGGGGCTTGATTTTGTGAATTTTGCTTTTTGCTTTGCTGTGTTTTGCTTTGCTGTGGGGTTTGCTCTAGCTCTTTTTGCAATGCCCTATTTTGCCTTTTTAGCTCTAAGAGTTTTTTTTGCTTCTCTAGCATTTGGATTTCTCTCTCTATGTCATCTATCGTGTTTTGGGCAAGTGCTGTGCTTCCTAGCAGGGCAAATGCAAATGTCGCAAAAAATAAACAAGAGGGAAGTTTGGTTGATTTCATTTTGTGTCCTTTTTGTGAAGTAGATTTTGCAAATAAGCATTTTAACGCTGTTTTTTTTTTTTTTTTTGGTTTGCTTTTGCAAAAAATTGCAAATTTTAGGTATTTTTTGCAAAATTTCTATATAAACCGTATCGTTTCTACACATTTTAAGAAGTCAAAATCGTGCAGAGATTTTGCAAATTTTTATGAAACATTTATCAAAGTAAAATTTAGGCATTTTTGGTGTGGCTTTAGATTTGCTTATGATAAAAAACTATTTGCTAAACTTTGCGATAAAAATGCCCATAAAATCTCTTAAGGATAGATAAATGCCTACAAACCCCACTCCCCAAATCATCAGTATTGAAAGCACACTTATCGCTAGCATTCTCTTTGATAGTGAGACATTTAGCGAGATAGCAGATGTGCTAAGTGGTAATGATTTTTTGCACACTTCGCATAGAAAGATTTTTGATGTGTGTAAAAGTCTGCATTCTCAAGGGATTCCTATCACGCCAGAATTTGTGCTAAGCAGGCTAGAGGGGGCGTATTTTGTCTCTCAAGCGGAGTTTAGCGAGATTATCGCTACTTCGCCTATCGCCAATATACAAGGCTATATAGCAGAGATAAAAGACGCTTCTATCAAGCGACAGCTAAATAAATTTGCTATGCTTATCGCGGATAAGACAGGCGATAGTGCGCTAAAGGGGATTGAGATTTTAGATGAGATAGAAAAAGGAATCTATGATATTTCCTCACAGGGTGCGGAAACTAGCTTTAGAGGGAGTAAAGAAGTCGTAGAGCATACTATCAATCTCATAAAAGAGCGCAAAGAGAGGGGAAATACCGTGCTTGTGGGGCTAAACACGGGATTTGCTAGGCTAAATCACTTCACGGCGGGGTTTAAAAAAGGCGAGCTAATCGTGCTAGGTGCTAGACCATCTATGGGCAAGACAGCACTTTGCTTAGCGTTTGTCCAAAGTGTGCTAAATAGTGGCAAAGGAGCTGCGATATTTAGCCTAGAAATGCCAGCAGAACAGCTAATGTTTAGAATGTTTGCCTCACTTTCAAACATTACCTTGCAGGATTTAATCATCGGCAAAATGAATGATAATGAGATGAGTGAATTTACCCGCATAGCTCAAAGTGTCTCACAAAAGCCACTATATATCGATGATAGCAGTGATTTGAGCATAGCGCAACTGCGCTCAAAACTTCGCAAACTAAAAAGCCAAGATGATAGTGTGTCTTTTGCGGTTATTGATTATTTGCAGCTTATGCGTGGGAGTGGCACAAGGAGGGGAGATGGCGCAAGGCAAGAGGAGATAAGCGAAATCTCACGCGGACTAAAAACACTTGCTAGGGATTTGGAAATCCCTATTTTGGCTCTATCTCAACTAAACCGCTCACTAGAATCTCGCGATGACAAACGCCCTATGCTTTCTGATTTGCGTGAGAGTGGGGCGATAGAGCAAGATGCGGATATTATTTTGTTTTTGTATAGGGAGTTTGTCTATGTAGATAGGGCACTGCGTGCCAAAATCGCTAAGGCAAGACAAGAGGGCAAAAAAGATGATGAAGTGCGCAAACTTGAGCAAGAGCGCAAGGAAAAGCGCGAAGAAAATGTCATAGAAACAGCTGAAATCATCATCGCCAAAAATCGCAATGGCGAGATTGACGAAGTCAAAGTGCAGTTTAACGCACCTTTTGTGAGGTTTGAAGATAGGGCAAGTGAGAGAGAAACCTCCTATCAACCTACAAATACCAAAATGGATTTGCCAGATAGCCCTGATAGTATTGATGTGGTGCAGATTTAGATTTTGCTTTTTTTATTGTTACACAATCATTGCGATTTATTCACAATGGCTGTGGTATTTGCGTTATTAACAGTCCTTAGCTTTGCTTGAGATTTAAAGGGAAAATATTATCCACCCACTAGCCACTTTTCGCACAAAGGAGGGGGGGAATCTTTATTATCATTGTGATATTTGCTTGCGCAAACCCTGTAAATGTGCGTAAAAAAGCGTTTTTGGCAAAAAATAAAAAAAGCTAGATTTAGGTAAAAATATAAGCAAAAACCAAAAAACCAAAAAACTCAAATAGACTAAAACGAAAATGCAATGTCGATTTGCTTAATCATTGTTGGATTTTGTGCATCGGTTATCATCACAAAGGCAGTCTTGCTATCTATTTTTAGGCTTAGTCGGGCTTGTGGGGTGGTGGCTACTACTAGGTTTATGATTTCTAGATTTTTGTCATAGCACACCACGCGGGGAATCCACTTTGCATTTGCAATGATATTTAGCGTGCCTTTTGAAATGGTGTTTAGCCAATATTGTCCGCTCACTTCGCGCAAAATAAGTGTGTTGCCTACACTTATTGGCTTGGCATTAAAAAGCTGTGGATTTGTCGCGCCTATGTAGTATTCCCACTCGTTTATGGAGAGCTTTTTTATATCATTTAGACGAAATCCACGCCTTTGTAGCTCGCCTATGAGTATCATCGGGTCAAGTGCGTGCTCGGTAATGAGTGAAAACTCTATCATAGAGAAGTTTTTGATTTTGGCAGATTTTGAAGTGATGAAAAACGAATAGCCAATGGAGGAGAGGACATTATTTAGCGTGTAGCTTAGCAATACAGGCGAGGACTCTGATACAAAGCGGGCTTTTAGCTCTAGTGGGGTTGGGAATTTTAGCTGTAATAATCCATTATCACGCAATTCTTTTAGAAGTAGGGCGATATTTACGCGCTCTGTGCCAGAGATGACAAAGCGGGCTTTGTTTTGAAATATTTTGGCTATGAATGCTTTGTTTTGGTTGTATGAGCTTTCGCCTATGATTTCTTGGACTTTGTCATCGACTATATCAGCAAGGCTAGGAGTGTAAAAAAGCGTGGCACAAAGGAGATAAAAAAAGAATTGTCGCAGGATTTTCATTGTTTGCCTTTTTTGTTTGACTTTATGAGGCGTGTGGAATTTTAGATTTTCTAGCTTAGATTTGTGGTAGCCCTAGATTTGATTTTGTGTGTCTATGCGTGGGTAGAGATAAAATCAAAAAATCTAGGGCAAAGCAAAAAACTTTAATGCTTTAGTAAAGATTCTACTGCCTTTACTACTTCTACTATTTTGTTTTGCTATTTTGTCAAATCGCTAGCGTGCTTGGTCGGATAGTCGCTTATAAGTTACATTATCTACGCGCTTAAATCCGCTTGCAGGCTCATAGATAAAGTATAGTGGCACATCTAGGCGGGGGACATCTACGGACGCACCATTCATACTTAGGCTAAAATTGCTATGCCCAAATGCAAGTAGCCACCTGTGGTTGTCATCTTTGTCGATAGAGTAGGTGTCGCTTGTTACACCTTGATATTTGCGTCTATTTGTATCCAAATCCACAATATCAAACCACAGCATAGTTTCTGCTTTTAGCACCATTTTGCCTGCGATTTGTGGGGCAGGCTGTGTGGGCTGGAGGGATTGTAGATTTTGGTTTGTGGCACTTGCTTGGGTAGAATCTAGTGCTTGCACATCTGTGCTACCCTCTTGGGTTTCTTTTGTAGCTTCTTCATCTTGGGTGTCTTGAGTGTTTTCTAGGGCTTGCTCGCTTGCTTGGCTTTGTCCATTTTGTGGATTTTGCTCAATAGATTGCGTTTCATAGCTTCTATCTGTTTCTTCGGGGATTATCAAGTCATTGTCTGCTTGGTTGATTTGCTTTTGTGCGGAGAGGTTTTGGTAGATGAGGTAGATAAGCACAGCGATGATTGTGCAAACAATAGTTAGGTAGAATCTCTGCTTTGAGATGGCTTCTTTTTTGCGTGTGTCTATGGAGTCATATCGTCTTTTTTGTGTGTCAAAGCTCGTTTCATTGTGAATTTGGATTGATTTTTTCTCTTTTGGGGATTTTGGCTCTTTTGATTTTTGCAGGATTTTTGCAGGATTTTCATCTTTTGACTTGCTCTCTTTTATGTTTGCTGTGTCTACTTGGCTTTCTTTTTTGGGTTCATCAATATCAAGTCGCAAGTCAATGTGTGGAATCTCTTTTGGAGTTTTTTGCTTTGGTTCATTATCTGTGTCAATCACGCCAAAGTCAAAAGAAGTGATTTGTTCTTGTGCCTTTTTGGGTTCTTGCTGTGTAGAGTGGCTAGGTGTGTGCTCTTGGGCTTCTTGGTTCTTTGTGTGTTTGGCAGTGGATTTTGCTTGATAGAAATCATCTTGCAAATCCTCATCATAAGGGACTTGCATTCCGTCATTTTCGCCAAATCTATCATAGGCTTCTAAGACGCTTGATAAGTCCATTTTGTATTCGCGCTCCAAAATCTGCAAAAAGCCCACCAAATGCACGCGCTTGAAATTAGCGAAATTATACTCAAAAATGTTTTTTAGACGAGAGCTAGAAATCCTTGTCTGCTTGGAAATCTCTTTAATGCCGATTTGCTGTAATTTTTGGATATTTTCATCCATTCTAACTCCTTAATTTAATAGATATGACATAACAATCCCCGCTGCTACGCTTACATTGAGCGAGTTAAAATCGCGGTGCATTTTTACGCTTAGAATTTTATCAAATTTTTTTGTTATTTTTGCGCATAATCCATTCTCTTCACTGCCTAAAAATAATGCCCATTTATTTTTTTGGTAGTTTTTGGATTCTCTAAAATCTTTGATATTTTCGCCTTGTGGTGCTGTGCCAAGTAACATAAATCCCGCTTCTTTTAGCTCGCTAATGATTTCTAGCGCACTAGGGACAATGCAAAAAGGCATATCAAACGCCGCACCTACCGAGGAGCGTGTAATGGTTGCAAATTTTTGTGCGGATTTGGCAGTGAGTTTGGTAGCAAAATCACTAAATGAATCTGCCAAAATGATTGCATCTACTCCTAAGCAATACGCGCTACGAAAAATCCCGCCGATGTTTCCCATATCATTTAGCCCGCAAAGCACGATGATTTTGTCATATTGTTTTATTTCTTTTAGGCTTAGAGGTGTGAGGGGCGAAATAGAAGCTAAAAATCCTTGATGATTCCCACCGCGTGCGAGGGCTTGGGCTTTTTTGTTGTCGATTTTTATTATGGGTTTGTTGGCTGATTTTAGATAGGCAAAGGTAGCTTTGTCTATGTCTTTTGAGAGGTAGATTTGTTCTATTTTGTCGCTGTGATGAGTGATGATGGAGAGTAAAATCTGCTTGCCATAGATGATTAGGGAATCTTGCGAGTTGTTTTGCGAGAAATTTTGCAGGAGGTTTTGCAGGGCTTTGTGCGAAGTTTTGGGTGGGTTTTGTGAGTGATTTTGCAAAAGATTTTGTGAGGAATCTTGCGGTTTTTTGGAAGTCTTAGAATCAGTTTGAGGGTGCTTGTAGCGTGGGTTTTTAGTTGGCATTTTGCTTATCCTTAGAGATTTTGTTTGTAGATTTTTAGCTTTTGTTTTTTGCGATTTTTCTAGGTTTTTGTGAGGGAGGCATAAATGGTTTTTGCATCTTTGCCCGTGAGTGTTGATAGTAGCTTAGCTTTTGCTTTGGGGGGAATCTCTAGGGAGATAATGTCGTTCTCATATAGTGTAAGGCAAGGGAGTTTAGCACTGCTAGGCTCTAGGATAAGCACCCATTCGCCTTGCAAGATTTTGCTATCATCATTGCTATTTTTTTTGCCCGCATTGCTTGGGCTAAGTGCGGATAAAATCTCGTTTGCTTTGCCACTAAAGTGTCGCTGATGAAGTTTACTAATCTCTTTTATGGCAAAAATGTGAGTATCTGGCAGGTGTCTATCAATGTCGCACAGGGAATCTAGGATTCTGTGAGGGCTTTCATACCAAATCGTAGGGAGGCTTGATATGGCGCATTCTTGGAGTTTGGCTACGCGCTCCTTGTTTTTGTGTGGCAAAAATCCACCAAATACAAAGCCTTGAGAGGCAAATCCACTAAAGCAAAATGCAGCACTTAGCGCACAGCCACCCACAAGCACATTATAAGGGAGATTGTGCTTTTGTGCGTATTTGACAATTAGTGCGCCCGGGTCGCAAATACTTGGCATACCTGCATCGCTTATGTAGATGACTTCTTGGGAGAAAAAATCAGGCGCAATAGTGGATAGGAAATCTTGCTCATTGTGAGAATGCAAGGAGATAAATTGCTTAGATTTTGGATTTAGAGTTTTTGGATTTTTGGTGGAATCTAGTGGAGTTTTTGGAGAATCGCATTTGCCTGCAAGATTGTCTGTGAATTTACGCTCAAAGTTATTTTCAAATCTATCAAATAGATTTTTAAAAAGGCTTTTGGCTACACGCGTATCCTCACATAGCACGACTTTGGCTGTGGCTAGGTGCTCCAAAGCCCTAATGGTTATGTCTTTTAGATTGCCTAGCGGAGTGGGGATAAGCGTAAGCACAGAAGTGGCGATAGCCTAAGGGCTATTTCATATTGTATTTTTGGCGGAATTTTTCTACTCGTCCTGTGGTGTCAGCGATTTTGTCGCTTCCTGTGTAGAATGGGTGGCAAAAGCTAGAAATATCTATGCGGATTTCTGGTTTGGTGCTTAGCACTTCGATTTGTTTACCACTTGTTACGCAAGTAACTTTGCAAGGGACATATTCTGGGTGGATTCCTTTTTTCATTGCATTGCCTTTATTTAGAGTATAAAAGGCGTGATTTTAGCAAAACTATCATAAAAGAAAGTTTAATTTTTCTGCATTTTTGTGATAAATTTCACATAAAAAATATTTGACAATGAATAGATAATTAACACACAAAAATCCACAAAATTTTTGTGTAATTTTTCTAAAAATGTCTTGGCTTATTATTAGGTTTTAAGTCTTTTGTTGTTATACTTCCAAATTGTTTTTTAAATCTTTGCTGTTGAGAATTTATTGCAAGATTTTCTCGCTAGTTTTTTGTGTTAGCTTCCCTTGCTAGCATTATTTGCTAGCTTCTGCTAGTGCAGAGATTTTGACTAGATTTAGCAGTATTAGATTTTGCCTCATACTTCAATCACACTTCATAAGCAAAGGATAGCCAATGACAAGCAACGACACATTTAAAACAGGCGATACCATAGTCAAACGCAAAAAAATCTACAACCCAAATTCCACCGAAAAAAGCGTAAATGAAAGACGGATTTTTGGAGGTGACCCTACGAGTATTTTTGATTTAAACAAAATCAAATATCAATGGGCATATAATCTATGGAAAACAATGCTTGCAAACACTTGGTTTCCTGAAGAAGTAAATATGAATCCCGATAAAAAAGATTATGAAAGCACGCTTACTCCACAAGAAAAAATCGGCTATGATAGGGCGTTGGCACAACTTATCTTTATGGATTCTTTGCAGACAAACAACCTAATCGACAATGTAAATCCCTACATAACAAGCCCTGAAATCAATCTAATCTTGGTGCGCCAAGCTTATGAGGAGGCTTTGCACTCTCAAAGCTATGCTGTAATGGTAGAGTCTATCAGCGCAAACACCGATGAAATCTATGATATGTGGCGAGTGGATATGCAGCTAAGAAGCAAAAACGACTATATCGCTCAAGTGTATATGGAGCTAGCAAGCAACCCCACAGAGCGAAATGTCCTAAAAGCAATGTTTGCCAATCAGATTTTGGAGGGGATTTATTTTTATAGCGGATTTTGCTATTTTTATACGCTTGCAAGAAGTGGCAAAATGCTAGGAAGCTCGCAGATGATTCGATTTATACAGCGAGATGAGGTTACGCATTTGTATTTGTTTCAGCAGCTTATCAATTCTTTGAGAAAAGAAAGGGCGGATTTGTTTACCCCTAGTCTAGAAGAAGAAGTCATTGAAATGTTTAAAAAAGCCGTAGAGATAGAATCTGCTTGGGGGGATTATATCACTCAAGGGCAGATTTTGGGGCTTACAAGTGATATTATCTCACAATACATAAAATCCCTCGCAGATGAGCGACTAGCAAAAGTTGGGTTTAAGCCAATCTATAATGCTACAAATCCTATCAAGTGGGTTGATAATTTTGCAAAATTTAACGACCAAAAAACAAACTTCTTTGAAGCAAAGGTAACCAACTATCAAAAAGGGAGTGTGAAATTTGATGACTTCTAAGAAAATCTATTCGTTGCAAATCAAAACAAAGCAGGATTTTAGTCAAAATCTACAAGCAATCTTGGAGGTGGCAAAATCTAGTGATGAGGATAGCGTGATACTCACGCCCGAGCTTGCACTAAGTGGGTTTTGCTACCAAAAAATGGACAAAGCAGATGAGTTTAGCAAGATTGCTACTCAAGAGCTACTAGAAGCAAGTCTAGGCGGACGCACGATAATCACTACGATGATAGAAAAGAAAAACCACAAGTTTTATAACAACCTAAAAGTCTTTTGTAATGGCGAGCTTATCCACAAGCAAGCAAAGCACGAGCTATTTTTGCTAGGCGATGAGCATCTGCATTTTGCAAGTGGTGGGCTAAATGAGATGATTCCATTTAAAATCGGCAATATCACTTGTGGTGCGCTTATCTGCTTTGAGCTACGCTTCATTGACTTATGGAAGCGGCTAAGTGGGGTTGAAGTGATTTTTGTGCCAGCTCAATGGGGCAAAGCTAGAAAAGAGCATTTTGAGACGCTTTGCAAAGCCCTAGCCATAGCCAATCAATGCTTTGTCATAGCAAGTGGTGGCGCAAACTTGCAAATGGCAAAATCTAGTGCGATTATCACGCCCTATGGCAAAGTCTATGCCGATGATGAAGCTCAAGTCATCAGCCACACAATCGAGCTAGATGAGGTCGAAAAAATGCGAAAATACATAAATATAAGGCTTACGCAGTGATAGAGAGGCTAGCCCAAATCCGTCAACTAGAATCTATGTGTGATGACATTGCAAAAGCGTTTGCTTCTCAAAATCTAGAGCTAGAATCGTGGGTAAGAGAAGCCCTAATGAGTGTCAATAGAATTGATTTTGTGAGTGATTTTAGCCATTTGGCTTATGAGCTAAATCCTTTGCCAATACAAGGAGCGCAGTTTATCAGCTCGCCTCTCACAGTGGCAAAAATGACGCAATATCTAGGGCAGGGCGATAGCGTGCTAGAAGTGGGACTAGGCAGTGGCTATCAAGCTATGGTGCTTGCAAAGGCCGGATTTCGCCGTGTTTTTAGCATAGAGCGGATTGAGAGGCTTTTGCTCCAAGCACGAGAAAAAATTCGCGCAAGTGGGGTGCTAAATATCAACACGAAGTTTGGCGATGGGCAAAGTGGCTGGGCAGAGTATGCGCCTTATGATAGGATTTTACTCTCTGCGTGCTTAGAGGATAGCGTCCCTAGCGCGCTTATCAAGCAGCTAGAGGAGGGGGGAATCCTGCTAGCACCTATGCTTGAAGAGCGCACCACACCAAGTGGCAAAGTGGAGCAAAGGCAAGTCATCAAGCGATTTTTGAAAAATAGTGGTAGGCTTGTAGATGAGGAGGTGCTAGAAGATTGTCTTTTTGTGCCGATTGTAAAAGGGACGATGCAATAGTAAGCCAACTAAAAGTCAAGCGCAAGCCCCTAGCAACTAAAATCAAGCAAGCCAAATCAAGCAAAATCAAGCCAAGTAAAGTAAAGTAAAGCAAAATCAAGTTTTAGCCATAACAAAATCAAAATCCCAAATTTAGCTAGTGCGAAGTTTTTTACAGAACTTTTTTTGGTAGCCACTTTGATTTGGTATGGTTAATGAGATATGGCATTGTTTTTGTTTGATTTTTGTGGTTTTCTTGCAGTGTTGTGTTTGATTTTGCTTTATTTTGCTTCGCTAAATTTCACTCTACTAATTTTTGCTTTGCTAAAATTTGCCTTACTAGGTTTTGCTTTATTTTGCTTTGATACAATGCTTTATCCTAAAATCTTTTATAAATTTAAGTTAAGGAGTTTGTATGTCGTTTTTGCCTACCCTTTTGATTTCGTGCTTATTGCAAGGTGGTGGAGAGTTTTGCGAGAGAAAGGGAGAGAATGTCCGTTTTGGTGGTGGCGGATTTTACTACACGCATTTATCGCCTAGAGCCGACTCCCCACAAAATATCAATGAAAATGCTGGTGGGTTTATCACTATTCACGGCAGAATCGCACCTGCAAATGGGCAAATTCAGCTTGTGGGGGATTTGAATTTAGGCTTTGGCAAAAGCAATCTAAAAAACGATATGAAAGCGAGCTTTTTACCAAGCGACATAGAGGTGAACGCTACAAACTTCGGCACGCAAATGCGCGTGAAATTTGGCGCAAATACTTACAAAGCCACTTCGCCTATCTATCTAAATGTCCTCTATACACTTGATTCTTACCTTAGCGATATTAGCGGCAAGCGCGGATTTTCTAGAATGCTTCAGTATATAGGAGTAGAAGTAGAGGGCAGAGTCCCGCTTAGTCGCAAAATCCGCTTAGAATATGGGGTGGGCTATGATGTGGTAGTAAATGGATATTATGGATTTAGCGCAGATAAGGACAAAAAAGATTCTACCATAAGCGCGTATAGCTACGCACTTGGTGGGTATGTCGGGTTTTCTTATCGTATATTGAAGCGATTTCACTATTATATGCGGACAAATCTGCGATATGAATCGCTTGGGAAGTCAAGCCCCATAAACGCGTGGCACTATCCTAAAAGCGATAATTTTTTGGCTGGGGTAGAGATTGGGTTTGGATTTTAGATTTTTTAGATTTTGTGTGGATTTAGGTAGGTTTTAGGTGGAGAGTTTTTATGTGATTTTGGGTGGCGGGCTTGTATTTTTGCTTGTGTATTATCTCACAAAACAAATGTTTGCAAGACAAATGTTTGATAACTCGCTAGATGAGTATATATATGAGAGTGCAAATACTTCAAAATCTATCCAAAAATCTAACAAAAAATACCACGCAAGAAGTTATGCAAACACTTGCGCAAAATCTCGCACAAATTCTCTCATAGATTTTTTCACAAACTCTCGCATAAAATCCAAAAACAAAAAATATAAAAAATTTTTCAAATCCCCTAGCAAAATCTCAAAAATCTTAATAACTTTTTTGTCTAAAAATCATCGCCGTTTTTTCTTGGCATTTTTTGCAGGGTGTTTGTTTGTGGTGTTTGGCAAGTTGGATTTTTATCCCTATATTTTTTCTTACAAAGAGATTTTTGATTCTTATTTGTTTTATTTGCAAGATTTTGTGCCATATCGTTATGAGATTTTTGGCAGTGGTTTTGGTAATATTGGTTTTAGCGAGTGGCAAAGTGGCTTTGGCGATGATTTGATTAGGATTCTAGCTTTTGTGTATGTTTGTGCGTTGTTCGGGTTTATGTTTGTGCTTTGTGCTTTTGATTGCAAGTATTTAGCTGTGCTTGATTGGCACAATGTCGTGTTTTTGGCATTTTGTCTTTGCAAAGTGTTTTTTATGTCGCATAGTTTTTATGGCTTGTTTTATGACTTTGTCCAAGTGCTACTTCACGCGCTGTGTGCTGCTGGGCTACTATCTCTTGCATTATTACTTGGCAAAGTCCTTTTAAGGGGCAAAGAGATTTTGGGCGAGGGGGATATTATTTTTTGCGCTGGCTTTGGTGGGTTATTTGGATTTACATTTTTGATTGGTAGTATTTTTTGGGGCTGTGTGTTGGCTAGCGTTGCATTTATTTGTGCTAAGATTTCACTTGGACTAATCGCTAAAAACTACCCAAAACACACAAAATCCAAAAAATCAGCAAAATCAAAAAGCGATTTTTTAGGCGCACTTGGCCTGCATAAGTTTTTGGATTCTAAAAAATCTTTGGAGTTTTTTAGCCGCATACCGCTTATCCCTTTTGTCGTGCTAGGCGGCATAGCAAAAGGTATCTATCTAGCAATGTAAGGCACAAAAATGATGAAACGCTACCTTTTTTATGCTGTGGGACAGATTTTTATGCCGTTTTTTTTGGTGCTATTTTTTGTGGCTTCTATCGTGCTACTTATCTCACTCTCTGCTGCTACACAGGCGATAAAAATCAACATTTTTGACTTGTTGCAGCTTTTTTCTTATGCGATTCCAAATGCGATTTTTTTTGTTATCCCTATTACATTTTTTTGTGCGTGTGTGCTTGGGCTATCAAGGCTTTCTTATGATTATGAATTGCTAGTGTTTTTCTCGCTTGGGATTTCCCCGCGCAAGATTTTGCGCTCATTTGTGTGGATAAGCGGATTTGTAAGCGTTGTGCTACTTGTGTTTTCGCTAGCACTTATCCCTATCACGCGCTCGGCATACACTAGCTTTGCCAATCAAAAAAAAGCCGAAGTCAATATCAACATAAAAGCGGGCGAATTTGGGCAAAGGCTTGGGGATTGGCTCGTGTATGCAGATGAAGCAAACAATCGACATTATAAAGGCTTGGTGCTTTTTTCTAGCGCGATAGAAAATAACGAAATCTTTATCACAGCAAAAGAGGGGGAGCTTACCAACGAAGATGGCGTATTTAGCCTGCTACTTTCTAGCGGGAGTGCTTATTTTGCTAAGCCTGATGAGGTGCAAAAAGCATATTTTGCCAAAATGAGGCTAAACTCCAAAACCGAAGACATAAGCCTTAGCTCCTATGATTTGATAGAGTATTGGAGCAGTGCTTTTGAGGGAAATAGCTCGCAAGCAAGGCGGTTTGCCCAAGCGGTGCTTGCTTCGCTTTTTCCTATCGCTAGTGTGTTTTTAGTAGTGCTTTTTGGCGTGGCAAATCCAAGATTTCAAAGAAATCTTAGCTATGTGTATTTGCTTGTGAGTGTAGCGGGGTATTTTGTGGCTATGTATGTTTTGAGCCAAAACGCACCACTTATAGGGACTATTGCGTTACCTTTGGTGTGGCTTGTGGGCTCTTATGTGCTGTATCGGAGATTTATTTTTAGGCGATATTAGGCTAATGCAAACGCTACAAAAGCAAAATCTGCAAAAAACTTTCGCGCTAAAAATCGCGTATAACGGCGGTGCGTTTAGTGGATTTGCCCCACAAAAATCACGCAATATCATAAGCGTGAGCGAAAAAATAGGCGAGGCACTGCAAAGTATAGGCATAGATTCTAGTGTGCTTGGAGCTGGGCGCACTGATAAAGGTGTGCATTCGCTAGGAATGGTTGTGCGGTTTTACGCGCCTAGCTTTTGGGAAGAATCTAAGCTAGCAAAAATCCTAGCTCCCAAAATCTACCCTCATATCAAAATCCGCTCTTTAAAGGAAGTGGATTTTAGTTTTTGCCCGATAAAAGACGCCAAAAAACGCGCGTATTTGTATCTTTTCTCCCCACATTTTCAAAGCCCATTTCTTGCACCATTTGTCGCACTAGAGCGGGTAGGGCAGGTAGATAAGCTACAAAAATGCTTACACGCATTTGTAGGGACGCATAATTTTGCACTATTTAGAAAATCAAACTCAAGTGCCAAAACAACCACACGCACGATTTATGCGACTAGGCTAAAGAGAATTTGCCTATCTAAGTGGGGTGGCAATGAGTGCTTTGGAATCTATATTGAGGGAGATGGATTTTTGCGCGCACAGGTGCGGCTGATGATAGGGGCTAGCCTAGCAGTATCAAGGGGGGAAGTGGACTTTGGCGATTTTCTCTCCCAACTACGCGGGGAAAAACCTGCTTGGCGAGAGCCTGTGAGTGCAAATGGGCTATATTTCGCCAAAGTATGGTATTAGGAGTTTGTAGCTTTAGATTTTTGTTAAGTTGTTTTTATTTATTATCTTGTCATATTGAGGTTTCGCAAGAAACCGAAATATCTCTACTTGATTTTGCTTTGGATACTTCGAGCTACGCCCTTAAGTATGACAAATGTTTTTATAATATGATAAAAACAACTAGGCTTGTGTAAAATCTTTTTAAGCTTTCCCAAATGATAAAATTCTAGCGGAGGGTGTTTTTGCGACTTTAAAGCCCCCCTCCCTTAGAGTAACCGTGTTTGACTTTTTAAAAACCCCCTCCCTTAGCACGAGGGGGTTTGGGGGTGGGTGTTTTTTTGCGTGAGTAAAAACGCGGAAAAATTCGTCATTACTAAAGAAACTTCGCTTCGCCTTGTTTTACTAAAGAAGCCAAAGGCTTTCTAAAGAAACTGCACTACGCTTGTTTTGCGAGGCAGTGGCTAAAAGCCACAACGAAGCAGTCCGCCACTCCCGTCATTGCTGGAATTTGACTTGTCAGATTCGTGGCAATCCACCCTCAATCGTCATTGCGAGAGAATCCACAAGGATTCTCGTGGCAATCTATTCTTTTTCTCTATCTTTTTTTTTCTTTAGATTGCCACGCAAGTCTTGCGACTTGCTCGCAATGACGAAAAAGAACCCACCCCCTTTGTCCCCCTCCGCAGAGGGAGGGGGAAATAGATTGCTTTGCGCAAATCTACGATTCGCCTCGCAATGACAATGAGCGTATAGATTGCCACAATTCTATGCTGTTGCAATCGCAATAAATCCACGATTCGTGTCAATAATTTTTACGAATCTAAAAATCATATCTCAATGTCAGCCAATAGTTTCGGCTAGGTAGGATTCGTTGATATTGATTCGTGTAGTTTTGATTGCTGCTAAACAAAATAGGCTCCCAAAAATTCGTATTTAGCAGGTTATTTACCGCAAATGTCGCACCAAGCCCATTTGAAAACTTATAGCTAAGAGACAAATCTAAGATTTGATAGTTTTTGTAGTATTTGCCGATAGCCCCACGCACAAGGTTGTTTCCTGCGGTGCTATTATTTGGTGCGGGAGTTGGCGTAGGCGTTTGAAATTTCCCACTCCAGCGCAAAAATGCCTCAAATCCGCCAATTTTGTAGCTGGGCTTTATCACAAAGCTATGTCGTGGGATAAGGTTTAGCGGTTCGCCTTTGTAGTATTCGGCATTTGCCGACCCTTGTGAAGCTGCGCTCAAAATCTTTGTGTAGGCAAATGAATAGCTCATATCAAGCCCAATTCCATAATAAATCGGCTTTAGCTTAAAACTCGCCTCCGCGCCTGTGATGAGTGATTTATCCACATTTCGCACAATCGAGCAAGTGCTATCATTTGTGCAGGTTGCGTCAGTGTATGGTTGCGTAGAGATTTTATCACGGAAATCTGTGTAATATCCCGTTAGCGTTAGATTCACAGCCTCAAAGTCCAAAATCCCGCTTAGCTCGTAATTCCAGCTCTTTTCAGGCTGAATATTTTTATTGCCAAGCACACCTGCATTTGCAGAAGTCATATTCCACCCATCATAGAGATAGCTTAGCTGTGGGGCTAATACACCGCTTGAGATTCCAGCTTTAAATGTGAGATAATTTGTGGGATTGACATTGAGATAAAAGCGCGGATTTGGCACGGCTAGAGAGTTAAATTTATTACTATAATTTATGCGCAAACCCAAAGTGGTGCTTATATATTCATTTATCAAATATTCTGCTTCGCCAAAAAGTGCTACTTGGTGCATATCCATTTTAGTGCCATTTGACTTGCGCCATAGATTTTCATATAGGTAATAAACCCCACCATTAAAGATTATCGCACCAGCCCAGCCTAAATCAAAGCTATTGTTGTAAGTGCTTTGAAATACCACATCTTGGTTTATACTTGCTGCGCCCCAATTCACCCCAGCACCTTTACTAGCACCCACTGCTACACTTGCGCTAGTGCTTGGTGTGCTAGTATTTGCCGTATATCCATAGTGTGAAGCCCACAAAGTGGCAGAATACTGCACATAAGTGTTGATTTTACCCCAATCATAATTCGCATCGTGGTTTAGCACGGAATTGATTTTATAAAAATCGCGGATTCCTGTGATTTGATTGCGCGAAGTATTTAGCGAACCTACACGAGCGAAATAAGCCTCCGCGTCAAAATAAAGGCTATTGTGCGGTTCGGGTGTGTAGTTTAGCCTAAGTCCAGCATTCCAATTTGTAAATCCCGTAGCGGAATGCGTGGCGTAAGGATTAGTGTATGGATTCGTCCCACCTCCACTTCCGCCGTTTGTGCCGTTTAATCCTGCAGGTTTTAGAAAGGTATTTTGCTCTCCTATCTTATATCCACCGCGCAAATTAAGTGAGAGCATATTTTTAAGTAAAGGCGTGGTTACATAGCCATTTGCGCCATAGATATTGCCAAAGACATTGGGATTTTCGCTAAATTTTGCGTCAAGTTGCATACCGCTTTGTGTTTTATCCGTATGCTTTTTTGTGATAATGTTGATAACGCCGCCCATCGCGTCAGAGCCATAAATCGTGCTTGCAGGACCGCGAATCACTTCGATTCGCTCTATCATACTAAGCGGTGGGATATTTGCATTTAGTGCCTCGCCAAAACCATTAGAGCTAAAGCCCTGCGCGACATTTTGGCGTTTGCCATCAATCAAAATAAGCGTATAAGCAGAGCTAAGCCCACGCATTGAAATTTTGTTAAACCCTGTCTTATCACTCTCCACATACACGCCGGGCACATCTTGCACCGCTTCGCCAATATCACGCACTGGGCGCGTGAGAATCTCTTCTTTTGGGATAATGCTAACTGAAGCGGGAGCGTTTTTTATGTCTTGCTCATAGCCACTCGCACTTACTACTACTCTATCAAGCTGCTTTGCTTGGAGGTCGTCATATTTGCTTTCGTGTTTTATTAGTTTGTTGTAGCGTTTGGATTTTTTGTCATATTGATTTGTTTGTATATTTTGGGTGGAATCTATTGTGGAATCTTGTGAAGTGGTTTGTGGATTTTGCAGAGAATCTATGAGGGAATCTTGGGAGGAGTTTGCTTGATAATCGCTTTGGTTTGTAGAGATAGGATTTTGGGTGGAGTTTTGTGAAGTGGTTTGAGGATTTTGCGAGGTGGTTTGAGTGGAATGCTCTTTGGTGCTATTTTTTTCTAAGACATTTTGTGTTGTATTTTGTGCTGCCCCCCCCCCCTGTAAGTTAATCTCATTTGGGTTGGCATTTAGAACGCTAGATAGGCTTAGAAAAGCTATGGCTGATAGAGCGATATTTTGCTTAAAGGTTGCTTGTGTAAGTGGCTTGCGTGAGTGGATTTGATTTTTAAGTAGATTGCTAAGTGGCTGTATAGGCAAATGTGGAGGGAGGCTTGCAAGTGTGCTTGCAGATAGTTTGCGCGGAGTTTGCATTTGGTGTCCTTTTTGATTAGATTGCCCTAGTGGGCTAAAAAACGAACGCGATAATAATGCAAAAACTCTTAAAAAAATCTTAATTTTTTACAAAATGGTAATTATTTCTAAAAGTTATCAAAAAGAAAGGCATAATGAGAATGGATACTCTCAAAAATAAAGCATAAATGGGAATTTAATGGGCTAGGTATTTTAGATTTTACTATCGCGATGATAAAGAGAAGTAGCAAAAAACAATGATAAAAATGATAAAAAATGATGATAGAAAAAGTGCTCTATCAAAGTGGGCTTTGCTATGTTTATTTGCACTTATTTGCATTTTGATACACTTGGTTAGATTTTATTTGACTATGCTTGTTTGTAAATTTACAATGAAGTGGTGGCTAGAAAGTGGGGTGAGGACGATTTGGGCTATTTAAGGTGAGTAGACTCTAAGAAAAACGGGGAATCTTGGTAGCCCATTTTTGGTAAGCCCGTAGTATTTGTAGGTAATGATTGTGCCGATTGGTGGAGGGGCTGCTCTGTCTTTGTCGCTAAAGCCGCTACCGATTTTGAAGCGGATTTTGCGCAAATGTGTGGGGAATGTAAGCGGTGCAGGCTGTGTGGAATCCGCATTTTTCGCGCTTTTTGTGGTGGCAAAATCTAGTGGCAGGCTTTCGCAAGTAAGTGAGCCTAGCGCGTGAGAAAACTTGCCCTTGCCTTGATTGTGTGCTACTACTACGCATTCGGTGTCGCTGTATGATTTTAGCTTCATTGCATTTGTCGTGCGAAATCTCTCATAAGGTGCGCTATTTTTGCGGATAACAAGTCCTTCGCCACCGAGCTTTTCAACCTCTTTTAGCTTTTTTTGCAGGGCTTCTTGGCTAGGCACACTCTCTTGGGGGATAATATGCAAGATAGGATTTTTACTCGCTTTTGCGCTATCTAAATCCGCGCTATTTTTGGCTTTTGTGGTTTTTGCTTGACTTGCTTTGTTTGTCTTGTTTGCACGATTTTCTATCCAACTCTCTAGCAGGGCTAGTCTCTCTAAAAGTGTGTAGGATTTCGCACTAGATTCTGCGCTTGAATCCGCGCTAGATTTAGCACTATTTTTAGCATTTAATTTTTGATTTGCTTGGGGAACATCAAAGATGAAATACCCCACCTTGCTCCACTCCTCGCACTTGCATTTCTCGCATTGACTATCGCCCTTGCTTACTATGCTTAGCACTTCCTCAAACTTCCCTCTAGCGATGAAAAGCTCGCCATCAAGGGCAAAATCTGGCAGATTTTCTACCCAGCATTTTGGTGGGCTAAAGGCTTTGCCACTTCTGCTTTTTAGGACTACTCCGTCCCATAGTGCTCGCACGCCATCGAGCTTTTCACTTACTACATATCCTTGAAGCGAGCCATTTTCTAGTAGCTTTTTATCAAAGTTGCTAAGCGCGAAGACTTGCGTGGATTTGTCAAAATCCTCGCTAAAATCCGCACTAGAATTTATGCCAAAATTTTCGCTAAAATCCCCGCTAGAATTTTCATTAGAGTAGCAAAAGCCAAAAAGCACCAAAAATAGCGCAAAGAGTGCAAAGAAGCTAATATTTTTTATACGCATAATGCCTGCCAAAACCTAAATTTATACCTTAAACTATTTTGCTTGTAAAACTTGCTTGCAAAATCTCGCCCATAAAATTTTATGCCCGCTTTATCCGCACGATAAATAGCTTTTGGTTTGCATTTAGCGTGATAGTGCCTTGATGAGATTCTATGATTTGCTTTGAGAGGGCTAGCCCTAAGCCATTTCCCTTTAGCTTGGTGCTGACAAATGGCTCAAAAAGCGCGACTTCATCAAACCCCTCATCAAAGGGCTTGCCATTATCTTGTATGCTAAAGATAAGCTCCTCGCCATCTAGCTGTGCTTTTAGAGTGATTTTCCCTCTTTGTGCTTCCCCCTCCTCAATCGCATCAATGGCATTAAAAAGGAAATTTTGCAACGCAATAAAGAGCAAATCTTTGTCAAAAAGCGCGACTTTATCGACAAAGTCAAACTCAAAATCTATATCCTTGCTAAAGCTATAATACGCAAGTGTATCACGCAATTCATCACGCAAAGAGGAGATTTTGTTGGGCGAGCGATTTGCGCTTATGCCTTTGGAAAAAAGTAGCGTGGCTTTGATGATTCGCTCTACGCGAAAAATGCTTTTTTGAAGCTCGCTAATGAGGGGTTTTTGCTCCTGTGTGGCACGCTTAGCAAGGGTAGAGATAAGCAGTGAGATAGAGCCTATGGGGTTGCGTATCTCGTGTGCTAGGTGGGCAGAGATTTGCCCCATAGAAGCAAGCCTATCTTGTCGCTTTTGGCTTGTGATGTCTGTGGCGGTGATTAGGGTGTTCCACTGCGTCTCATCGGTGTCATTGGCTTTGACATAGTTTGTTTGTATAAGGTAGATTTTGTTTTGGTAGGTGATTTCTTCTTGGGTGGATTTTGGCGCGGATTTTTTGCTTTGTAAGTCTTTGTGGTGTTTTAGTGATTCTAGCTTATCTAAAATCACACTTAAATCTTTGGCTAACTTGTTTTGATAAAAAAAACTTCCATTTGGATTATACACCCATATCGCTTCTGGGAGTGTCTCGATAAGTCGCTCATAGAGGGCTTTTGCGTCTTTGACTTCTTTTTCGTAGCTGTATGAAATGCGGATAAATTCCTCTAGCAATGCTTTGATATTTTGGGGATTGTCTTTTAGGAAATCATTTGGCAAGATTTCGTTTGGCAGAATCTCATTAGGCAAAATCTCGTTTGGCAGATTTTCACTTGAGATTTTTTTACCTGCGGGGTTTGTGGTGTTTTTTGGCATTTATAGACTTTGTTTGCTAGATTTGGCAAGATTTATGACTTTAGGCTTTGCCTTGCTCTTTTAGCCAATCATACAATGCTTTTGAATACCCAAAACTACCTGATAGCTGCTCGGATAATGATTCTTTATACATACTATGATAAATGTCTGTGCCGGGCTGCTTTGGGAAAAGTGGGTCTTCTAGCTTTAGCGCGTTATCAAGCATAAATTTTAGCAAAATCGCTTCAAACGCATCGGTTTGCTCTTTTAGTGCGGCATCCTCTTTGCTTTGAGCGTTTTGGCTCTTTTGGGTGGGATTGTCTTTTAGTGCGTTTGCTTGGTGGTGAAGCGTAGACTTGCCTTGTGCTTTGCTACTTAGGCTAGATTCTAGGCTTTGGATTTTTAGTGCTTGGTATTGGTTTAGGGCATTTGTGCTATCGATTTTCATTTGGACACTCCTTTGCTTTGCTAAATATTTTCTACTTGCATAATTTCTATCTAAATAACCTCTATGGGGGTTGCGATTGCGCCACTTTGTCGCATAGCTTCTAGGATAGAAATCATATTTTTTGGGCTAGCTCCCATTTTTTGCAGTGCTTTGACTACGGTTGATATAGTCGTGGACTTTTCGCTCGCACTTATCGTGCCAGCCCCCTCATCAAAGCTACTTGTAGCATCTAGTTGCTCTAGATTTTCGCCCTCTAGTGGCTCGTTTGTGATTTTTAGCGTGATATTTCCGCTAGTAACGACAACAGGACGCACAGGAATATCTATGCCCGCTACGATTGTGCCAGATTTTTCATCAATGATGATTTTGTTTGCTTGGGAGTAGTCGATTTGCACTTCTTGGATAAGCGCGACAAATTCCACAGGCGTTATGTCTTGGGGTTTGCTTACCTTTATGGTGCGAGAATCAATCGCTAATGCTGTTTGCTCGCCAAAGATTTTGTTTAGGGATTCTTGGATTTTCACGGCATTTTGGAAATTGCTAGATTTTAGGCTTAGTGTGATATTATCTTGGCTAAAGAGATTGTAAGGGACTTCACGCTCTACGACTGCACCTTGCGCGACTTGTGCGCTTAAGAGGTTGCTTGAAGTTCCTGTGGTTACGCCCCCTTGTGCTACGGCGTAGATATTGCCATCTACCGCGCTAAGTGGCGTCATTACCAAAATCCCAGATTCTAGTGATTTGGCATCGCCTATGGAGGAGATTTTGACATCTAGCTTGTCGCCTTGTCTTGCAAATGGTGGTAAATCCGCCGTTACAAGCACGGCAGCGACATTTTTTGATTTGATAGATTCTGCATCGACTTTGACATTTACGCTCTCAAGCATATTTGCGATAGATTGCATTGTGAAGCGTGAGCTTGTTTTATCCCCCGTGCCATTTAGCCCGATGACAAGTCCATAGCCGATTAGTTGGTTGTTGCGCACGCCTACGACATTGGCTATTTCGCCGATTTTTTCGGCTTTTGCAGGGGTAAGCACACCGATTGCTACGCTACCTAGTAGCACTGCTACGATTACTCTAGCTCCGTAGCCACATATTATATTTTTGAATGTTTTTTTTAGATTTGGGCTAGATTTTGGCTGCTTGGCACTAAAACTAGCAGTGCTACTCCCCCAGCTAGCATAAAAATCCCAGCTTTTGAAAAAGTCCTTTGTCTGCTTTGCTCGCATAGATTCTCCTTAATTGCGCGTGTAAAATGTGCTTTTGGCGATTTGGTATGGCTTTGATTGAAGCAAAAGAGATTCCATTTTTGTGATTTTTGGCAATTTCTTGGCAATTTGGTTGATAGAGATTTTGCGTTGTTTTTATTTTGTGCGTTACTTCTTTGTATAGTGCTTTTGGCATAGTTTTGGGTGGTGTGTCGCGCTACTTTTGTATGGCATTTTTGCGTTTTGTAACTTTATCTCATTTCTGTTGGCTTTTTGGGAATATAATATGCTTGCTTTAGTGAGATTTACCCCAAAATCGCCTAAAGAAATCACAACAACCAAAGGAGAGAAAATGGAGAACTCACTTCAAAAAGTGCTTGCACTAGGTGCTTTATCGCTAGGGGTGGTGGTTATCACAAATGCAGCTGACCCAGCCACTATCATTAAGCAAAGATGTCAGTCCTGCCACGGACCAAAAATGGAGAAACAAGCACTTGGCAAAAGTAAAATCACAAACACGCTCACGCCAGAGCAAATCAAAACTTCACTTCTAGGCTACAAAGCAAAGACGCTAAATACATTTGGGCTAGGCGCGACTATGTGGGGACAAGCAGCCTCCCTTAGCGCAGAGGACATAGACGCACTATCTAAGTATATCCCAACGCTTAAAGGCAAGTAAAATTGCTTTAAGCTGTATGAAGCGTATTTAAGGGGGATTTGAGGAAATAGAGAGGGCGGGCGTTGTCTAGCTTGCCTTTTCTCAAAAAGCGCGTAGAATCCCTGATAGAGAAGCCAAAATCACTAATATGGCTGGTTTTGAGCTAGATTTTGTGTGATTTTACGCCACAAATACTTCACTAAATAGCTTAAAAAATGCTTACTAAATAACTCTTTTTTGCTAAAACCCCACTTCTACATTGCAAACAATTACAAAGAAATGCTACAATTTGACTTTTATTTGACTTTTTTCTAAAGATTTTGTGCTTAGATTGCAAAATCTAGCAAAATCAAAGGTTTTTATTAAAACTTTTGAAAAATATTTGCAAATTTTTAAGGCAATACACTTTACATTTTGCTTTTTGCTTTCCATATTTAAGACGTGGAAAAGATTAAAGAATCAAAAAAAAGCAAAAACTTCAGCAAAAATCACTTTACAAAAACTTTTTAAGGACTTAGATGAAAGCGCAAAACACCCTTACTCGCAACACCAAAGAAACGCAAATCAACGCAAAGCTAGACATTTATGGCAGTGGAAAATCCAAAATCCACACAAGCATAGGATTTTTTGACCATATGCTAGAGGCGTTTGCCAAGCACGCGCTTTTTGACTTAGAGCTAGAATGCAAGGGCGATGTGGAGGTGGATTTTCATCATAGTGTGGAGGACTGCGGGATAGTCATCGGCAAACTTTTGGCACAAAGTATCTATCCCGTGCAAAATATCGAGCGATTTGGCAATGGAGCGGTGGCGATGGACGAGGCGTGCGCGGAGTGTGATTTAGACATTAGCAATCGAGCATTTTTGGTGTTTGATACAAGTGCCTGTGAGTATCGTGGCAAGATTTTGGATTTTGACATTGAGCTAGTGGAGGAGTGGCTTCGCGCCGTGTGCTTTAATGCAAACATAACGGTGCATATCTCTATAAAGCGAGGCAAAAACTTGCACCATATTACAGAAGCGGTGTTTAAATCCTTTGCGCTTGCGCTTCGCAGGGCATTATCAAAAAATCCGCGCGTAGAGATTCCAAGCACAAAGGGTTGTTTGTAGTTATTATTTAAGTTGCGAAATATTTGTGAATCTAAGATTTGCAAATCCTTGCAAATAAAAGATTTTGTGCGAATCAAAATCTAGTTTTTTAAGCTAGCGATTTTGTAGCCACTTCGCGCCAAAAATTTCACACCAAAATCTAGCACAGAAATAATCCCACCAAACAAAGGATATTTATGATTAAACTACTTCTTATCGATGTCGATGGCACACTCACAGATGGCAAAATCACGCTTATAGAAAATCCGCAGACAAACTCCATAATGGAATCAAAAAGTTTCAACATAAAAGACGGACTAGGAATCGTGGCGTGGCTAAAGATGGGTAAAGAAGTCGCCCTTATCTCTGGGAGAGAATCCCCTAGCACGCGTGCTAGAGCAGAGGAGCTAGGCATTACGCGGGTGTTTTTGGGCGTGGAGGACAAAGCAAGCACAGCACGCAAAATAATGTCTGGACTAGAGGTGCAAAAAAACGAAGTTGCCTGCATAGGCGATGATGTCAATGACTTGGCGATGTTTTCTCAAAGTGGCTTGCGCTTCGCACCTGCAGATGCAAATATGCAGATAAAAAAACACGCTGATATAGTGCTAAATTCTCGTGGTGGAGAGGGTGCAGTAAGAGAGATGATAGACTTTATCATCTCGCGTGATGAAAAAGAGCAAGCAGAATTTTTAGCCCTATATCACAAAATCTAAGAATCTAGTATGAATCGGTTTTTGGCATATATTTATATCAAGTTTGCTAGAGAGCTACAACTACGCAAAAGAGAGGAAATCTACCTAGCAGGGCAATATGAGGAGGGCACTCTTAGCTCAAAAGAGATTGCGCGGTTTTTTACTCTAAAGGCTACTAATATTGTCGTTTCGTATTTTTCGCCCTCTTTTTTGGTGCATTGGTTTTTTTGGGTGCTGCTTGTGGCTATGCTTGTGTTTATCAAAATTTCAGCCAAAGATACGCAAGAGATTCTAAAAAAGCGCGAGCAAATGCCAATCATTGAGCTAGAATACTACCAAATCTATGACGCGGATAAGGACTACATTAAGTCAAGTTTGCAAGGGCAAAGGGCATTGCGATTTGCTGAATATGAGGTAGGGTATGAAACCATAGTGTCAAACAAAAGCGACAAAAAAGCGCAATCTATTTCCTACATATATGGCGAGGAAGTAAGGCACGTGGATAATGAATATGCGTTTAACAAAGGTGGAGTGTATGCAAAAGATAGTGGGGAGAGCTTTTGGAGTGAGAAGGGAGTCTATGATACAAAAAATGGTGTTTTTCGTGGAGTAGGGAGATTTTGGGCGGTGTCTTTGAGCGGGGATTTGGAGGGGGAAAATATCCTCTACAAACAAAAAGAAGGCACAATGAGTGCGCAAAATGTCCAAGCAAAAATCTATCTAGACACAAACAATAAAAAAACCAAAGAATGAGGGCTTTAGGTAAAGGCACAAGGCAAGAAAGGCAAAAAAAGGTAGGAAAGGTAAAAGAGTAAGGAAAATAAAAGAGATGAAAATATTTGGCAGTATTTGTAGTGTTTTTGTGGATTGTCGTGTTTGGCTTGGCTTTTGGCTACGACTTTATTTGCTTGTGGGGATTTTTGCGCTTTGTAGTGTTGCTTGGGGTGATGAGCTACTTATCGATGCTAAGCAGGTATTTGCCGATGAGAAGCGGGGTATAACAAGTGCGGAGGGAAGCGTGCATATCACAAAGGAGCGCGATACGCTAAATGCTGATAAAGTCAATGTCTATATGAGCAAAGAGCGCAAACCATTTAAATTTGAAGCGATTGGCAATGTGGATTTTCATATTTTCACTGAAGATGGGCGAGAGCTAAAAGGAAAGAGCGATACGCTTATCTATCTAATCGAGCAAAGCGAATATCAGCTTATCGGCAGAGCAGAAGCACGCGAGATTGGCAAGCCAAACTATCTAAAGGGCGAGAGAATCATATTTAATAATAAAGAGAATTTCGCAAATGTTCAAAGCGAGGGCGATGCCCCTGTGCGCGTGATAATTGATTTGAACGACATACAACAAAAAAAGTGAGATTTTGTGGTGGCGAGATTTTGGACTTTTGCACTCTAAAGAAGTCTGCCTCCAAAATCTTAGGCACAAAGAGCACACATAGAGGACACAATAGGATATAAGAGGATAGATTGATGATACGCACGCGCTTTAGTAAGTTTATAACCTCTGCAAGTAGCACAAAAAATGCTCCTCCACCTTTGTATAGCGAGGTGGTTTTTTTGGGTCGTAGTAATGTCGGCAAAAGCACGCTAATCAATGAAATCCTAGAATCAAATCTCGCCAAAAGCTCTTCAACCCCCGGCAAAACAAAACTTATCAATTTTTTTACTACGCAGTGGGTTAGGGAGTGTGATAGAGTGCAGGCAAAATCAAGCACAGAGCAAAAAGCAGATTTTATAAAATCAAGCGCGAAATTAGGTGTGGATTTTGCAAAAACAGATGCAAAATCAAGCGTGGAATCAGGAGCAAAATCTAGTGCTGATTTTGGCTGTGAATCTAGTGTAAATTTTAGTGAAAAATCTAGCATAGAATCTAGCGTGGATTCTCCTAAAGTGCTTGAGTTTTGCCTAATAGATTTGCCCGGTATTGGCTATGCAAAAGTATCCAAAACCGAGCTAAAACAATGGCAGCAAAATCTATGGCGATTTATAAATGAGCGAAAAAGTATCAAACTTTTTTTGCATTTGATTGATTCTAGGCATACAGATTTGGCGATAGATTTTGCCCTAAAAAATAGTATCCTTTCACTGCTAAATGCCGACCAGCAGTATTTGCAAGTTTTTACCAAAGCGGACAAACTAAGCAAGAATGATTTGGCAAAATTGCACCAAAAAAATAGCCAAAATAACGCTATAATTATGGCTTATAACGACAAAATACCAAAAAAATATGGTGGCAAAGAGGCGTTGAGAGAGGCGATATTTGATGGGGTTTTGGGGATTTGTGCTTCGTCTAAAGAAATGCGGACTTAGAAATCTCGCCAAAAAACTTCGCTTAAAAAAAACAAAATCTAAAAATTTGCCACGCTTTATCTACCAAAAGTTTAAGCCTATTTACAAACCGTCTTAAATCTTTGCTTAAGGGATTATTTCAAAGCCCCTTGCAAAAATATTTTACAAAACTACTAAAAAGAGTCATAAAATGCAGCTTCTATCCCAGCCAACTCCTGACAAAAGTTTCAAAAAAATAGCTCTAGCTACACTTGCTTGCATAGCGTTTTTTCTTTGGACTTTGCTTGGAAGTATATTTTTGTTTTTGCCTCCTATGATTGGGGTGCTTTTTATTCTTTTTATGGAGTTTTATTCCAAAAAAAACACCACTGCAGTGGTTACAATCGTGCTTTGCCTCATCATCTATGAGAGTGAAAAGCAGCTTCCACTTGGGACTTTGCCTATCGTGTTTGTGGTGGTAAATTACCTCATTGTCGAGCGATTTAATATCATTTTTGGACATAATGCACTTTTTGTTTTTTGGTATATCATCGCGGTTTATGGTGTGTATTTTTTGGCACTTTATATCATCAAAATGTTTGGTGCGGGGGTAAATTTTTCTCTAAGTGCGATTTTTATCTATTATTTCATCATAGAATCATCTCTTATGCTTATCTATGAGCAGATAAAATGGAAGCGCAAAAAATGGTAGCCAAAATCCCAAAATCCAAAGCCCTAAAATATAGGCACAAAAATCCACACACACAATACACCCACGCATTCATACACGCATATTTACTTAAAAAGGCAAAGAATGAAAAATATCCCCCTACCTTTTAGAATCACTTTTATCGTTTTTGGCTTAGTGTGGATTTTGCTTATTTTGAAACTATCTATCATATCGATTGTGAGGTATGACCACTATGCTGAAGTGGCTAGGCGCAATATGTTTAAGCAAGAAGTGCTAGTGCCTGCACGCGGACTTATACTTGATAGGCAGGGCGAGCCTTTGGCGGTAAATGACTTATTTTTTGGCGTGTTTTTGAAGCCACTTTTGAGAGAAGATGAGCTACAAAGCGCAATCAAAAAAATCGCAGAAAATCTGCAAGGTGTGGATATTGAAACTTTGGCAGAAACTTATAATAAGCAAAATTCTGCTTATAACCACGAGCCTATAAAAGTCATTGATTATGTGAGCTATGATGAAATGCAAGCTGTGTATGCCTTGCTAAATCAGCAAGAAAATATTTCTGTCAAGCCTATTTTTAAGAGATATTATCCAAATAGAGAGCTTGCTTCGCATATCATAGGCTATGTGGGCGCAGCAGATAAAAACGATGTCTTTTTAGACCCCATAAGCAAGCACACAGGAATCATCGGCAAGGAGGGCATAGAGCGACAATACAATACGGTTTTGCAAGGGCAGCTAGGCTCTCGCTCCAGCATTGTAAATGCCTTTAACCAAAAAGTATCCAAAGCCGAAGAGACGCTTCCGCAAGTGCAAAACGACATTACGCTTACTATTGATGCGAGGCTACAAAGGGCTATTGATGAGGAGTATGGGTTTGGCGAGAAAAATGGCTCTGCAATCGTAATGGATGTGCATAGTGGCGAGATTTTGGCTGCGGGGAGCTATCCCGAATATGATTTAAATGATTTTGTAGGTGGCATAAGCTCTATAAAGTGGAACGCACTAAGAGATAATCCACACAAGCCACTTATCAATCGCTTTATAAACGGGCAATATCCACCGGGCTCTGTCATCAAAATGGGCATTGCAATGTCGATTTTGGAATATGGAAATGTCGATGAAAATACCAAAATCGCTACACCATATTCTATAACGATTGGGAATCATCATTTTCGCGATTGGAAAGCTGGCGGACACGGAAGTGCAGATACTTTCAAGGCGATAAGAGAATCTGTGGATGTGTATTTTTATAAACTATCTCAAGTCGTAGGCATAGAGCGAATGGGGCAAGTGCTTGCTCAAATGGGATTTGGACAAAAAAGTGGACTAGATTTCCCGGGCGAATCTAGTGGGATTTTGCCAACTCCGTATTGGAAAGCGCAGCGACACGGCGCAGCGTGGTATGCTGGGGATACGGTGCAGACTTCTATCGGGCAGGGATATTTCCTTACTACGCCTATGCAGATTGTGAGATATACCGCGCTTATCGCTTCTGGCAAGCTACCTACACCACATTTTATCAAGCAGCAAAACGCCAATCAGCAAAGCGCGGCAAATATTACCTTTGAGTCAAAAGATGTGCTAAATGATTTTCAAAAAGGAAAACTATGGGTGCTACAAAAAGGAATGGTAGAAGCCTGCAATGTCCCCGGTGGCACGGGCTATATGCGCTTGCTAGCAGCAAAAGCAAAAATAGGCTGCAAAACGGGCACTGCCCAAGTAACAGCTATCGCTCAAGATGTAAAGACACGGATAAAAGAGAGTGAGCTAGATTATTTTAGACGCTCTCACGGCTGGATGACGGGATTTGTCCCTGCAGAAAATCCAAAATATGCAGTAACGATTCTAGTAGAGCACGGACAAAGCGGTGGGAATGCTGGTCCTATAATGGTTCGTATCGTAAATGAATTGCTAAAGCTAGGCTATATTAGTCGCTAGATTTTGGTGTAAAAATTTGGCATAAGATTTTGATATAAGTTTTTGCATATTTTATCCATTTATAAACTTTAAATATGTAGAATCTCTCTAGTAAATTTTTAAGTCAATTTAAGTCCCAAAGCTAGAGAAATTAGAAAAAAAGATGAAAAAAATAGCAAGGCAAAATCACAAAATCAAATAGCCAAAATGCACAACGCACATTAGGCAAAACACATTTAGGAGAGTATAAATGAAAACCGCCACTTTAGTCGCTTCTACTGCGATTTACAAAGCTATTAGCGCAGCCCAAAAAATTGCTACCAAAAACAAAATATCTTATGCTAGGTTTTGCACTAGATTTTGTTTGGCATTAGGTGTTTTTTGCTTATTTGCGAGTTTGTTTTTTAGCCAAGCTTTAGCGCAAAGTTTGGCAGACAGAGCGACAAAAATCTCTACAAATGCTTATGCAAGCACTTCATCAAAATCCACCCAAAAACGCTTTTTGTGGGAGGATTTACCCGATTTTTTAGCACAAGATTCTACGCAAAGTTCTACTAAAGATTTGCAGCATTTCGCACAAAGCCCCTCATCAAAGACTTACAAAAAATGTGCTGCTTGCCACGGAAATGACGGCAAAAAGTCCGCGCCCGGTGCGCGTGGGGATATAACTATCGCAGGGCTTCCACGATACAAAATCATCGGCGACTTGCAAGCCTACAAACGCCAAGTAGGCAACAAAGGCGGGACAAAAGCTATTATGCAGGAGCAAGCAAAAAGTCTAAGCCAAAATGACATACAAGCCTTAGCAGAATATATTTCAAAACTCCCTAAATAATTGATTTTGCCAATAAATCCTGCTAATTAAGCCAAAAGAGCAAAAATGGCACAGATTCGCCTAGATTCTAAGGCTTTTTGTCATAATCTAAACGCAATAGCACAAGCTCTAAAAAACAACATAGATTCTACCCCAAACCCTACAAAGCAACCGCCCAAATCTACTCTCAAATCCACCGCAGAACCTACACTAGAATCCCTAGCAAAATCATCACACAAATCTACCCCCGAATCTACTACAAAATCTATCTTGCCACAAATCGCCCTTGTGATGAAAGACAATGCCTATGGGCACGGACTGCTACAAATCGCACAGCTTGCAAAAGAGAATGACATAGATTGTGTGTTTGTCAAAAACTATGATGAAGCGTTGGCTTTGCAGGGGATTTTTTCACATATTACCATTCTTTATGGCGAAGCTCCGCTTGATTGTCCTAGCAATATTTATCGCTCTATTGCTTCGCTAGAGTCTTTAAAAAAGCTAGAGAAAGATTTGCAAGATTTTACTAAAAAAAATTGCAAATCTTTGCCACTAGGGATTGAGCTAAAATGCAATATAGGAATGAATCGCAATGGAATCCAAAAAGGCGATTTAGATAAAGCATTTGAGATTTTGGCACGACTTATAAGGGAGGGAAAAATCAGGTTTATTGGAGTTTTTGCGCATAATGGTTATGGCGATAATGGAGGAGAAGAAGCACTAGATTTTGCAAAATCTCAAGCAAATTTTTATGAGATAAAAAGGCAAGTGAGGGATTTTTGTAATACTTTGCAAATCTATTTGCCTAGATTTCACTCTCTTAGCACCACAGGGGCTTTGCGAAACAAAACACAAAAATCTAGCCTAGAAAAATGCGAGCTAGAATTGTGTGATACAATCGTGCGGATTGGTATTGGTGCGTATGGCTACCACACCGCTGAAATTCCGCTTGAGATTCATCTAAAACCCGTGCTAAGTCTTTGGGCGTCCAAAATCACTACGCAAAATCTACGCAAAGGCGATAAAATCGGCTATGGTGGGGTAAGTGTGGTAGGCAAAGATAGTGCGTTTAGCACCTATGATGTGGGCTATGGAGATGGGCTGTTTCGGCTTGGCAAAGATATGCCAAAACTGCATTGTGCTAGTGGAGAGGAGATATTGCCTGTGATGAGTATGGATTGCTTTAGCTGTGAGAGTGAGAGGGAGGAAATATGCGTTTTTAGCGATGTGGGCGAGTTTGCGCAAGTGTTTGGGACGATACCTTATGTGATTTTGACGCATTTATCGCCATTTATCCCGCGCGTGATTGTGCGCTAAAAAAATGCCAAAAATCTTTAGCTATCCAAATTTAAGTGCGGATTTTTACTTTGCCCACTCACCTAGAGATTTTGTGGTAAGTGAAATCCCACTTTATGAGTTTAGCGGAAGTGGAGAGCACCAAATTTTGCAAATTCGCAAAAAAGGCTTAAGCACATTTGAGCTAGTCAAAATTTTGAGCTCACATATCGCCTGCCCAGCCAAAAGCATAGGCTATGCAGGACTAAAAGACAAAAACGCCACCACCACCCAATACCTCTCAATCCCAAAAATCTACTTCAAGCAAAGAGATATACAATCTTGCTTTGAAGCAATATCTAAGCAACACGATATAAAGCTACTTTATACCACACTGCACAATAACAAAATAAAGACAGGACACCTAAAGGGCAATCGCTTTTTTATCCGTCTAAAAAAGGTAACACCTATAAATGCCAAAAAGATAGAATCTAGCCTAAAAATAATGCAAAATTTTGGCTTTGCAAACTTTTTTGGATTTCAGCGATTTGGACTTAGTGGAGAGAATTATAAACTTGGATTTGATTTGGCAAATGCGGATTTGGCAAGGGGGAGTTTGGCAAGAGAGAGTTTTGAAAATGGGGATTTGAGAAAGTGCGATTTGAATGATTTTGCGCTTAAGTCCTACAAACCAAAAACCCAAGCAAAAATACCAAAAAACAAAAAAATGCGGGATTTTTTGCGCTCAAGTTTGCAAAGCTATCTTTTCAATGAATGGCTTTGTGTGCGATTGCTTCTTGGGCGATTTGGGGAGTTTGGGTTTGGTGAATTTATAGAGGCTATAAAAGAATCAAAAGAGCAAAAACACATAGAGCAAGAATCCAAAGAGCAAGAATCAAAAAAGCAATCTAGTGAGTTAGATTTTTTAGACACACTGCAAAGTAGAGCTTTTGAAAATCTTTTTAGTTTATCTAGGCAAAATCTGCGCGAAATCTATGAAAATCTGCGAAATCAAAAAATGCCTTTTGGGCTATTAAAAGGCGATATTTGCTGCCACTATCCGTATGGTAGATTTTTTGCGCTAGAGGGGGTGGATTCTAAGCAAATAGCTAGATTTCAAGCAGGGGAGTTTGCCCCCACAGGTGCGCTAAATGGAGAAAATCTAAAGCAAGCCACAGGCATAGCTTCCTTGCTAGAATCGCCGTTTTTGGAGGTGGATTGTCGTAGTGGTGGGAGCAGGCGATATGCGTGGGTGTGGGCTAGCGAGTGTGAGTCTAGCTACAAGGAGAGTAAAGCACAAATGGAGCTGCACTTTAGCTTGCCAAGTGGGGCGTATGCCACTACAATGCTTGAACAAATCGCAGGCAAGGAGCTGTAAGCGACATTTGCGCAATAAGTTTGTGCAAATTATGTGTCGCATTAAAAATCGACTTTGCAAGGCTAAAAAAAGTCTTGCCAAAAAGCGATAAAATTTTTATCAAAACTTTTGTCAAAATGCTTAAAAAACCCCCACAAATCTACCACAAATATAAAATCTATGACTTCTAAAATCGCCCAATGCACGACAATATATAAAAAATCTACAAAATCTACACAAAAAATAAAAAGAAAATACACTCTTTTTGTCTCTTTTTTGTCGTAAATGTCAATTTTTGGTGCATTCTTGCTCGCTTAGGTTCTCAAGTTAATCATCTTTTTAATAAAAAAATGGTAAAATTTTTTTTAATCTTTTGTAAGCCAAATTTACATAAAGAAATATTAAAAATAAGGAGAAACGATGCTAGAGATTAGATGGCATTCTCGTGCGGGGCAGGGCGCGGTAACGGGTGCAAAAGGGCTAGCAGATGTCTTTGCTAGCACGGGCAAAGAAGTCCAAGCCTTTGCGCTGTATGGCTCTGCTAAGCGCGGTGCGGCGATGAGTGCGTATGATAGAATCGATGATACGCCTATCCTCAATCACGAGAAGTATATGGAGCCAGACTATGTGCTTGTGATTGACCCCGGGATTGTCTTTATCACCGATATTTGCGCTAATGACAAGCCTGACACCAAGTATATCATCACCACGCATTTAAGCAAAGATGAACTCGTGGCAAAAAAGCCTGAGCTAGCGGGCAAAGAGCTCTATGTGCTTGATTGCATAAAAATCGCGCTCAATACTATCGGCAAGCCTATCCCAAATACTCCAATGCTAGGGGCGTTTATCAAAATCTCTCAAAGCCTAGAGTTGGAGTATTTCAAAAAGGCTTTTACAAAAGTGCTTGGCAAAAAGCTCCCGCAAAATATCATTGATGCGAATATGCAGGCTATCGAGCGTGCGTATAACGAAGTGAGGTAGGCAAGCGCGACAAACACAGCACTTTTTAGGGGCTTTTTCAAGGAAGTGCGAAAAAGTGCAAAAATCGCGAGGAAAGCGCGAGAAAGTGCAAAAAGCATAAGTAAAAAAGCCTTAAAGAAGCACAAAGAAAGCGCGAAAAAAGAATAAACAAAAGCGCAAAGGAAGCGCAAAAAGAAAAGTTTAAGAGAAATCCCAAAAACGCGGATTTTAGCCAAAGAAGTGCTTTAGCACTCTAGATTCTAGAATGCAAAGCCAAAAATCAACAACAAAGGAGGCGACAATGAAAGATTGGAGCGAACTTGAAATCGGCTCGGTGCTTTTCCCATTTGCAGAGGACGGCAGAGAAGCCCTACGAGAGCACAACAACGAGCGAAGCTACACCAAAGAAAGCTCTTATGGCACGAGTGTGGCGCATTGGCGCGTGGATAAGCCCGTGCATAATGTGGATATTTGCATAAACTGCTTTAACTGCTGGGTGTATTGCCCCGATGCTGCCATACTTGTGCGTGAGGAAAAAATGCGCGGTGTGGATTATCAGCACTGCAAAGGCTGTGGCGTGTGCGTAAGCGTGTGCCCCACAAACCCAAAATCCCTGCTAATGTTTGATAATAATGAGAGCAACGAAGTCGCACTAGGAAACTGGCCCCAAAAAGAGCCCAAAAAGCCCGCTAGCGAGTAAATCTAGCGACTAGAATACAACATAAGGAGAGAATATGCCAAAAGTAATGGAACTAGACAAAGTAGTCGTGTGGGATGGCAATATGGCAGCCTGCCAAGCTATGCGCCAAGCCCAAATCGATGTAGTCGCAGCCTATCCTATCACGCCCTCCACGCCTATCGTGCAAAACTACGGGACTTTCACAAGCAATGGCTACATTGATGGGGAGTTTTTGCTTGTCGAATCAGAGCACGCCGCGATGAGTGCGTGCGTGGGGGCTGCTGCGGCGGGCGGGCGCGTGGCGACTGCGACTAGCTCGCAAGGCTTTGCGCTTATGGTGGAGGTGCTTTATCAAGCCTCTGGTATGCGCCTGCCTATCGTGCTAAATCTCGTAAATCGCGCACTTGCCTCGCCTCTAAACATTCACGGCGACCATAGCGATATGTATCTAGGGCGCGATGCGGGCTGGATAAACCTCTGCGCGTATAATCCTCAAGATGCCTATGATTTAAACCTAATGGCGTTCAAAATCGCCGAAGATATGTCCGTGCGCTTGCCTGTGATAGTCAATCAAGACGGATTCCTCTGCTCTCACACCGCCCAAAATGTCCGCCCGCTAAGCGATGAGGAGGCGTATAAATTTATCGGCGAGTATAAGAGCAAAAATCCGCTTTTTGATTTTGCCCACCCCGTTACTTACGGAGCGCAGGCAGAAGAGGAGTGGCACTATGAGCACAAAGCACAGCTTCACAACGCCCTAATGAAATCTAGCGAAGTGATAGGGCGCGTGTTTTCAGAATTTAAAGCTCTCACAGGCAGGGAGCACAATATCGTAGAATGCTATGATATGCAAGACGCACAAGTGGCAATCCTCGCACTTGGCACGACTGTGGAGTCCGCGCGTGTAGCGGCAAGCAACGCCCGCAAAAATGGCATAAAAGCGGGCGTGGTGAGCCTAAAAGTCTTTCGTCCATTCCCTTTCATCGAAGTAGGCGAAGCCCTCAAGCACTGCAAAGCAGTGGCAATCCTTGATAAAAGCCTTCCTGCTGGGGCTATGGGTGCGTTATATAATGAAGTAAGCGCGGCGTTGTATAATGCAAGCGCAAAAGGTGGCGGTGCTAGTCCGCTGCTTAGCAACTATATCTATGGGCTGGGCGAGCGCGATATGACGCAAAAGGATTTGGGCGAGATTTTGGCTGAAATCGATAGGGACGCAAAGGAGGGGAGGATTACGCACGCGGTGCAGCAGTTTGTGGGGTTGCGCGGTCCAAAGATGAGTTTCTTTTAATGGGAAATTCGCCTTTGGGTAATCAATTCGCACAATCCCTCCGCCTTGCTTCACTGCGGTGTATGTCTAATACACCTCATTTACAAAGCGAAGCGATTGTGCAAAGCACCACCGCAAATGCTAGAATTTGGGTTTTGGCAAAAAACATTCGCACAAGCGTGGCAGTGGCAAGGTAGGGTCTAGAATTTAAATTCTAAAAAAAAGGCAAAAGGACGCAAAAAGAAAAACAGGAGCAACAAATGCGTGAAGGATTTGTGATGAGAAATCAAGGTTGTGCGAAGCACACGAGCGCAGATAAGACAATAAAGTCTATCAAGCGAAGCGTGCAAAGCAAGCAAAATCTAAGATTTTGCGACTCCTTGATTTATCGCGCAAAGCCAAAAGCCAAGCATAGGTAGCAATGGCAAATCAAACTAAAAAAGGAGTAACAAATGGTAAAAGAAGTCAAAAACCTCAAACAATTCTCAAAATCCGCCGAGAAATTTGAAGGCGCGCATATCCTCTGTCCGGGCTGCGCACACGGAATCATTATCCGCGAAGTGCTAAACGCAGTCGATGGTCCCCTAGTGATAGGCAACTCCACAGGCTGCCTAGAAGTCTCTACCGCCGTGTATCCACACACAAGCTGGGATGTGCCGTGGATTCACATAGGGTTTGAAAACGGAAGCACTGCCACAGCGGGTGCAGAGACAATGTATCGCGCACTTGCCAAAAAGGGCAAATATCAGGGTGAGAAGCCGAAGTTTGTGGCATTTGGTGGCGATGGAAGCACTTATGACATTGGCTTTCAGTTCATCAGCGGGTGCTTTGAGCGCGGGCACGATATGACTTATATCTGCCTTGATAACGAAGTGTATGCAAACACAGGGGGGCAACGGTCAAGCTCCACGCCCATAGGCTCTAGCACGACTACCACGCCCGCAGGGAGCGTAAGCTATGGTAAAAAAGAGCGCAAAAAAGACATTCTCTTTGTTATGGCAGCGCACGGAAGCCCTTATGTCGCGCAAGTAGCACCAAACAAATGGAAAGATATGAACAAAAAAATCAAGCAAGCAATCGACACAGAGGGACCGACATTCATAAATGCGATGAGTGCTTGCACGACAGAGTGGAAGTTTGAATCACACAAAACCATTGATACTTCGGATTTGGCGGTGGATAGCCTTGTGTTCCCGCTTTTTGAAATCATTGGCGGGCGTGAAGTGCGTATCACTTATCGCCCAAAAAATGTAATCCCCGTGCGGGACTATCTAGGGGCGCAAGGGCGGTTTAAGCATCTCTTTAAGCCAGAAAATGCCCATATCATCGAGCTTTTTCAAAAAGAAGTCGATGAGCGGTGGGAGCACCTCCAACGGTTAGAGGAGGCAAACAATATCGTGCTAGGTGTAAATGGGTAGAATCTGCAAAGGCATAATGTGGAGAGGATTGGGGTGGGTATGTTTTCATCATTGTGGGCGAACGAAGTGAGCGTAGCAATCCATATAAAAAAAGATATAGATTGCCACGAATACTAAAGCGATTCTTGCAATGGCAGAAAAGAACCCACCCCCAAACCCCCTCCGCAGAGGGAGGGGGCTTATAGAAAAAGCAAATATCTTCGTGCTAAGGGAGGGGGTTTTTAAAAGCGTAAAAAATTTATTGTCATACTTAAGCGAAAGCGAAATATCTCAATGCAAACTTGCCATATTGAGCTTTTGTAAGAAGCGAAATATCCAAAAAAGCACTTCTTGTAAATTTGCATTTTTTAGAGATACTTCGGTTTGTCCCAAACCTTAAGTATGACAAAAAGCTAAATCTTAAGTATGACAAGTAGTTGGCTTTAGGTATGACAACAAAAGGCAAAATACAACAAATCCCATAAAATCCCAAAATCCATTACAAATCATCACACAAAGACTTCAAATCATACTCCGCACAAAATATATGCAAAAATTTTCACAAAATCCACCTCTACAACATTTCAAACATTTCAAAATTCTCTCAATTTTACAAATCCTCACAAAATCCTCTTGCTTCCCCACATTAGTATTCTGTTTTTTTTTTTTTTTGTAGTATCGCTTCTTGTGAAAATCATAAAAACTAGGAGCGATAAATGCAAAATAGCAACAAAATACAATGCAAAGGCTGCGAAGAGTCAAAGCCACAAGAGGAGTTTTATCTCGTAGATGGCGGGCTAGGCATAGAGGGGATAGAAAATCTAAGATTTGAGATTTGTAAAGAGTGTGTAAAAGCATATAACACAAAAAATGGCGTTGGTAAAAATTTTTGTTATCTGCTATGGCAACACATTGCTTGCTACTACGGAGCAAAAGAATTTATAGCAAAAAATAGCGATAAAAACTCTTGTGATAGAAAGTTATTAAAAAGTGTTACCAGCAAAATAAACAATGGATATAAATCATATAGTTACAATAATTCAACTTCACTTGAAAGAGCGATACAGAATTTTATATATTTGCTTGATAAATCTCAAAATGTGTGTTACAAAAACACTAGTCCTAAGCGTCAAAAAAGAGTTTTTGATATATTGCAAAATGCACAAACAGATTTAGATAAAACTATCAAAGAGAAAATCCTGCAAGAGGACTATCAAACTTTTAGGCAGTTTAAACAAGCACAAGGAGTAAGACAATGAGAAATATAGCAAAAATCGTATTGATAGTATTTGTATCAATGCTTGAGGTAGGATATGCAGATGATTGCAGAGAGAAACTATATGAGAAATACAAAGCACACTCTGCGGAATTTATCAAACTAAAAAATAAATGCAAACCACTCCTAGAAGATGTAAAGAGATTAGCTGATACATACAGGAATACGGTGGAATTCAAGGAGTATGAGGCAATTGAATGGCAGTCGCGTATGTTTGTGTATAAATGGGGAGAGTCAAAAGAATATAAAGAAGCAGAGAGAGTATACGGAAGATGCGGTTATTGTAACATGGCGGCAGATGCTATGGAAGAATTTAACAAGAAGACTAGAGAAGCTAGAAGACCGCTTGACATAGAAATAGGTGCTACTTGTGAATTGTTCTTAGGTGGGGTATATGATATTGATAAAGCATTTGAGAGAATAACAAGAGCAGAGTATGAATTTAAAAAAAGAATAAGTGGAATGTCAGCAGCATCAAAAAAGCCTCCTAATTCTTGCGTTAACTATCACCGTTGCGAAGAAGGATATCGTACTGCTTTTGAAAAATATATGGCAGAACATCACAAAGCAGAAAAAGCTGCAGAAAAAGCATTAGAGCCTCTACAAATAGCTTTTAGAAACTCACAAGAAATCAAAGAGTATGTAGCAGAGTGTAGAGGGATAACTTTTCCTGTAGATAAGGATATGAAAGACTTTAATTTTAAACATGATTGGGATTGGACTTGGAAAAATTACGAAGAAAGACAAATCATATCTTATATTCAATCTATAATCGCTAATCGCCCATAAAATTTAATGCACCTTGTGCTAAAGATTTTATTTTATAATATCAAGCCTACTTTTGTCATACTTAAGCAAAAGCGAAATATTCAAATGGAAATGTGGATTTGTCATATTGAGGTTTCGTAAGAAACCGAAATATCTCTTTTTGTTTTACATTGTTTTTGCAGAATCTTTTGAGATACTTCGGGCTACGCCCTCAGTATGACAAAATGTTTTTGATGCTTTAGGCTTAAAAACCTTAAGTATGACGAGCTATTCATTCGGTATGACAAGTGGTTAAATTAGTATGATAAGTGATTGTTTTTTGTGTAGCGGGAAAATACTTTTTTAAGCAAAACTTACCCACCCCCAAACCCCCTCCGCAAAGGGAGGGGGCTTCAAAAGAAACAAATATATTCGTGCTAAAGGAGTGATGGCTTTTAAGTTACAAAACACTCCTCCGCCACATTTTTATCATTTGGGGAGGGAGCTTTAAAGATATGAAGTTTTTTTGCATTAGTTTTTTAGCCAAGATTTTTTAGGATTTCGCGCAGATTTTCTACTACAAATCGCACTTGTTTTTTGCTAATGATATATGGAGGCATAAAGTATATTGTGCTACCAAGCGGACGGAGCAGTAACCCCTTTTTTAGCCCGCGCTTAAATACTTCTAGTCCAGCTCTCTTGTGTCTGCTGCTTGTAATATCTAGTGCGAAAATCATACCGCAGTAGCGGACATTGCAGACATTTTCTAGCTTTGAGAGATTGCCCCAAAGCGATGCGATGAAGTCGCTTAAGTTTTTGTTTTTCCTTAGTATGCTTTGAGACTCAAAAATATCTAGCACTGCGTTTGCAGCCGCGCAAGCAAGGGCATTGCCCGTGTAGCTATGAGAGTGCAAAAATCCTAGATTGCTCTCATAAGTATCATAAAAAGCCTTATAGATTTCATCACTTGTAATCACCACAGATAGTGGCAAATACCCCGCGCTAATGCCTTTGCTAAGGCACAAAAAATCAGGCACTATGTCGCACTGCTGAAATGCAAACATACTCCCGCTTCGCCCAAATCCTACTGCGATTTCATCAAATATTATTAAAATGCCTCGCTTTCTTACCATTTCACACGCTTCTTTGACAAACCCACTAGGATAGATATTCATTCCCCCAGCGCACTGGATAAGTGGCTCCAAAATAAACGCACAAATATTCTCCCCCTCTTTTTGCAAAATCGCTTCTAGGGCATCTAGCTCTTTTTGGTAGTCGCTATATTTTGTGGGATTTTGGCAGGTGTGAGGGGTTGCTTTATGGATTGGCACAGGTGTAGTGATACACTCTAGCAAAAGTGGCTTATAAATGTCTTTATAAAGCCCGACATTTCCTACACTTAGTGCGCCTAAAGTCTCTCCGTGATAGGCATTTTCTAGGGTTAAAAACTTGGTTTTTTTATTTGATTTTGCAAGCGATTTTGGGCTAGATTTTGTCAAAGTTATTGCGGATTTTTGCACTAGATTTTGATGATATTGGTAGCTCATTTTTAGGGCGACTTCTATCGCACTTGAGCCATTATCTGCATAAAAGCACTTGCTAAGTTTGCTAGGCAAAAGGCTAGTAAGCCTGTGCGAAAGCCTAATAATTTGCTTATGAGAGAAGCCTGCCAAAATGATATGCTCTAGGGTGTTTAGTTGCTTTTTTATGGCATTGTTTATGAGTGGATTTTGATGTCCAAAAAGATTTACCCACCAGCTACTTATGCAGTCTACATATCGCTTCCCATCGAAGTCATATAGATACACACCTTTTGCCTTTTTTATGGGGATTAGCGGGGTATTTTCGCCATTGTCTTTTTTGCTAGCGTGGTCTTTCATCTGCGTGCAGGGATGCCATATATGTGCTAAATCAAGGGCTTTCAAGGATTTTGATTTTTGGGTTGATTTTTGTGCCATTTGTGTGCCTTTGTAGCGATAAATTATGGCAAAATACTACACCAAAATCTACAATTTCACTCCAACAAAATAAACATATTTACGAAAGTAAAAAAGGCAATAAATGCAGCACATAAAGCAGATTTTAGACTCTCTAAAAGCGCAGGATAATTACCGCATATTGCGTGATTTTAGGCATTGTGGTGGGTATTTACTAGATAGCAAGGAAGTAAAGCTACTAAATCTAGCAAGCAATGATTATCTAGGTATCGCTAGTGATGAAAAAATCGTGCAAAAGTTTTATAAATGGTGTGAAAAAAAGGGTTTTTTAGCACCTAAAAAGAGTGCAAAATCTCATAAAAATTCAAAAACACCACACAAAGATTTTGCAAATTTTTTGCGCTTTAGCTCATCTTCTTCGCGCTTACTTAGTGGGGGATTTCCTGTGTATGAGGCATTTGAAGCACACTTGGATTCTGCATTTTTTCCAAAAAAATCCCTGCTATTTAATAGTGGCTATCATCTAAATGTATCGCTTATGCAAGCCCTTAGTCAGCTTCCACGCTCACTATTTTTGCTTGATTTTTATTCACACGCTAGTGTGATAGATGGCGTGCGACTTGGTGGTGCTGATTTTAAGCGGTTTAGGCATAATGACATTTCTCACTTAAGCGAACTGCTAGAATCTAGGGGTAAAAATTATGAGCATATTTTTATTGTGAGTGAGGGGGTGTTTAGTATGGAGGGGGATTTTGCGTTTTTGGAGCAAATCATCGCGCTAAAAGAGGAGCACAAAAAGCGCGGAAAAAATGTGTATATATACCTTGATGAAGCTCATAGTGTAGGGGTGTTTGGCAGGAGTGAGGGCGTGCGATATAGCAAAGACTTAAGTGGTTTTGGGATAGAAAATGACGGGCTTGGGCTAGCGAGGGCTTTGGGGGTGGAGTCTTGTGTAGATTTTTTGGTTTTTACATTTGGCAAGGCGATTGGCTCTGTGGGGGCGTGTGTGATTTGCCATAAGCATTTTAGGGACTTTTTTGTCAATAGTGCGCGCGGACTTATCTACTCTAGTGCTTTGCCACCGATAAATGTGGCGTTTAGTTACTTTGTGTTTGAGATTTTGGGGGGCTGTAAAGAAGAGAAAAAACTTGCAAAATCTATTACAAAACGCAGGGAAAATCTAGCTCTTTTAAGCGAGTTTTTTAGAGATTCATTAGAGCAAATAGCGCAAAAATATTACCTAAAATCACTTGGAAAAAGCCATATTTTTTCACTTATTTTGGGCGAAAACTATTTAGCTATAAACCTTGCCAAAAAGCTAGAATCTAGCGGTATATACGCCCCTGCGATAAAATCTCCAACCGTGCCAAAAGGAAGTGCTAGAATCCGTTTTTCGCTTAGTGCAAGTATGTCTCTAGATGAAGCAAGATTTGTCATAGAGGAGCTAGAAAAACACCTAAAAACTATCCTAAAAAGTCTTAAGAAAAATATCTAAGCACTGCGAAAACATAAAAAACATAGCTACAAAAAAGCGATAAAAAAAGGGCAAAAATATGAAAATATGTTTTTTTAAGATTTTACCACAAGATTCTAAAGTGGATTTTGCAGATTTTACTTTTCAAAATTTGCAGGAAGATTTTGACAAACAATCTAGCCAGAATTTAGTCGTATTTTTTAGTGGATTTGCTAGCTTGCCTAGTCATTTTTGCAGATTCGCAGATAAGAATTTTTTGCAGGGCTTTGATATGATTATGGTTTATGATTATTGCGATTTTAGCCAGCATCAAGCACAGATAAAAGAGATAATAAATGCTAGCAAAAAGTATAAAAATGTCTATTTAATAGCGTGGTCTATGGGGGTTTTTGTCGCTTCTGCATTGCTAAGTGATTTTATCTATCAAGCAGGTGGTGAGTGTGATAAAATCTTTGCTAAAAAGGTGGCTATAAATGGCACAAATATCGGCATAGATAGAGTGCTAGGAATCCCACCTAAAGTCTTTGCCTACACGGCAAAAAATATACAACCACAAGCCTTTAGAGACGCTATTTTTGATACTAAAATGCAGGGAGAAAATTCGGAAGTTATGCGTGATATTATTTCGCGCTTTTCTTTAGATTTTGCTTTGCCTAGCTTAGAAAATATGCAAAACGAGCTAGAATCCTTTCAGATTTTTGCTAAAAGTCTAGCGCAAAATCATTTGCAAGATTTTGGGCGAGATTTTACAAATGATTTTTTGTGGGATAAAGCTATTATTTCGCGCACGGATAAGGTTTTCCCACCTCAAGCGTGCGAAGCGTTTTTCGCTCAAAATCCGCACAAAAATCACACCAAAATCACATATACAGACGCACCACATTTTGCTTTTGTAGGCTTTAGAAATTGGCAAGAAATCATTGCTTAAAATCAAAATTTTTTAACGCAAAAAATAAAAGGTAAAATCTATGCAAAATAGCCTAGATAGCACTCAAGTGGCAAATAGCTTTGCAAAGGCAAAAAACACTTATAAACAAAATGCTATTATCCAAGAAAAAATGCGCTTTGCGCTTATAGAAATGCTTAAAAAATATGGACAAAAACATTTTAGTGAAGTGTTTGAATTTGGCGTAGGAAATGGTGAATTTAGCGAGATTTTGCAAGCAAATATTTCCTACAAAACATATATAGCAAATGATATAAACCCACCGCAATGCTTGCCAAATCCAAAAAAATCAACACCCTTTAAGCAAGCTAGAAATTTTACAAAACTTGCAAAATTTGATAGCGTGGAAATTTTTGATATGAATGATTTGCAAAAGCAAAAAATTTTTAAAAAACGATTTGATTTAATCTCTTCAAACGCTTGCTTGCAATGGCTGGATACACCACAAATACTATCACAGCTAAGCCAAATGCTAAAGCCAAATGCGCTACTTTGTCTTAGCACTTTTGGCAAGCAAAACTTGCGTGAGCTAGCCCAACTCGCTAGTATCTCATTAGAGTATCTCACACTAAAAGATATAAAAAAAAACCTAATAGAATCTCTAGATATTTTGGAGCTAAAGGAGAATATTGAAACTTTGGATTTTGGCTCTAGCCTTAATGTGTTTAGGCATATAAAAAAAAGTGGCGCAAATGGACTAAAGTCTCATCAAAGCAAGCTAAACAAAAAACTTCTAAGCGAGTATCAAGCGCGATTTGGAGGACGCATAAGCTACCACCCAATCTATATTTTGGCACGCAAAAGAGGGTAGCCCATTTATAAAGAACTCAAAAAAATAGTGTAAAATAGGGCTTTTGATTTAGCTACACACTTCATAAAATCCAAAAAGCAGATTTTTCTGCAAAAATCTAAAAAAAGGACAAAAAAATGCTCCAAACCATAAATCTAGCGATGCGCTACCCCACCAAAAAACTCTTTGAAAATGTCAATCTCAAACTTGATAGTGGCAAACGCTACGGGCTTATCGGCGCAAATGGCGCGGGGAAATCCACACTGCTAAAAATCCTAAGTGGCGAGGCAGAATCAAGTAGCGGGGAAGTCATCATCACGCCAAATGCGAGGCTTGGCGTGCTAAAACAAGACCAATACGCTTACGAAAATCTAAGCCTAAAAGATGCCGTGCTTATCGGCAATAAGCGACTTTATGAAGCACTAGCGCGTAAATCGTGGCTGTATGAAAACGGCGATTTAAGCGATGAAAAAGTCAATAACGAGCTAGGCGATTTGGAGATGATTTGCGCGGAGGAAGACCCTACTTATGAGTGCGAAGTGGTGATTGAAAAGATTTTAGAGGATTTGGGATTCCCCGCAAACACGCACGAAAACCTTATGAGTAGCCTTACAGGCGGGGATAAGTTTAAGATTTTGCTTGCCCAAGTGCTATTCCCAAAGCCAGAGATTTTGCTCCTTGATGAGCCGACAAACAACCTTGACTTGCCCTCAATCGCGTGGTTGGAAAATAACCTCAAGCACTATGAGGGCGTAATCGTTGTCATTAGCCACGATAGGCACTTTTTGAACTCCATTTGCACGCACATTTTGGATATGGATTTTGGCTCTGTGCGCGAGTTTAGCGGGAATTATGATGATTGGTATATCGCTAGCACGCTCATTGCCAAGCAGCAAGAGGCAGAGCGCAACAAAAAGCTAAAAGAAAAAGAGGAGTTAGAGAACTTTATCGCGCGTTTTTCAGCTAATGCAAGTAAGGCAAAACAAGCCACCAGCCGACAAAAGCAGCTTGAAAAGCTTGATATTTCCGCGCTCAAAGTCAGCTCACGGCGCGACCCAAGCATAGTCTTTAAGCCCAATCGCACCATAGGCAACGAAGCCCTAGAATGCGAGGGGATTTCCAAATCCTACGGCGACAAAAAAGTGCTAGAAAATGTCAGCCTAAAAATCCTCCCAAATGACAAAATCGCGCTAATAGGACCAAATGGCGTGGGCAAAAGCACACTCTTGCAGATTCTCGTGGAAGTCCTAAGTCCAGATTCAGGAAGCGTGAAGTGGGGGGCGACCATAGAGCGCGGGTATTTCCCACAAAATGTGAGCGAGGAAATCAAGGGCGAGGAGACGCTATTTGAGTGGCTAAGGGCGTTTGATAAGCGCAAGGAAGCGGGGGAAATCCGCAACGCGCTTGGGCGAATGCTTTTTAGCGGAGAGGAGCAAGAAAAGCAGGTAAGCAAACTTAGCGGGGGCGAAAAACACCGAATGGTGCTAAGTCGGCTAATGCTTGAGGGCGGGAACTTCCTCGTGCTTGATGAGCCGACAAACCACTTGGACTTGGAGTCTATCATCGCGCTTGGCGAGGCGTTGTATAAATTTGGTGGGAATGTGATATGCGTAAGCCACGATAGAGAGCTCATCGATGCCTACGCAAACCGCATAATCGAGCTTGTGCCACAATTTGACAAAAACGGCGCGAATCTCCCCGCGCAAATCATCGACTTTCGCGGAACTTACGAGGAGTATTTGGAAAGCAAAGGCGAGTGAAGTTTGCAAGGGGAATTTATGTCGCATTTAGATAGGACTCAAACGATAAATTTAGGCTCTTTTTATACGCCTAAAAATATCGTAAATCTCGCTTATGCAATGCTTGAATCACGACTTGATTTAGATAAATATCTCTTGCTTGATAGTGCTTGTGGGAGTGGGGATTTTTTTATTAAGCATTATAATTATTTGGGTGTTGATATTGACAAAGTAGCACTGCAAGCCGTGCCTAGACATATCAAAACTATCCACACAAACGCACTTAGCAATGTCTCTAGAAAGGCGTTTGGGATAGATGAGAAACAGCCACTCATAATCATCGGTAACCCACCCTATAATGACAAAACCTCGCTTACGAAAAACACCATAAAAACGCATATATGTGATATTGATAAGCAGCTTTCTTGCAGGGATTTAGGCATAGCGTTTTTGCGCTCTTATGCGGTATTGCAGGCAGATTTTGTGTGTGTTTTGCACCCGCTATCGTATTTGATTAAGCGCGCAAATTTCAATGCCCTCTCTAATTTCAAAGAGTGCTATCACCTTATTGATAGTTTGATTATTAGCTCGGAAGTGTTCGCGCCAAAATCAAGCACATTTTTCCCAATCATCATCGCTCTATATGAGAGAAGTGCGCAGGGTATGGATTTTAGCTTTATCCAAAACTATGATTTCAAAGTGGATAATGGAAGCATTATTTGCCTAAATCGTTTTGATTTTATTACAAATTATGTTTGCAAATATCCTAACCCAAAAGATACGCGCAAGGAAGTGGCTTACTTTCATACTTTGCGCGATATTAACGCCCTAAAGCGCAACAAAACTTTTTTGCCTAGTCCTACAGACCATAGCATTCGCGTCTTTAGTGAGAATTTGGCGTATTATTACTACATTCATCATTTCAAATACTTTGCTCATAGACTGCCTTATTATTTTGGCAATTTTGATATTTTTATCGATAATAAGGCGTTTTTGAAAGTTTGTAGGAATTTTTTGCAATTAGAAAGAAATGCGGTTATAGAGGATTATTTTGACACATTGTTTAAGGATTTTGTGCGATGAGGTATGAATTTCCACTTAGCAAAGCGATGGGCAAAATCCGCATAAAAGAGAGATTGACATTTGGCGATTATGGCAAAGCTGTGCCTCCCACACAAACAATAATCACGCACAAGCACTACATAGAGTGGCAAATCGGCTATGACAAGGTAGTGCCAAAGAGCGAGAATTATCACTTCATTGGCGCAAATGGCAAGCCAAAGCAAATTTATGAGCTAAGTGAATTTTTGGCTTATGCCCTGCAAAGTGGCATAATCACAAAAAATGAGATTGTATCGCTAAAGCAATCAATACAAAGCAACAATGATTTTATTGATGAGAGGGCGCAAATCACGCGGACACATTTTGTGCAAGAGTGCGTGCTGGTATAGAATTTTTGCAATCAAGCGTGAGCTATCCGCTACTTGTGCATAAATTTAGCGACAAAGATATGATTTGTGAAATCATCGTGCGAGAGAAGCAATTTGCAGTTGGCACTATGCCTATGCTGTATTTTTGCGTGGAATTGGGGGTGCTAAAAGATAAAAATAATAGCACATTTATCGGGCGAGCGGTGCAAAGTGGCGAGAGTGGGTTTTTAGAAATTAGCGATAAAAATAGAGATATTTTTATGCAAATGTTTAGAATTTTTGCCTTATTAAGTAAATCCCACAAACACGATTGTTTGGCGATATTGGGGTATTTGGAAAGCAAGGGTGGGTTAGTCGCCGATGAAATTTTTTAAATTCTGAGTCGGGGATTTGCCCTCTTTGTTTGGTTTATCAAGCCCAAAGGCAATCAAAAATGCCAAACTTAGCGCGTAAAATCCCATAAAGCCATTTGCGCCAAAAAACTCCATAGCAATCCCTAGCAATAATGGCGCGAGAAGCGAGCCAAGAGAATACACAAACAGCACGCTGCGTCCTAGCTCCACGCGCTTTGTGGAGTCCTCTAGCATATCATTTGCCCTAGCAAGTGAGAGCGAATAGAGGCAAAAAATCCCAGAGCCAAGCAATACTGCCAAGCCACACTGCGCTACGACATTTGCAGGGGCAAACAAAAAGAGCACAGCAGCGAGCAACGCCACACTCGCGCTAATGATAATGGCAAACTTGCGCCCTAGCGCATCAGAGATAAAGCCTATGCAGCTTTGCCCCAAAAATCCTCCAATCATCGCGCAAAACATAAAGACAGAGGCTTGCTGCACACTAAGCCCTTGTGAGAGAGCAAACACGCTCCCAAGCGCAAAAAACCCGCCCATAACCATACCAGCGATGAAGCTCCCCGCACGCGCTAAGGGTGGAATGCTAGCAATGCTTGGCAGGGAGATTGAGGAGTTTTGCGGGAGGGGTGGCTCTTTAATGCGCATTAGATTTAGCGGTATGGAGGAAAACATTATCAAGCACGCGGAGATGATGAAAAGCTCACTTTCGCTAAAAGGCAAGCCGATAAGCAAAAGTCCGCAGCCAAAAGAGAGGTAAAACACGACTTCATAAAAGCTTAGCACCCTTGAGCGCACGGCGTTTTTTGCTTTTTGGTTTATCCACGATTCTATACTCATTAGGATTGCATAATAGCAATACCCCAGCATTAGGCGCAAAAATATCCATAAGAGGAGGTTTTGGCTAAGGCTATGGCATATAATGCTAATGGCAAATACTGCGCAAAAAAGCCCAAATGCGCGAATGTGCCCGATTTTTGCAAGGAAAATATGCGCGCTAATGGTGCTCATACTCGCGCCGATGAAAAAGCACGCGCCAATAATGCCGATGATGAGCTCTCCTACTTCGCGCTCCTTTAAAATCACGCCCATAGAGCCTACCACTAGGGCATTGCCAGCGAAAGCAAAGGAAATGGCGATAAAAAGTGCGGAGAGGGATTTTATCGTGCGCTTAGAGCTAATCATTGGTTTGTATTGCTCCTTTTTTGGGTTTTTGTTTGTTTGCGTTGTTTGCGCTTCTTGTGCGTTTGGTGTGCTTTTTTAGCACGCTTTTATCGCAGGTGTGCGTTTTTGACTTGCGTGTTTTTTTTTTGTTGTTTTTAGTTTTTTAGAGTAGTTAATGTTGGTTTGAGTAGTATGAGTGGTTTGGTTGCGGGAGATGGATTTGAACCACCGACCTTTGGGTTATGAGCCCAACGAGCTACCGGACTGCTCTATCCCGCGACAAGAAGCGATAAAGGTAAAAAAAGGGGATATAAAGAAAAGAAAAAGAATCTAAAAAGTGGCTGGGGTACAAGGATTCGAACCTCGGAATGGCTGGACCAAAACCAGCTGCCTTACCACTTGGCGATACCCCAATACGACTTCGCAAAACAAAGTCGCTATTCTATAAAACTTTATGTTTTTTGTCAATACTTTTGAAGTATAATGCGCACAAAATTTTGTTTTTTAAGGATTTTGCTGTGGAATATTTAACCCGCGTAGAAAAAGCAATAGAAGCAATAAAAAATGGCGAAATGGTAATCGTAATGGACGATGAGGATAGGGAAAATGAGGGGGATTTAGTGATGGCGGGAATTTTTAGCACGCCTCAAAAGATAAATTTTATGGCGAGCAAAGCGCGAGGGCTTATCTGTGTATGCGTCCCAAAAGAGATTGCCTTGCAGCTAGATTTGCCTCCTATGGTGGCAAAAAACGATAGCAACCACGAGACAGCTTTTACGGTTTCTATTGATGCTAGGGAGGCTAAGACAGGGATTTCTGCTTATGAGAGGGATTTGACTATCAATCTTATGTGTGCGCCAAATGCAAAACCTAGCGATTTTGTCCGTCCGGGACATATTTTTCCGCTTATCGCAAAAGACGGAGGTGTGCTGGTTCGCACAGGGCATACCGAAGCGGGAGTGGATTTGTGCAAAATGGCAGGGGTAAAGCCCATAGCCGTGATTTGTGAGATAATGAAAGAAGATGGCACTATGGCAGCAAGAGGGGATAGATTTTTGAGTGATTTTAGCAAAGAGCATAATATAAAGATTCTCTATGTGTCAGATTTGATAGCTTATCGCCTCCAAAATGAAAATCTGCTTAGTATCACTTCGCGTGAAAATAGTGAGTTTCTCTCAAGTGTGTGTGAAAAAATCACGCTAAAAGACCATTTGGATAGAGAGCATTATGCGTTTAAGTTTGGCTCGCCAGATACGCCTCTTGTGCGATTACACACGATACGAACCGATTTTGAGCTACTTCAAAACGCAAAGCGATTTGACTTTTTGCTAAAGTGCGTTAAAAAACTACAAAAAGAGGGCGGCTATCTTGTGTTTGTCAATGACGCTTCGACAAGAACGGATTTGGTAAAAAACTTTGGAATCGGAGCGCAGATTCTAAAAAAACTTGACATACGAGAATTTAAGCTAATCAGCAACAACAAACGCGAGTTTGCAGCACTTGGCGGATTTGACTTAAAGATTTTAGAAACACTTACAGCGTGATTTTGAGTGTGAATTTATTGTGCGGATTTGAGATTTTAGTTATTTTTTATGCCCATTTAGAAATCAAAAATCACGCTAAAAAATCAGTCATTTTAGCCTTGTATGATATTTTGCAATCTTTTTAAAAATCTGCAAAAAGGATTTAGCGATGTTTTCCTATCTTTGCAAGCGATTATTTCTCATTGTTCCCACACTTTTAGGCATTATTGCGATAAATTTTTTTATCATTCAGCTAGCACCGGGCGGTCCTGTGGAATATATGACAAATAAACTTGAAATGAGTGCAAAAGGCGAAGCAAGCGCGGGAATAAAAATAAGCGAATACAAAGCAAGCAAAGGCTTGCCAAACGAACTCATAGAGGAGCTAAAAAAGCAATATGGCTTTGATAAAGGCATAATGGAGCGATTTTGGCTAATGATAAAAAATTACGCGACATTTGAGCTAGGAAATAGCTACTATCGCAAAATCAGCGTATGGGATTTGGTGGTAGAAAAGTTGCCTGTGTCAGTATCTCTAGGGCTTTTTAGCACGATTTTGATTTATCTCATTTCTATCCCGCTAGGGATTTACAAAGCCCGCAAAAACGGCTCATTGCTAGATTCTCTTAGCTCGCTTGCTATTGTTATAGGCAATGCTATTCCTGCGTTTTTGTTTGGGATTTTGCTTATTGTGCTTTTTGCGGTGCAATGGGATTTTTTCCCGCTTCGTGGGCTTGTGAGTGAGGATTTTAAAGAGCTAAGCACAATAGGCAAGATTAAAGACTATTTGTGGCATATCACACTTCCTGTGCTGTGCCTTTCTATCGGTGGTTTTGCGTGGCTTACACTACTTAGCAAAAACTCGTTTTTAGAGGAGTTGCACAAACAATATGTGCTAAGTGCCTATGCAAAAGGGGCAAGTCAAAATCGCGTGCTATATGGACATATTTTTCGCAATGCTATGCTAATTGTGATTGCTTCTTTTCCTGCGGCTTTTATGGGAATCTTTTTTAGCGGTAGTTTGATGATTGAGATTATTTTTAGCCTTGATGGATTGGGGCTTTTGGGGTATGAGAGTATATTGAGTAGGGATTATCCTGTGGTATTTGGCACGCTATATATTTTCACGCTTCTTAGTCTTGTGGTGGGGATTATTAGCGACATCGTTTATACACTCATCGACCCTAGAATTCATTTTGATAGATTTTGATTTTGAGTAGGGCTTATGAGGGATTTTAGCGCGGATTTTGCAAAGGGCTTTGCAAGCGATTTTGGAGTGGATTTTGCAGATGATTTTGGGGTGAGCTTTGGGCTGTATATGAATGAGTGGCTTTATGGGGTAAATGGCTACTATTCACGCGCGACAAAAGGAGATGAAAAAATTGGCAAAGAGGGGGATTTCTACACAGCTGTGAGTGTGTCGCGATTTTTTGGTGGTGCTATCGCAAGACATATCATTGACTTGCTTGAGTGTGGCAAGCTAGAGTTGCCACTTGGTGTTGTGGAGTTTGGTGCGCATAGTGGTAGGCTTCTTAGCGATATTATTGATTTTTTGGATATTTTGAGTGTGGGAGTATTAGAGCAAACAAGGTTTTTTAGTATAGAGCCACTAGAGCTTTTGCGCAAAATGCAAGCGCAAAATCCGCGCATAACGCCACTAGAAGATTTAAGCGAGCTAAAGCTAGCTAATGAAAAAAGTATTTTTATGCTAAGTAATGAGCTTTTTGATGCGTTTGCTTGCGAGGTGGTGAGGGAAAATCGCTTTTGCTTTATCAAGGATTTTGATAGGATTGTGTGGCGTAGCGATGAGGAAATAGAGCGACAAATCCAAAATCTACAATCACAGATAGAGCAATCAAGCGCACAAAGTAAAAAAACTATATTTTGCAAAAATCATCTACAAAAAATGCTTTCTCAAAAAAAGCTAGATAAAGTCAAAAACGGCGAGATTTCGCTTGGACTAGAACCTTTTATAAGAAGTGTTTGTGATTTTATCAAATCCCAAGATAATCTCAAATCGTGGAGGTTTTTGAGCTTTGATTATGGTGGCGAAGTGGCAAGATATGAGGTAACTTTGCGTGGATATAAGGCACATAGAGTGCTTAGCTTTGAAGAGATTTGCACAGATTTGCACGGGCTTTTTGGCAAGTGTGATTTGACTTATGAAGTGGATTTTTCGCGCATTATTGCGCTTTTTGGCTCATTTGGTGTGAGATTACAAGCTAAATCGCGTCTAAATGCTGCGCTTGTGGAGTTTGGTATAGATAAGCTACTAGAGGAGTTTTTTCTTTTTTGCCAAAATTCGCAAAATCAAAATCTACAAAATAAAGATTTGCAAAATCAAGCCTCACAAAACCAAATTTTACAAAGTGAAATCTCACAAAATCCCAAAATGCAAATCTATCAGCAAGAAGTGCTAAGAGTGCGTGAGCTACTTAGCCCAAATGGAATGGGTGAGAGATTTTTCTGTGTAGAATTTGGTAGTTGAAGTTCACTATTTTTTGCAAATGTTGCTTTATTTGGGCTTTAGAAAGTGTGCCTTAGTTGTTGTGGTAAATAGGGATTTTAAGTTTTACTAAAAAAAAACACTAAAAATTTTTTAGAATTTCTCGCATTCTTTTATCATTTTTTCAAATGCGTTTAGTGCTTTATTTACGAGATAAGAATCATCATCATAAAAAAGCGTTTCAAAGTTGTTTTCAAAGGCGTTTTTGCTCCAATTTGCAGAACCTATGTAGAGGATATTTTTATCCACTATTGCCATTTTTTGGTGCATTATGCCGTAGTAGTTGCCGTTTTGAGCTTTGCGACCTTTTAGCGTGCAGGTGGTTATGTTGTTGTATTTTTCTAGGTAGCCTATGGTGGAGCGGGCGTCTTTGGCACTATCTTTGTCGTAGATTATTCGCACTTTTACACCTCTATTTGCGCTATCTCTCAAGGTTTTTGCAATCTCTCTGTTTGTAAAACTATAAATTGAAATATCTATGCTTTTTTGAGCGCGTTTAAATGCGTCTTGTAGGCTTTTTAGGGCTTGGGATTGTTCATAAGGCATCATAAAAAGTTCGCTCCTTGCGAGTAGTGTGCTGGAAGTAGAAAGGAATAAAAAGAGAACAAAATTTGCTAGCAACTTATTCATTTGGCAATCCTTTTGTCAAAAAATTGGTATAATTGTAGCATTTTATCTACGAAATGGGTAGGCGTGTATGAAGATTGTCATAGCTAACACAGATTTAATGGTGTCAAAGCTGATTGAGGCTTGTGCGAAAAAGACGGGGTTGCAAGTGCAGCATTTTATTAGCCTAGAAGAGGTTGATTCTTCTATGCTGGAGGATTGCTTTTTGTTTGTCGATGAGAATGCGCTAGGTAGCGACACAAAACGCGCTAAGCAAATCGGCACAGAATCTCTAAGCTGTCTTATATACTCACGGCGCAAACCTCTAAATGAGTTTAAATACCTTGTCCAAAAGCCGTTTTTGCCTACGCAGATTTTGGAGCTATTGCGCAAAGAGCTTGTGAATAGGGGCGAGGATTTCAATAGAGCTGTCGAAGAGGAGCAAAAAACACCGATAGAACCCATCAAAGATATACCGCTTAATGAATTTGATTTGAAAGATGAACATTTATTTGAGGGGAATTTGGAGTTGCCACCATTGCCTGATACTGACGCGGTGGAGACAAAGACAAGTGCTCAGAGTGCAAAAGAGCAAAAAGAGCAAGTAGATGAGGAAGAAAATTTCCTAGAAGTGGGGGAAAATATCGAGCATAAAAGCCTAGCTGCGCTTGAGCGAGAAAAAAGTGGGGCGAGCGTAGATGATTTGGGTGGTAATGATTTAGGTGCGGTGCAGGATATTTCTAGTGAACCTGATTTTTTAAGCGAGCCTGCTTCAGTGGATGCGCTGGGTGGGGAATCTGCAGGGCAATATAGCGCAGAACCTAATGAGTTAGATTCTGCTTTAGACATAAGAGAGAGTTTGGCAGGGGATTTGGATAGCATTGATGAGAATTCTTTAGATAACTCTTTGGGCGATTCTCTAGATAGTTCATTAGATGGACAGTTAGATAGTTTGGATAAGTTAGATGATTTGGGCACTGCCTCTGTGCTTGGGAATCTAGATGGGCTAGGTGGCACAGATAGTGCTCCTAGCGCGGATTTTGGCGCGGATTCTAGCGTGGCTTCTAGTGATGTGAGTGAGCGTGATGAACTGCTTGGAGATGACATCGGTAGTGATGAGGGGTTGAGTGGCGATTTGGGTGCGGATTTGGGCGAAAGCGCAAGTGCGGGTTTGGGAGTGGACTTGGATAAAAAACAAGATGATTTAGCTAGTTTAGATAGTTTGGATGATAGCCTTGATGGCTTAGACATTTCAAGTGAAGTGGTTGCAAATGAAACGACTGATGACATAGCAGGTGTAGCAGATAGTGCAAGTGGCACAAATGGTAATGTAGAGGATTTGCCACAAGAATCACAAGAATCAAGCCTAGATTTTACCGCGCAAGGTGGTGTGCTTGACAAAGATGAAGCCCAAGAGATACAAGACTTGCTTGCTGAAAATGCAGGAGCACAAGTCGAGGGATTGGCAGATAGTGCAAATAGTGCAGATGAAATCGCAGGATTAGCAGATGATATAGATGAGGCAAAAGGTGCAGAGAGCGCGGATAGTGCGGAAATTAGCGCAGATAGTGATTTGGCTAGCGAGGCACTAGCAGGCATAAGCGATGAGGGTGCAAGCAAAGAATCACAAGAATTTATTGGAGAGGAGATTGGTAGCGTAGAGGCTAGTGAGCCTAGCGCACAACAAGAAGCACAAGCACCTATCCAAGAATCCACACAAGAGGAATCCGCACAAGAAAACGCCAAAGAAGCTAGCGAGGGAGGAGAGTTTGCGGATTTGAGTGAAAGTGATATTATGGAAGTGTTAGGCGAGGAGGATTTGGGCAGTGATTTGGCTAGTGGCGTTACTTTGGATAAAGAGGCTTTGGCAGGAAGTGAGAAAGAGCCTTTGAGTGATTTGGGTGTGGCAGAGCAGGGTGCTCAAAATACACAAGATTCTAGCCAAGAATCAGTGGTAGAAACTCCACAAGAGTCTATCACGGATGCTAGCGTGGAGGATACCAGCGTAGCAGAAGTGGCAAAAGAGCAGATAAGCGATGAGGTAGCACAGTCTCTTGCCCCACAAGAAGCAAGCGCAGGCAAAGAAGTATCCACACAATCCATTCAAGATGAAGTAATAAAAGATTTGCAAGAAAATTTGGAGCAGGATTTGCAAAAAAGCTTAGAAGAAGAGACGCCAACGGTCTTGCAAAATGATTTGGCAGAGGGAGAGCCGCCTAGCGAGTCTCATAATGAAATAAGCCAAGTAGATGAGGCAGTTAAAGATGAGGCTAGCAGTATAGATAAAGTGCTTGAGTTGGCAGATTTGAGCGAGCAGACAGAATCACAAGTCGATGAAACACAAGCAGATGCTAAAGAATCTAGTACACAGGATTCTAAAGAGGATTTGGCAAATGAAATGGGGCTAGATAGCGTCCTAGAGAATGATTTGCAGGATTTGGCACAAGATGACTTAAGCAAAGATTTGGCAGCAAGTGGCTTAGAGGAGGGTGGCTTGCAAACAGATAACATAGATAGTGCTGATAGCGCAGAAGCGGGCAGCTTAGATGATATTAGCTTGGAAGAGAGCGAATCTAGCGACTTAGAAGCAAGTAGCCTAGATGATGTGGATATGCCAAAAACCGAGTTGCCAAAATCTTTGGAAGAGCTAGAAAATTTAATAGAATCAAAAGATTCTATAAGCGGGCTAGATACAGCTATCGCTGAGCTAGACACTTCGCTTGAAAAAGTTGTGGCACAAGATTTTGATACCAAAGATTCTAGTTTGGATTTTGGCTCTAGTGTGGAATCTAGCTCAAAAGATTCTACCAAATCATCAAGTGCCAAATCCACGCAAAAGCGACTTATCACCGAGCTACTTGCCAATAAAAGCGCGGAGGAGATTAGCTCACTGCTTGAGGGAGCGCATATCCGCATTGATATTGATTTTTCGCAGGATTAGCTATCTGCCAAGATAGAGTAGAGAGCAAAGCATAAAAGCGTAGTAAAATCGGGGCAAAAAACGGAGCTAGAAAAAAGTGGGGCAACAACTACGATAAAGGTATAAAATGCAACCACAAACAACGCAATCACGCAATGCGCAATCACAACAATCGCAGAAAAATCCTCCAAAGTCTAGCACGGTTGATTGTGCTAAAAATCAAAAAAAGATTAGCCAAAATCGTTTAGGGCAAAAATGTGGTAGGATTTTGGTTCTTTCAGGTCCTAGTGGTGCTGGGAAATCCACTCTTTGCACCGCACTAAAAGAATCCATAAGTGATATGTATTTTTCTATCTCTACTACGACTAGGGCTATGCGCGATGGCGAGAGGGACGGCGAGCATTATCATTTCGTTAGTGAAAGAGAATTTATCGCAGATATAGAAAAGGGGGAGTTTTTGGAATGGGCTCAAGTGCATAATCACTACTACGGCACTTCTCTAAAACCTATCCAAAAAGCACTAAATCAAGGCAAGCTAGTGGTTTTTGATGTCGATGTGCAGGGACATAGAAGCATAAAAGAGCATTATGGCGAGCTAGCAAAATCTATTTTTGTAACGACAAAAAGCAAGCAGATTTTGCGTGAGCGACTAGAGAAGCGACAAAGCGATAGCAAGGAGCATATTGAGCTACGACTTTTGCACGCTTATAACGAAATGCAGCATATTTCGCAGTTTGATTATGTGATAATAAATGATGATATAGCACAAGCAAAAAGTGCGATTTTGCATATTGCTACTTCGTTAGAATTTCTCACCCAAGAGGCAATCACTGATTTGCTTATGCAGGAGTGGAAAGGCTAGCAAAAAGATTTTGCATAGAATATTTTGCGATTCTGTGGGATTTTTATTTAATAAAAAATTTTACAATAACATTTTTTGTTTAAGCATTTTATCAGCGTTTTTGTTTGTAAAAATTTAATAAAGGAGCGATAGATGGGAGCAGGTAGCTGGTGGCATTGGGCTATTGTCATAGCGGTGGTTTTGATACTTTTTGGTGGCAAAAAAATCCCCGAGCTTATGAAAGGCATCGGCACAGGAATCAAGGGCTTCAAAAAGGCGATAAAAGATGATGATGAGGAGTCTAGTAGCGTTGCCAACACTTCAGGGCAAACAATCATAGAAGCTAGCACTTCACAGCCACAAATTTCCCAAAGCACAAGGGGGCGCACTCGTCCAAAAGGCTCTAGCACAAAGACTTCTGCAGACAAGGCCACTGCTTCTGTTAGTGCTACTTCTTCTAGTGGGGTAGATTCTCCCAAAAAGCGTGGACGCTCTAAGAAAGCATAATCCACTTGGCAATCTTGCAAAAATGACAAAAAGCACAAGCTAGATAAAACCCAACTAGATAAAATCACAAATTATGTTTGCTTCTATCAAAAATATCATAAGTGAAATCGTAGGGCAAGAGGTAGTTTTAGAGCTACCTAAAAATAAAGATTTTGGGCATATTGCCACACCCATAGCTTTTAGTCTAGCAAAGATTAAAAAACTTCCTCCTACACAAATCGCACAAGAAATATGTGCTAAACTAGAATCAAAAGCCGAGTTTAGCAAAGTATCTCAAGTGAATGGCTATATCAATCTCACTTTGAGTGCCGAGTTTTTTCATCACTGCATACAGAGCGCGTTTGAAAATACTCTAACGCAAAAAAAATCACAGCAAGAAAAAATTCTCCTTGAGTATGTCAGCGCAAATCCCACAGGACCGCTTCATATAGGGCACGCACGAGGTGCTGTCTATGGCGATAGCTTGAAGCGTGTGGGAGAATATCTAGGGAAAAATATCACCACAGAATACTACATAAATGACGCTGGCGCACAAATGGATAAGCTAGCATATTCACTCGCACTTAGTGGGCTAAGGATACTAGAATTTAGCCCTTTGCCACAGATTTTGCTAGAGGCAGAAGAGGCAGGAGAGACTTATAAAGGCGAGTATATCGCTAAAGCAGCACAAGATGCGATTAGCCATTTTGGCAAGGATTTTTTCTTGCCAAAAAACATAATCTCAAACCTTGAGCAATTAAAAGATTTCGGCAAAAATCTTATGCTAGAGATTATTAAGACTGATTTGGAGAGATTACACATTTGCTTTGATAATTTCGTAAGTGAGAAAAGCCTCTATACGCAGTGGAAGGATACTCTAAAAGAGTTAAAATCAAATAACGGTGTCTATGATAAAGATAGCAAAATCTGGCTAAAATCTAGCCAATTTGGCGATGAGAAAGATAGGGTGGTGGTGCGAGAAAATAGCGAACCAACATATCTAGCTGGGGATATTATCTATCATCGCTACAAGTATAAGCGCGGATTTGATAGACTGATAAATATTTGGGGTGCTGACCATCACGGCTATATCCCACGAGTAAAGGCTTCTATGGAGTTTTTGGGATTTGACTCATCTAGGCTTGAAGTCTTGCTAGCACAAATGGTAAGCCTGCTAAAAGAGGGCAAACCATACAAGATGAGTAAGCGAGCGGGGAATTTTATTTTGATTGGCGAAGTGCTTGATGAGATTAGTGCAGATGAGCTTAGGTTTGTGTTTTTGACAAAAAAGCCTGATACGCATTTGGAGTTTGACATAGATATGCTTAGCAAGGAGGACGCAAGCAATCCTATATTTTATATCAACTATGCAAATGCTAGAATCCACACAATGTGTGCAAAATCTAGCTTGAGTGAGGGAGAGATTTTGAGCGCGAAGCTAGAATCTAGCCAAGAGGGCAAAGAAAATAGCGAGATAATGGAGCTAGCGTTTTTGGCACTACTTTTGCCACGCATAGCAGAAATGGCGTATGATGAGAGGAGCTTGCAAAAAATCTGTGAATACCTAAAAAACCTCTCAAGCGCATATCACGGATTTTACAATGCTACTAAGATTTTGGGTAGCAAAAACGAAGCAATATATCTAAAAATCTCAAAACTTGTAAGCCTATCAATCACGCAGGGGCTATCATTGCTAGGGATAAAAGCAAAGACAAAAATGTGAGAATCAAATCTTTTTTGTAGTTTTAAAAAATAAAAATATACAAAATCCGCGCTTTTGTTGCGTAAAACCTTGACATTAGCGCGATTTTTTCGTAGAATTTTGCCTTTATTTCTTTTTAGTTTTTTAGGCGATATTTTTTAGATTCCGGATTAGCTCAGCGGTAGAGTAGGCGGCTGTTAACCGCTTGGTCGCAGGTTCGAATCCTGCATCCGGAGCCATTCTTTTTTAGACTTTTTTAACTTCTTACCAAACCTTGCAAAGACAATTTAAAAAACGCAATCTTAGTTGATATAGCCGAAATTTTCACACTATGATTAAAAAAGTTTTTTCTATTGTTTACAATGCTAAATTTATCGCAAATAGCTTTATCATTTTTTGCTATCAATGCTTGATTTTACCTCACTCACTCACTTTCTTTCTTGCTTGGCTTAAAAGCCCAAAGTTTGCTAATGCAATATCCGCTTATGGTGTAGCACACACTTGCGATGATTTGGGCTATGTATTTATCCGTGCCACACCCATAGTGCATTCCAAGTAGCACGGCTAGGTTTATGAGATAAGCTACGCCCATAGCCACACCAAACCTCACAAAGTCCCTTTTGTGTGAGTTTGCCGACTTGAAAGTGAATTTTTTATTTAGAAAATATGAGTTCAAAAACCCTACGACATAGCCAATAGGATTTGCAACTTCAGGCTTTACTCCCACATACATTAGCGCAAATATCACGCCAAGCCCCACAATCGTATTTGCAACACCTACGATTGCATACAGCAGGGCAGAATTTTGCAGAGGGTTTTTTAAAAATTCTTTTGCGTATTTTTTCATTTGTGATTTTCCTTATGTGGATTTTGGCTTAGATTTTTGTGCGGATTTTCGCGCGTAGTTCGCACTTTTGGATAGAATCATAATCTATCAACACAAATTTTTTGCCACAATTTTAGTATTTTTTATGGTGCTACTTTGCGACACATTGAAAAAGATAGCAAAGCAAAATATAAGCGAGAGTTTGGCGTATAATTAAAAATCATCGTTTTTTTATTGCTCTAGCAAGTTTGGCTTTCTTGCTTTTGCACGCTTGCTTTGGTGTGTATTTTTTGACTTTGGTGTGGGTAGATAGGGCAGGGTGGATTGCACTATTTTGGCTAGTAGCTCAAGGTTTTCGATGTCTAAAATATAATGTTCCCTCGCACCGACAAAAGGGAATCCAAGCGCAAAAAACCCCTCATACTCGCTAGCAACTTCATCTAAGGCTTCATACTTTTTGATAAACACCTGCTCATCGCAGAGCAAAAACAGCACTTTTTTGCTCCTTTGGCTTTCCAAGTTCCCAAACTCACTGATATACACGCAATATTCCCCAAACATTTTTAGCGCACTAAAGGCAAACGCACCATTTAGATACTCCCTAGCGCACTGCTCCAATCGCTCCAAGACAAAGTCCTTAAACGCCTCACTACTTGCCATTTTTTACTCCTTAGGTTTCGCCTTTTTCGCTCCGCGCTCATAAAAGCGCAAAACTTACAAAAGCACCAAAATTTATAAAGCACAATAAAAATTCTAAACCCCTAAATCTCAAACTTCCCGCTTGCAATTTCCCAAAGATAAAGGCTTGCGATACTGCCATAGGGGCTAAATTTCGCCCTATATGTCGCAAACACTTCTTTTGGGATTTTGCCATTTTTGCCCTCACACTTAAGCGCGTAGAGCATTTTTAGCCCGCGTTGCAGTGCCAAATCATCATAGCTTAAAATATCCTTGCGCTGCAAGCAAAAAAGCAATATCATCTCCGCCGTCCAAACGCCTATCCCACGAAGTTTGATTAGGCTTTCTATGGCTTTTTCATCGCTCATTTTTGCCACCGCCTCTATGTCAAACTCCCCACTTTGCACTTTGTGGGCGAAGTCTAAAATGTATTGTGCCTTGCGCGAGGAAATCCCACAAGAGCGGATTTTGTCTATGTCTATGGCTAAGAGGACTTGCGCTTTTTGCTTGGATTGTGAATCTGTGCTTTGTGCCTTTTTCACATTTTTTTTCTCACTCTCTACCTCGCTAAAAAGCGCGCAAAACCGTGCCCAAATGCTTGCTTGGGCTTTGGTGGAAATTTGTTGCGCGATTATGTGATGAATGACACTTGCAAATATATCGCGCTCGCCCTCGCGCGTGATTGTGCCGATTTTGTCAATCGCTTTTGCAAGCCTTTTGTCCTTTGCCTTTAGGCAATCTAGCTCTTTAGTGGTGTAAGTGAAAATGTGAGGAGTGAAAAAACTTTGGTTGTAAGCCACAAAATCCCTTTGTGTTGAAATATTTTGCATTATAACTTCATTTCAAAAATCATTTTTACGCATTTTGATAAAAATTTCGTGATTTTCTCTTGACTGATAGTTGCTCTCAAGTTTTATAATTTTATTATCACTTCTAGATTCTAGAATCTAGAGTGCAAAACTCATAATTTAAAAGGAGCAAAAAATGAAAACAAATATTCAAGATAAATTGCAAGGTAAATTGCACGACACACAGCGCGATTGTCGCGATGAGAAAAGGCGCGAGTTTGTCAAAAACTCTGCCAAACTAAGCGCGGGCGTAGCCCTTTTTGGTGGCGCGATTTTTAGCAGCACGCAAGCAAACACTGCAAGCACAATGAGCGCAAGCCAAATCATCGGCTCAAATGAAGCAATATCCCAAGCAAAAAGCGGGGCGCGAATCCAAAGCAAAGGCTACGCAGCTTTTAGCAAGGATTTCAAATTTAAGCCCCATAGCTTCACACGCCACCCATTAGGCGCAAATGATATACTCATAGAAATCCTCTACGCGGGGATTTGCCACAGCGACTTGCACGCGGTTTTGGGCGAGCACGGCAAGCCAAACTATCCTATGATACCCGGACACGAAATCGCAGGGCGCGTAATCGCAGTGGGAGAGAAAGTGCGCAAATTTAAAATAGGCGATTACGCGGGGATTGGCTGTATGGTAAATTCTTGCGGGGAGTGCGAAGCGTGCAAACGCAGCGAAGAGCAGTTTTGCACAAACGCTAAAACCGTCTTTACTTACAATAGCAAAGATGTCTTTCATAACGATGAAATCACTTTCGGTGGCTACTCAAACAACTATGTAGTGAGTGAAAAATTTGCCATAAAAGTGCCAAAAACCGCGCAAATAGAAAAAGTCGCGCCACTGCTTTGCGCTGGAATCACAACTTACTCGCCCATAATGTTTAGCAAAGTCAAAAAAGGGCAAAAAGTCGCCGTAGCAGGTGTGGGCGGACTAGGACATTTGGCAGTGAAATATATGGTGGCACTTGGCGCGGAGGTTACGGGATTTGACATAGTAGATAAGCGCGAAGCGGTGCTAGGGCTTGGTGCGAAGCGATTTGTCAATGTGAATAGCAAAGAGTTTAGCCAAATCACAAATGAATTTGACTTCATCATCTCTACGATTCCCTATCATTACGATATAAACGCGTATCAAAAAATGCTAAAAATGTATGGCGAAATGGCAATCGTGGGCTTGCCCTCACATAAAGACAATCCTAGTTTGGACGCAAACGCGATGATTTGGCAGTTTCGCAGGAAAGTGTATAGCTCGCTTATCGGTGGCATAAAAGAAACACAAGAAATGCTTGATTTTAGCGTGAAAAACAATATCTACCCCGACATTGAGCTAATCCCAATCACACAGCTTGATAGTGCGTATCAAAAAGTCGCGCAAGGCAAGGCAAACTTCCGCTTTGTGATTGATATGAAAAGTTTGAGTTAGAATCTGTGTATCTTCGCACACTCTAGATTCTAGAATCTAGAGGGCAAAACTAATATTAAAAGGAGCAGAAATGCAAAGTGATTGTTTTAATAACAAACGGCGGGAGTTTGTCGCGGATTGCACAAGGTTCGCAGGACTTGCGATGATGACTACTGCGTTGCCATTATTTGCAAAGGATTCAAAGACTACCAAAGCACAAAGCAAGGGGGTAAAAATGGAATTTCTAACGCTTAATAACGGCATAAAAATGCCAATTCTAGGGCTTGGCACTTATGGGCTTAGTGGCAAAAGCGGGCAAGAAGCCATAAGCCAAGCCTTGCAAGTGGGCTACCGACTAATTGACACCGCGCAAATGTATGGCAACGAGCGCGAAGTAGGCAACGCAGTGGCAAACGCGCTTGCAGAAATTAAGCGCGAGGAGTTTTTCATCACTACCAAACTCTCAAGCAATATGGGCTATGATGAGACGCTAAGGGCTTTTGAAACCTCAATGAAAAAGCTAAGGCTTGATAGGCTTGATTTGCTCCTTATCCACGACACTTACAGGAATGCAAAGCAAATGTATAAGGCAATGGAAAGGCTCTACAAAGAGGGTGCAATCCGCGCACTTGGAATCTCAAACTTTAAGCAAAAGGATTTGGCGGATTTTATTGAAGGTTGCGAGGTAGTCCCTGCGATAAATCAATGCCAAACGCATATTTTTCATCAGCAAAAATCCCTGCGTGAAGTGATGAAAAAGCAAGGCATTATTTTGCAGTCGTGGAGTCCTTTTGTGGCGGGGAAAAACGACTTTTTTCACAACGCTACCTTGCTACAAATCGCTAAAAAGCATAACAAAACTATGGCGCAAGTGGCATTGCGATTTCTCATAGAGCAAGGCATAGTAGTGATTCCAAAGACTTCTAGGCTAGAGCGAATGCAAGAAAATATCGCTGTGTTTGACTTCGCGCTTGATGAGCGTGATAAGGCGACATTAAGCGCAATGGATACGAATACTTCGCAGTTTGGCTGGGATAGTTAGAATTTAAAAATAAAGGAGATTCACAATGAAAAAATTACTTATCGCACTTAGTGGCGCATTGTTTGGATTTGTAGGTTGCGCGTGTGCTACAAGCTGGAGCGAAAAAGACTTTAGCGACATAAAAGGCACGCAAGAAAAGGTGTCCGTGCTTATCATCGGGGCAAATGGTAGCGTGGCAAAAGTCGCTACGCAAGGATTTCTCGCAGGGAGTAACGCGGATTTGAAGCTGTATTTGCGAAATGCTAGTCGCTTATCAAATGTGGCAAAGCAAAATCCAAATCGCGTGCAACTTATCGAGGGCGATGCGCTGGATAAAAACGCGCTCAAAAACGCGATGAGTGGCGTAAATGTCGTGTATGCCAATCTCGCTGGGAGCGACTTGCCAAAAATGGCAGAAACTATCATAGCTGCGATGAAAGAAGCGGGGCTAAAAAGGCTCATTTGGATAAGCAGTTACGGCGTGTATGACGGGGAGATTCCCGAATCGGAGCTAAATCGTATCCGCGCTTACAATCCACCGCACCGAGAAGCTGTGCGCGTAATCGAAGCAAGTGGGTTAGACTACACGATAATCCGTGCGCAGTGGTTTAGCAATGCTAATGAAATCGACTATGAGCTTACCAAAAAGGGCGAGAAATTCAAAAATCCAAGTGCGTATATCTCGCGCAAATCTATCGCACACCTTGTGATTCGGCTATGTTTGGAGCAAGGCTTTGGCGTGAGAGAGAGTTTTGGTATTAACAAACCTGCGAAATAGGGATTTTGTGAGATTTTTGCAAAGTGCGTTTTGGAAGTTTAAGGAGGCAAAAATGACAAAAATTGTTAAAGGATTTGTGGCGTGTATAGCGTTTGTTGTGTTTATAGTAATGCCACTAGGTGCGCAATCTAGCGTAAATAAAAGCACAAATGGAGCAAAAATGATGATAGAGATGAGTTTTGAGGACGAAGCGCAAGTGCGCACAATCATAGAGCTAGAGGACAATCCTGCCACGCGTGATTTTTACGCGCAACTGCCTCTCACTCTAGAATTTAGCGACTATGTGGGCAAAGAAAAAATCTCAAATGCCCTGCCAAAGCCACTAAACACTAGCGGACTAAATGGCTATGACCCGCAAGTGGGGGATTTGTTTTATTTCTCTCCGTGGGAGAATCTGGGGATTTTCTATGCAAAGCAACCCTTTCATAGTGGGCTAGTGCGCTTTGGACGCATAGATACGCAAACGCTTGCTAAGCTAAAATCCCAAAAACGCAACTTTGTGATTCACTTCACAAAAGCCACAAAATAGGGGATTTACAAATAAAAACTAAATAAAATTTAAGTTTGTATTTACGATGGATTATTTTTTGCTTATTTGCATTGTTTATGCAAAATATAATAAAAAAGATTGAAAAATGGGCGAAAACGATATTATCATTGCTAAGAATAGAGTTAGAAAAGCTGGTGAAAATATAAGGAATGACAAAGCTACACCTGATGATTACAAGGCTGTATCATTGTGGCGAAGCATTCATATTCCTATTATGACAGCTATGGTAAATGTCATAAACAGAAAGCTGACTATCCATAATCTTAAAGCCATTATAGTTGCGAGACGACTAAAAAGGCTTACTTCTATTGAGTTTAAACTAAAACGATTCAAAGATATGAAACTTGATAGAATGCAAGATATTGCTGGGGTTAGGGTTGTATTTAAGGAAATGCAACAAGTTAAAAATTTTCAAAAGTCTATGGAGGAAACATATTTAAAAGGTAGTAGAAAATTTAAACTTATTGACACCAAAGACTATATAGCAAGTCCCAAAAATGACGGCTACCGCTCGATTCATCAAATATTTGAATATAAAGATGCCTCTAAAATGCGATTAGAATTACAGATTAGAACTCAACTGCAACACTATTGGGCTACTGCGGTGGAAGTTTTGGGAATGAAAAGTAAGTCAAAGATTAAGCAAGGAGAGGGGGAAGATTATTATAAGGAATTTTTTAGATTATCTAGTGCCTTATTTTCGTGCATAGAAAATACAACAAAACAAAGTGAATATGAGAATTTATCAAAAAAATATATATGCAAGAAAATCGCTACACTAGATAAACAGCACAATATTCTTAAAACTTTGTCAGGGCTAGTTGTTTCAGGGCAAAATATAGAAAAGCAAGTTAATGAAAAAAATTACTACTTTATTGTCGTGCTTAATTTGTCGAAAAATACTTTGAGAATTATGGGTTTTAGGCGAAAAGATTTTGATGGAGCAAAGAAATTTTATGATTTTTATGAGCAAGATTCAAAAGAAAATCAGAACATAGATGTCGTGTTAATTTCGCTTGATAAATTTAAATTACTTAAACAAGCTTATCCAAACTATTATTTGGATAGTGGCTCTTTTATAGGTGTTATCAAAAAAGAATTCCAAGAATTGGGCATTTAGCGTTTTACCTCATCGCACATTATTATTTTAAGACTTTAACACAAATACTTCTTTTATGAGATTTTTATAGCGCGTTTTGGCTTCTCTTGGCGTGAGTGTTTGGCTTGGATTCGCACCAAATGCTAAGTCTAAACGCTCCGCCAAATTCGCCCCGAATCTTTTTGGCAAAATGGCTTTTATAACACTTAAAAGCCTTTCAAAATTCTTTTGCTTTATCTTAATCTGCCCCTTTATACCCAAAATCTTAAACCGCTTTATGCGTTTAGGACATAGATTCGCCCTTATATCAGCGGGGTAAATATTATAATATTTATGTAGTGGCGAATGCAAGTATCTAGGGCAAATGTAAGGCTCTTTCGTGCCCACAAGAACATTTGCTGGTTTTTTAAGCGCAGCGCAAAGACTCGCTGTGCCTGTTACAAAGCAATAAATCGCCTTTGCTGAGTAAATCAAATCGCAAAAGTCCTCCAAAGTAGGCGTTTCTATAAATTCAGTGTCTATATTATAATCAAAACACGCCTTTTGCGTGGCACTATTTTTGCCTGTGGGCTTTTTGCCCATTACGGCGTCTATTTTTACATTCATTTCTTTAAAAAAGGTGAGTATGTCGCTAAATTCGCAACTTGCTTGGGACACAAAATTTGGGTCGAAAATCACCTTATGAAATTCGGGGCGAAATTTTGGCTTATAATAAATCTCTGGCTCGTGCATTCGCTCCCCATCATCAAGCCCAAAATGAAGCATAATTTTATCAAGCAGATTTTCTGCGCGTGTAAAGGGTAGATTTTTGTAAGAGAAAAATGGAAAGGCTTGTGTGTCATCATAAGGTGGCTTTGCGTTTGGATTTTGCCACCCAAAAGGCGAAGTGATATAGTAGTTTTCTAACACTCCATCGACATAGGGATTCGCCTCCCAAATAAGCCTTTTGTAATCATCGCTTCTAAAATTATAAAAAGGCTGAATATAGACTTTATCGTAATTTCCCCCCCCCCCCCCCATTAGCCGTTTTGGCGATTCGTGGTAAATGGCTATAAAATAAGCTATCGCCCAAACCGGGATATGAAAGGTAAATGATGAGCGTTTTTGGCGAATTTTGGTTTGGTGAGTTTGATAGATTTTGTGGCATTGAACTATTCCTTAAGTTAGTATTTTCTGCAGAATTTTATAAAATATATACTTAATACATAGTTAGTTTTTTTAAAATTACTATAATTTTTTACAAAGCCCCTTGACAGATAGCAACTCTCATCTTTTATAATTGCGTTTTAAAATTTAAACTTAAAAGGATTGGCAAAATGCAAAATCAACTCAATTTAAAAGAATTGCTCGGCTTAGAGAATGTGGATTTTAGCCACGAAATCTTTACGCGCGACATAAATGGCGAGGGCATAAACTATGAGAGTGAGGGCTGGGAGGAAATGCACAACGCCATCTCAAATGCCCAAAAGCTCGTAGCGCACCTAAACACAGGCTATCACTCGCGCGAGGAAACACACGCGATTTTGTGCGAACTTTTTGGCTACGCGCTTGATAAAAGTGTGTGGGTTATGCCGCCCTTTTACACGGACTTTGGGCGCAATATCCGCCTTGAAAAGGGCGTGTTTATCAACACTTGCTGCACCTTTATGGATAGGGGCGGGATTGAGATTGGCGAGGGGACATTTATCGCACCAAAGGTAAATGTCATAACGATAAACCACGACTTCAATCCGCAAAATCGCTCCACCACGCTATGCAAGGGCGTGAAAATTGGCAAACGCGTGTGGATAGGCGTAAATGCCACAATCCTCCCAAGCGTTAGCATAGGGGATAACTCCATAATCGCTGCGGGTGCGGTGGTAACCAAAAGCGTCCCGCCAAATGTCATCGTAGGGGGCAATCCCGCCAAAATCATAAGGGAGATTTAGGGGATTTTGAGAGCGTAAAAAAGTGTGAAAAAAGTGCGAAAGGGGGTGAAGAGGAAGGAGGGTGTGAAAATGGCGTAAAAAAAGCAAAATGGCATAAAAAAAAGGGTGAGAAAAACAAAGAGTTTGCAAAAATGGTGTGAAGCCCTGATATAAAAATACGCCTCTAGATTCTAGAATGTGCAAGTAAGGCAAAACTTCCAAACAAAATCTCTAGTATTTTTTTGCCAAACTCAAATGACTATCACAAGCCAAAATCCCCTTAGTAAAATCTACTCCCCTAAAGCGATATTCGCGCTAATCTCTACTTCATCACTCACGACAGGAAAGTTTGACATACCAAAATCCTTGACATTTATGCGCGTGCGAAGCGATAGTGCGTTATCTAGCTTAATGTGAGATTTTAGGGCTACTTGCTTTGTTATGCCATTTAGCGTGAGATTGCCCACAATAGTGCCTGTGCCCATATCATCGCTGTCTTTATCATCGCCATTTTGCGAGGAGGCAAACTCTATCATCTCAAACGCTATCACAGGATTTTGCGCGACATTAAGCAGCTCTTGTGCGCGGATTTTTTCATCTCGCACTTCATTTTTGCTATCCACAGAAGTCGCATCTATCGTGCCTTTTAGCTCCACGACTTTGCCATTTTGCACTATGCCTTGCGCGTGAAACTCCCTAAACTCACCAAGAACTTCGATAAAGCCAAACTTTATCATCCTAAAGTGGATACCGCTCTTTTGGGTGATAAACTCGCCTCTACTAGCATTGCTAAAAAGCACTGCGCCACCTAGTCCAAGTCCGCATACTACGATACATATCCCGACAATTTTTAGTAATCTTTTCATTTTTTCTCCTTTTATCTAAAATCTTAAATCACGCAAAAAGCGCGTTTTGACACTGCCCATTATGACAGCTAGAGTTTTGTGCTAGCGTGATAAAGTAGCTTTCCCCACAATTCTGCTTTGCAAGTATGCCCGCACTACATAGCCTTTCTACGCACTCTTTAAGCGTAGTTTTATCCACGCTAAGCGCGTTTGTAGCCTCACTCTCACTCACACGAGCAAATCGCCCCACAAATTCAAGCAGATTTTCATCGCTAAATCCCTTCTCTTGCGGGATAAATTCACCCTGCGTAAGCCTAGAAATATGCTCCTTTAGCTCCTCATAGCCCATAAAGCCAGCAATTATTTGGTGCTTGCCCTCATACACAATCTCCATAGTGGGAAATGAGCGCACACCCTTTGCGTAGCATTGCTGCAAATCTTTATCAAGCGCATTTTGTGCTTCGCCATTTTGCAAGGCGTTTCTAAACGCATTCAAATCGCTTAAAAACTCGCCTGCCAAATCTAGCAAGACGCTCTCATCGCTTGTGTTTAGCCCATCGCTGTGAAAAGCCTCACGCACACGGCGCAAATACGCTCCTTGCAATCTCTCATCTACGATTTTCATCGCCTCTATTGCAAGGCTTGCGGGCAGAGAGGTTATATCGCGAGGCTGTTTTTGCTCCAAATGTGCTATGTTTATAGGCAGTCCTGCGCGCCCTGCGGCGTCTAAAAAGTGGCTTTTCATCTGCACTTTTAACTTTTGAAGTCGCAGAGGCGTAAATTCATCATTGCCGATAATGTCGCTATAATCGCGCACCAAAAGCCCGAGTGTATTTTGAATCTCCACGCTATTAGCATTGCTAAACTCAATTTTGCGCAACGCAACATCTAGTGCGTAGCACCAAATACACATAGGGTCGGTGTATTGGATAATTGTAAATTTTTTCATTTTGTGTCCTTTTGATTTTTTAGTGCGTTTGTTTGATTTTTAGCACACTATATACTTCGAGCAAATCCCTGCAAAACGCGCTGTATCGCTCATCTGTCATAAAGGCTAAAATCTCTTTTTGCTTTTTGGCAATCTTTTTTTGCAAAGATAGGGCGATTTGCTGCCCGCTTTTTGTCAGCACAATCAAATTTTCCTTGCGGTTGTTTGGATTTTGCCTGCGCTCTAAAAGCCCCTTTTCTTGCAGTAAATCTATCATCACACCGATAGTGTTTTTATCCGTGCGGGCAAGACTTGCGATATGAGTTTGTGAGAAGCTATCCTCTAGTCCCATAAAAAGTATGCCCGCACACCTTGAGTCAAGCTCAAAATCTGCGTAAATCTCGCTTAGCTCATCATAGAGCATTAGCGAGATTTGCCTAGATAAAAAGCCCAAATGGATAAAACCCTCGTTATTTTTCTTTGGCATTGTCGCTCCTTTAAATTATGATTTTTATATAATATAAAAATTTGATTATATAAAAAATATATTATTATGTCAAGGGGGTTATAAAAAATACAATCACATAGAATGTGGTTTTAAATTCTGATAATGTAAGCAAGTCGCTATAAAAAGGCGATTTTGGCGAGGGTAAATAAGTGCTAAGCCCTACAATTGCAATGCTTTTTTAAGCAAAATCACACTTACAATCAACACGCAGATTTCAGCGAAAAAATGCACGATAAACACGCCCTCCACACCCCAAAATCTAGGCAAAATCATCAAAAACGCAAGCGGGGCGATGAGGTTTGTGCTAAGTGAGATGAGCATTGAGAGGGTTGGTTTATCAAACGCTGTCAAAACGCCGTTTGTAAGGGCGTTAAACCACATTGCAATGTAGCCAAAGCTATAAAGCAAAAGGGCTAGCGACATAAACGCGATAAACTCGGCATTGTTTTGCTTAGCGAAAAATCCTGCAAAATCTGCCCTAAAAATGCCTAAAATAGCTAACACAAAGAGTGAAAACGCCACATTTATAGTGATTAAAATACGCAAAATATGCTTGATTTGCACTCTATCGCGCTTGGCAAAAAAATAGCTTAGAAGCGGTTGCAAAGAGCCATTTGCCGCCATTATCACAGAAACTACTAGCCCATCAATGTATAAAATCGCCGCATACACTGCCACGCCAAGCGCACCGCTTAGCTTTAGAAGTGTCGCGTTTGCAAAAATCGCAAATAGCGAGCCTGAAGCCGTGTCCATAAATTCAGAGCTTCCATTGTATAGCACGGTTAAGAACTTTTTTAGCTTCATTTTGGGATAGCAAAATTTTAGCACCAAATCTTGCGTGAAAAATGGCATTAGGCTAAGGATAGTCCCTAAGCTAAGCCCTAAGCACATTGCCAAAGCCACACCAAAAATCTCTAACTCAAGCACGATGACAAAAAGGCACACCAAAGCGACATTGCAAAGCACGACAAAAACCCCAACCCACATAACATAAACGCCCTTTTGGCAAATGCGCAAATAATTATCAAGCGCGTAGGAAAGCGAAATGATAGGCATAAAAATAGCGATGACTTCTAAATACTCCACGCACAAGTCTTTTATAGACTCACTCACGCTCATAAAATCAAGCAAAAATTCCATTCCAATGTAGAGTGCAAGCCCTAGGCAATAAGATATAAGCACGATTGCCAACACACACGCTGAAAAAATCTCGCACGCTTTTTGTGCCTTGCCCCTCCCTAGTCGCAGGGAAATCTGCACCGATGAGCCTATGGCTATCATATCTGCAAGGGCAAAAGAGATAAACATAAAAGGCATCACAAGCCCCATAGCTGCCAAAGACTCGCTTCCTAAATAGCTCCCCACGATAATGCCATCAATAATGGCATACACCGAAAAAAATACCGCTGATACAACACTTGGGGCGATATAGTGCTTACAAAGTGCGGTAAAACTTGTGTTTTGATACATTTGCATAAAAAACCTTTAAATCTTAATTCGTGGCAAATCTACGATTCGCCCTCGCAATGACGATAAAATTATAGATTCGCGTTAGCGCAATCGAAGTAATGGCGGTGTGGCTTTGCACGGCGTTTTGCCCCTTGCAAGGAAATAAGACTTGGAGTCTATTGACGAAGCAATGGGCGATACGCCGTGTGAATCGCATACCCCAGAACAAATTGTTTTAATCTATGCTTTTGAGAGGAGCTTTAGCCCTACTACGCCGATGATTATAAATGCCATACAAAGCAACTTTATCACGCTTACTTCCTCTCTAAACACCACAAAGCCCACCACTCCCACTAGCACAAGCCCCACTCCACTCCACACAGCGTAAGCTATGCTTAAGTCAATGCTTTTGATTGCTTGAAAAAGCAAGGCGAAGCTCGCACCCATAAAGAGCGCGAAAAGCGCGATAAAGAGTTTGTTGCCACTTATCGCGCTGTATTTAAGCGAGCTAGTCGCGCATATCTCACACACAATCGCCACTCCCAGCACAATCCACGCATTCATTTTGCACCTCCGTTTTGTTGGGTTTGGTTTTGGGTGCTTTGCTCTTTTTTTGTGCTTTGCGCTCCCTTATCTTGCGCACTTTGCGTGTAAATCTCGCTTAGCATTTCGCTAAATGCCCTCTCATAGTCGCTAAAAATCTCTATAAGTTTTTGGAGCTTTTGTGCGCCAAGTTTTTCATAGACTTTTTGCTCAAAGTCCGTGTATTTTGCGATGAAGTCTTGGGCGTAGATTTTGCCACTTGGAGTGAGGGCTATGAGCTTTTCGCGCTTATCTGTGGGGCTAGTTTGCACCTCGATAAATCCTTGTTTTTGGAGCGATAAAATAATGTTATTTATCGTTTGTTTTGGCATTTCATAGCTTTGTGCGATGTCTTTTTGCGTGTGTAAATCGCTGATTGCAAGCGCGTATAAAACTTTGTAGAGAAATCCATTTATCCCAAGTGCGTTATCAAGCCTCGCATACAAGCCAAGCGTTTTGTAATACAGCTTGTTAAAATCGTGGATTTGCGCGTGCGTGATTGGCTTTTTCATCACTTTTCCTTACGATAATTTTAGAGCAATTTTAGCGTTTTGGAAGCTAAATAGTCTTTATGAGGACGAATTATAGTCTTTTTAGGGACTAATGTCAAGTGCAAAAACAGCAAAATTTCCCACACAAAATCTAAAAAGCACCAAAATTTTGCAAAAAATTGCATTTTACCCCTTGACTTAGAGTTGCTCTCATCTTTTATAATTGCGTTTTTATCATTCTAGATTCTAGAATCTAGAGGGAAAAACCTAAATTTAAGGAGCAAGAATGCAGAATTTAGACAATGAAAAACGGCGCGAATTTATGCGCAGAATGTGTGCGGCGGCTGTGATTGGCGGTAGCTTTGTGGCGTGTGGCGATTCAAACAAAAGCGATTTAAGCGCGAGTGATTCAAGCGAATCTAGCACGGGCAATTCAAGCGATTTACCCACAAATAGTGCAAATAGCGCGAATCTAAAAGGAATCTTAGGCGAATCCTACACCCTAAGCAATGGCGTAAAAATCCCAAAACTAGGGCTTGGACTTTGGCGAATCGAAAATGAAAAAGTGCCAAATGTCATAAGCGAAGCCATAAAAGTAGGCTATCGCCACTTTGATAGCGCACAGGCTTATGAAAACGAAGTCGGCACGGGCGAGGGCGTGAGAGCTGCGATAAAAGGCGGACTAAAGCGCGAGGAAATCTTTGTAACCACAAAAGTCCGCGCCGAGCATAAGACTTACGAATCCGCTACAAAAAGCATTGATGAATCGCTTAGCAAACTCGGGCTTGATTTTATTGACTTGATGCTGATTCATAGCCCACAGCCGTGGAATGATTTTCGCGGTGGGGACTACTCACAGGGCAATATTGAGGCGTGGCGTGCGCTAGAAGATGCGCACAAAGCGGGGAAAATCCGCTCCATTGGCGTAAGCAACTTTTTGCAAAAAGATTTGGAAAATATCTTTGCAAACTGCACCATAAAGCCTATGGCAAACCAAATCCTAACCCACATAGGCAACACGGCCTTTGACTTGATAGCCTACTGCAAGGCGCAGGGCTTGGTGGTGGAGGCTTACTCGCCTATCGCACACGGCGAACTTTTGAGAGATGAGCAAATCCAAAAAATGGCGCAAAAATACGGCGTAAGTGCGCCACAGCTTTGCATTCGCTACGCGTTAGAAATTGGCACGATTCCTCTGCCAAAAAGCGTGAATCCTGCGCATATCGCTTCAAACGCGCAAGTGGATTTTGCGATTAGTGAAGCTGATTTGGATACGCTAAAGAAAATGAAATTTAAAGACTACGGCGAACACTCATATTTCCCTGTCTTTAGCGGGAAGTAGGCGTTAGCAAAAAAGCGCGAATCTAAAAGATTTTAAGGAGCGAAAATGAGTAAAGATATATTTGAGCGAGATAGAAGTGGGGAAATGGTGGATATGAATGAGCCTGAATTTAGCAAGATTTTAGCCATTATACAGCAAACGCAAAATCTGTGCTACGAGCTAAACAAACTCCCACCAAATAGCGATAAAGTGCGGGGGATTTTTAGCCAAATCATCGGCAAAGAAGTGGGGCAGGACTGCTGGATAATGCCGCCGTTTTTTGTGGATTTTGGCAAAAACATTAGCGTAGGCAAGGGCTTTTTGCTGCAACAAAACTGCACCTTTATGGATAGAGGCGGGATAGAAATAGGCGATAATGTGTGGATAGCCCCAAATGTGCGAATCACCACGATAAACCACGACTTCAACCCCTACAATCGCCAAGCGACATTTTGCAAAGGGGTCAAAATCGGCGATAGAGTGTGGGTAGGAATCGGTGCGACAATCTGCCCGGGCGTAAGCATAGGGGAAAACTCCATAATCGCAGCGGGTGCGGTGGTAACCAAAGATGTCCCGCCAAATGTCATCGTAGGCGGAAATCCTGCCAAAATCATAAAAACGCTTGAAAACTATAAAAAACCAAAGGAGGTGTGAGATGAATATTTTAGTGGCGTATTTTAGCGCAAGTGGTATCACAAAAGAAGTGGCGGAAACTATCGCAAAGGTGGCGAGTGAGTTTGCAGGCGATAGTGGAAAGGCAGGCGAATCTAGCGAGGCGGGCAAAGTAGAGCTTTTTGAAATCGCGCCAAAAGTGCCTTACAGCAAGGCGGATTTGGACTGGACAAATGAGCAAAGTCGCACCACAATCGAGTGCAAGGACAAAGCCTCACGCCCCGAGCTTGCCAAAACTATCGACATAGCACCTTTTAGCGTGATAATCATAGGATTCCCCGTGTGGTGGTATAATGCCCCGCATATCATCTTTAGCTTTTTAGAAAGCACGGATTTTAGTGGCAAGGTTATCGTGCCATTTTGCACGAGCGGTGGGAGCGGTATCGACCCTGCACCGCGCGAAATGCAAAAACTCGCACCAAATGCGATAGTCAAAGATGGAGAGAAGTTTAACTTCGGGGCAAACAAGTCAAGTATCCGCAGGTGGCTCTCTAGCCTAAATTTAGAGCAAAAGGAGTGAATATGAACGGAGTAAAATCTATCGCGTTTAGCGCGGATTTGGGGGAAATGATTTTTGGGAGCGTAGCTTTTGAGAGCACACTTTTTGCAAGCGCAGTGCTAAGAAGCGCGATTGTAGCAGGCGTGATTGCGCTAAGCCTAGTAAATATCACAAGCGCAAAAGAAGCCCAAGAGATTGTGAAAGCTGGGAGTTTGGGGGGATTTGTAGGTGATGAAAAGATTTTCACAGGCAAAGTTAAGGTAACCAAACTTTTTAATGACGCACCCTATCGTCCATTTGGCGGGGGATTGGTAGAGTTTGAGCGCGGGGCTAGAAGTGCGTGGCATACACACCCTGCGGGGCAAACGCTTATCGTTACCAAAGGCGTCATCATCACAGGCACGGAGCAAGACGAGGTGCAAATCGCACGCGAAGGCGACACAATCCTTTGCCCGCCGAATTTGAAGCATTGGCACGGCGCGGGAGATAAGCAAAGTGGCGCACATATCGCGCTAACAGGCATAAAAGACGGCAATAATGTGAATTGGCTTGAGAAAGTAAGCGATGAGGAATACAAAGCCACACTAAAAAAAGCGAAGTAGATTTTTTGTATTCGCGGGTGGATTCGTGCGTTATTTGCGTGAATCGCGCGTGAATCTTAGGCGATTCGTGTGCGATTTGCGCCTAAAATCGCATAAATTTTAAGTTGTATTAAATCATATTTTGTATATACTTTTGCATTAAAATATACAAAGGCGCAAAATGTTAGCAAAGGTTTTTAAAAGTGGCAATTCTATGGCGATTCGCATTCCTAAGGGTGTGAATGTGGAGCATATCAAGGCATTTGAGATACAAAAATTAGGCGATAATATTTTGCTAAAACCAGCATCACAAGGCGATTCGTGGCAAAGTTTTTTTAAGGCGGCAACACAATTTCGCGGGAAAATAGCAATTCCAAATGATGATGAACCGCAAGGTAGGGACTTTGGCAAAATATTTACTTGATACAAATATCCTTGTCTATGTGATAAATCACAATCCCCAAAAAGTCTTTGAAAAAATCGCCACAATGCAACTTGGGGATTTGGCTACTTGCTCTATTGTCGCAAGTGAGCTGTTTTTTGGCATTGAGAAGTCCAAATTTAAAGCGCACAATGCAAAAATGCTAAATCAAATGCTAGAGTCGCTTGTGATTTATGATTTTGGTTTGAAAGAAGCACAAATTTATGCGCAAATACGGGCAGATTTGGAGCAAAAAGGACAGATTATCGGCAATATGGATATGCTGATTTCTGCCACTGCTTTGGCAAATGAGCTCATTTTGGTTACAAATAATGAGCGCGAATTTAGCCAAATCGCTGGGCTTAGGATAGAAAATTGGACACAGTGATTTTGGATTAGATTAAATTTCTCACAAAATTCACACTATCGACATACTCGTCTGTTTTATCGCGCAAAAGTTTATCCACAAAAAGCCTATCAAAATTCGCGCTAAACTCGCTAAATGTCGCACTTTTTTCTATAAGCGTAATAAAGCTAGAAATGCTAATGGGAGCGAGTTTGCTATCAAACTCTTTGGCGCAGAATTTTTGATAAAAAAAATTCTTAAAATATATACAATAGTTTTGTATAATTCTGTAAAAACTAGGTGAGGTGGATATGTCAGCTTCAAAATCAATACAAAGTTTTGATAATTTAGCTTTTATGTCGAGCATTGATAATCCAAAAATCGAAAAAACACAAAAATCTACGAAACAGGCAACGATTGTTTCTATGTTTTCTGGCTGTGGTGGTATGGATTTAGGTTTTGTGGGTGGGTTTTATTTTCTTAATAAATACTATAAGCAAACAGGTTTTAAACTTATTTGGGCAAATGAAATTAGCAGTGCGGCGTGTAAAACATATAGAAAAAATTTAGGTAATCACATTGTTGAAGGGGATATTAACAATGAGTTAAATAATATGCCAATATATGCGGATATTATTATTGGTGGTTTTCCTTGCCAAGATATATCTATAAATGGTAAAATGCTCGGAGTTAAAGGGGTAAGAAGTGGTTTATATATCAGCATTGTTCAGGCGATTAGGCGTATTAAGCCAAAAGTATTTGTAGTAGAAAATGTTGGTGGATTATTATTAAAACAACATAGAGATTCTCTTAATAAAATTTTAGACGATTTTTATTCATTGGGTTATAACCTTAACTATCAACCCTATAATGCTGAGTATTATGGAGTTCCTCAAACTAGACAAAGAGTTATTTTTGTTGGAACTAGAAAAGATTTAGCTGAATTTATTCCACCGAAACCTACTTGTAAAATTCCCATAAGCGCAAAAACTGCCTTGCAAGATTTAGAATCACACCCTTATGATAGGGACTTTTCACATATTTGGAGTGAGGCAAAAGCTAGTGCAGAGCAAGGCAATAGAAAATTACTCGCTGATAGGGCAGGATATACCATAAGGGCAGAATGTCATGGGAATATACAATTTCATTATTCTTTACCTAGACGAATGTCAATGCGTGAAGCAGCCAGAATACAATCATTCCCTGATAGCTTTGTGTTTCCTTGCGGATTAAGGGAGACGGAACGACAAATAGGCAATGCTGTTCCACCTGTTTTGGCGTGGCACATTGCCAACTCTATCAAATCTATAATTTAAAGTAGATAATATATGACAAAAAATGATTTTGAATCAATTTTGAATAAATGCTGTATTGAACTTACTGCAGAATCTCAAAAAAGTATATTTAAAACATCATCGCAATTTGAAAATAGGGTTAGAGAAGTATTACATAATCTCACAAAAACCTATAAGAAGTTCAGTATTGATTTTAGCCCGCATCCACAAGCATTCCCAGATATTGCTATGGGACAATATGGTGTCGAAGTAAAATTTACTCTTAATGATACTTGGCGAAGTGTTGCCAATAGTGTATTAGAAACACACCGCATAGATGAAGTAAAACATATCTATATCGTGTTTGGTAAAATGGGTGGAACACCGCAGGTGCGATGGGCTGAATACGAAAATAGCGTAATTCATGTAAGAACCTCTCATGTTCCAAGATTTGAAGTTGAATTACAACCTGATATAACAAAGCAAAAAGAATCATTATTTAAACAAATGGGAATTTCTTATGATAATTTTCGTTCGTTGCCTATGCAAGAAAAAATGCGCTATATAAGGTCTTATGCTAGAAAAATTCATCCAGATGGGCGTTTGTGGTGGATAGATGATAGAGAAGTAGATACTCACACTACGCCATTACAAGCCAGATTATATACTAATCTTAGTTTGGAAGAAAAAACTAAGCTAAGAGCTGAAGCGGCTTTACTGTGTCCTTCAATAGTAAAATCAGGTCGTTCTAAAAATAAATATGATGATATGGTTTTATATCTTTTAACATATCACGGTGTCTTATGTCATCAGGCTAGAGATTTATTTTCTGCAGGTAGCGTTGCAAATCCAAGCAACGATGATAATGGTGGTATATATATTAAAAGAGCATTAAAACTTATAGAAGACGAAATGATAGAAGCCGCATTTCGTATGGAAGACGCACTTTTTGTAGAGTATTGGGGGGAAAGCGTTGCACCCAAAGACAGAATCAAAAGGTGGTTGCAAAAAGCAGATGGTTTTGCTAAGAATTGGACTCCGTCTAAAACATTGTTTTTAGACAAATAAATCCATTCCCGCTCTGCCCATATTTGAAAACCCAAGCTGATGATTGCGCGAAATATTATACGGCGGGTCGGTTAGGATACAATCCACTTGCAAACCTTGCTTTTGCATATCAGCGATAAGCTCTTTGTAATCACAATTTGCAAAGCTAAGGTTTGGGGTTTTTAATCGCGATGCGTCTGCCAAAGATGAGTCGCTATGTGGTTCAAATTCGGTATGATTGTCGCGCTTAGCTAATGCTGTTGTCATTTTGTCATTTCCATTTATTCGTGGCTTTTAGATTTTTCTTTGCTCTTGTTTTTGGCAAAATATCGCAAGAGATGTTAGCATATTTGGCTTAAAGTTTAATGCAAATATTTTTTGCGCGTATAAAACACACATAAAATTTCACGCACAAATTTTTATAAATTTTGCATTTTACCTCTTGACTTGGAGTTGCTATCAGGTTTTATAATTGTGTTTTTTCATTCTAGATTCTAGAATCTAGAGGGAAAAACCTAAATTTAAGGAGCAAGAATGAATGAAAAAACACGGCGAAATTTGCAAGATTTCGCGCTAGGTGTAAGCACAAGTGATTTGCAAGAATCACGATGCGATTTAAGCGCAAGCGATTTGCGCGACTTAAGGCGTGATTCACAAGATACGCAAGATTCACAAGATTTGCGTGATAAAGCACGGCGGGAGTTTTTGGCAGATTCGGCGAAAATCGCTGGAATCACGGCACTTGCCACCGCACTGCCACTAAGCGCGAACACAAGCGCGAAATCAACTAAAGGAGCAAATATGAATCTATCCACAACAGCAAAACAAAACCACGCCAAACTTTTTGGCAACATTAGCGGGGGAGTGGCAAAAACCGACCCCGAGTTTATAGAGAACTACGCGAATTTCGCTTTTGATGAAGTGTTTGCGGAGAGCAAAAGCATTGATTTACAAACACGGCTAAAGCTCATTTTAGCCGCACTTATCGCAGTGCAGGGCAAGGCGGAGTTTCGCACTATGCTTACCGCCGCGCTAAAAAACGGCGTAAATCCCACTGAAATCAAAGAGATTATCTACCAAACCACGCCCTATATCGGCATTGGCAAGAGTATGGACTTTTTGCTTTTGAGTAACGAAGTCTTTAAGGCACAAGGCATAAAACTCCCTCTAAAGCCACAAGGCACGACTACGCGGGAAAATCGAGCCGAAAAAGGGCTAGAAGTGCAAAGGAAGTTTTTTGGCTCTGCCATTGACAAAGGCAATGCGAGTGCGCCAAATGATGAAAAGCATATCCGCAAGTTTTTAAGCGCGAATTGCTTTGGGGATTACTACACGCGCGAGGGGCTGGAGCTACACTTTAGGGAGTTGCTTACCTTTGTGATTTTAGCCTCTCTTGGTGGGGCGGATTCGCAAGTCAAAGCGCACATTCAAGGTAACTTAAATATCGGGCATAGCAGGGCGTTTCTCATCGAAGTGATTACCGCGCTTGTGCCTTATATCGGCTATCCACGCAGCTTAAACGCGCTTGCTGCGCTTGATGAGCTGACATTGAAAAAATAAGGAAAAAGTGGGGAAAATCGAGGGGAAAAAGATTGAGGTTTTCCTCATTTTTTGCAAAAATTTGCATTTTACCCCTTGACTGATAGTTGCTCTCATCTTTTATAATTCCATTATCGCCTCTAGATTCTAGAATCTAGAGGGTAAATCTACCATAAGGAGCAAAAATGAATGAAACAAACCGCGATGTGCGCGCTACACAGCGCGATAAAATCAGCAATCAAAAACGGCGGGAGTTTGTCAAAAACACTAGCAAACTCGCGCTAGCAGGAGTGGCAGTAGGTGCGGCGGGCGCAATATCTGGGATTTCGCCCCTGCTTGCAAAAGATATGAAAAATGCTAAAAAAGGAGCAAATATGCAAACAATCAAACTCAATAACGGCGTGAAAATGCCAATACTAGGCTATGGGACTTATCAGATTCCACAAAACGAGTCGCAAAGATGCGTGGAAGACGCCATAAGCGTGGGCTATCGGTTAATCGACACCGCACAGGCGTATTTTAACGAAGAGGGCGTAGGCGCGGCACTAAAAACCGCAATGAGTGGCGGGGTAAAGCGCGAGGATTTATTTATCGAAACAAAACTTTGGATAAGCCACGCAAACGAAAAAGACGCACTCAAAGCCTTTGATGCGAGTTTGAAAAAGCTAGGGGTGGATTATATTGATTTGTATATCATTCATCAGCCATTTAACGACACTTATGGCGCGTGGAGGGCGATGAGCAAACTTTACAAAGAAAAGAAAATCCGCGCGATTGGCGTGAGTAACTTTTATGCCGATAAAATCACGGACTTTTGCCTATTTAACGACATAAAACCTGCGGTAAATCAAATTGAAATGCACCCATTTTTCCAAAAAGTCGATGAGCAAAAAATCAACAACGACTTGGGTGTAGCGGTGCAAAGCTGGGCGAGTTTCGCAGAGGGCAAAAACGATATGTTTAACAACAAGGTGCTAAAATCTATTGGCGATAAATACGGCAAAACCCCTGCGCAAGTGATTTTGAGGTGGTTAATTGAACGCAATGTCATCGTCATTCCAAAAACCACGCGAAAGGCGCGAATGGAGGAAAATATTGCGGTGTTTGATTTCAAACTAAATGCCGATGACAAGGCAAAAATCGCCAAACTTGATACAGGCAAATCGCTCTTTATCGACCATAGAGACCCAAAAACGGTGAGCTTTTTGGCGAATTATAAAGCATAAACTTAGGTGGGGGTAGGCAAATCTAAGCGCAAAATCCCCATAAATAAAGGAGTAAGAATGCAAAATCTACACGATTTAAAACGGCGCGAGTTTATCACAAATTCTGCCAAACTTGCTAGCGTGGCGATGATAGGCACATTGCCACTAATGGCAAAAGACACAAATTCAACAAAAGGAGCGAGTATGAAAGCAAACACTTCGCGCACCAAAAACGGCGTTAATTTCGTCAAGGTAGGGCACACAGACATTGAGATTTCACAAATCTGCATAGGCGCGATGAGCTTTGGCAAGGCAGGGACTTTCCTCGATTGGACGCTTGATGAGAAAGAGAGCGAAGCAATCATCAAATATGCGCTAGAAAAGGGACTAAATTTCTTTGATACGGCAAATATCTACTCTGCGGGGACTAGCGAGGAATATCTCGGCAAAGCACTCAAAAAATTTGCCAAACGCGAGGAAGTAATCATCTCATCAAAGGTGTATTTCAATAAAGGCGTGCTCTCACGCAAGGCGATTTTGCGCGAGATTGATGGCACACTCAAACGACTTGGCACGGATTATTTGGATATTTATATTATCCACCGCTTTGATTACACTACGCCTATTGAGGAGACTATGGAGGCGTTGCACGAGACTATAAAGGCTGGGAAAGTCCGCGCTTTAGGTGCGTCTGCGATGTATGGCTATCAGTTTGCAAATATGCAGCAAGTGGCAAAAGATAACAATCTCACGCCTTTTAGCATTATGCAAAATCACTATAACCTGCTCTACCGCGAGGACGAGAGGGAGCTAATCCCAATCTGCAAACAACAAGGCGTTACGCTTATGCCTTACTCGCCTTTGGCAAGTGGCCGTTTGGCTCGTGCAGAGTGGAAAAGCGATACGATTCGCAGCAAGACGGATAAAACCGCTATGGGCAAGTATGACAAGACAGAGGCGCAGGATAAAATCATCGCACAGCGCGTAAATGAACTCGCAAAGAAAAAAGGCGTGGCGATGAGTCAAATCTCTCTAGCGTGGCTTTTGGCAAAAGGTGCTGGTTCGCCAATCATCGGTGCGAATAAAACCAAATATATCGATGAAGCAGTGGGCGCGATGAGTGTCAAACTTAGTGCTAATGAAATCGCCTATCTAGAGGAAGCATATATCCCGCATAATATCGTGGGCGCATTAAGCGAGGAGCAAGCAAAAGAGTCGCTTGAAAATTTGGTGAAGTAGTGCCAAATTAGCAAAGGCTAAAATATGTAAGAGGTCAAAACTTAAAAACTATAATGACTTTAAATTAGACTTTTACTCTACACTTAAACCTTTACTTATAATAAAGAGATTTTTAAGGGTTTGGGCGATTTGTCTTTTGCTTAAGCTAGTGGTGGGAGTGGAATCATTAAATTTACAAATAATTTTCTATCCAAGTGGGGCATTGCTGTTCCCTTTTTATTCTCTTCGAAAAATCTTTATAATAAAGTAACAAAAAAACCAGCAAATATATTTTGAGCAATCGTAGAATATTCAAGTTTTTTCAAAGTGCTTTCCAAAAAATCCTTGTTCGGTTGCGATAAATACTTCGCCAGAATTTTTCCCGTCCATTAAAATCAATCTATCATTTTCAAAAACCATATTTCCGCTATCTGCAAATGTTTTTGTAGATTTCATTTCTTAAATATTTTGTATCTAAAATAGGTAAATTATCGTTGATAGAAATACTGCTTGAAATCTCACAAATATACCAAATCTTACATACGCTCAATAGTTTTGGATTGCAAAGGGTAATTCAGCGTTTGTGGTTTTTGCGTTTTTTGGCATAGTATGGATTGCCACTAATCGCTTCACAATTCTTGCAATGATGAGTTTCTAGTTTTCAAAGTGAGTGGGAGGATTCCCCTCCCATAGCACGAGTGGGATAGGTGGTGGTTAGATTCTTGTGCAGATTTATTTAGTATCACACCCCTCCTGCAAGGAGAGGGTGCTTTTAAAATCGCTATTTTTTAAGTTTGGTAAGTTCTTTTTTAGGTTGTAATTTGGGATTTGATTGCTTGTTTGTCTTGTGGATTTTTACCACTCCATAGTTTCCTTCGTAAAAAAAATGGGGGATGCTCTGTGTAAATTTCGCGAAGAGGGTGGCTTTTAAGTGCTTTTTCTAGATTGTTTTGCTTTTTTTTAAATTTGACATTACAAGTGCGAATCTCATCAGTTAGCAGATAAATGTGTGTTTGCTTTGCAGAATTTTACGCTTATCTTGTCCCCTATGATGTGGTGTAGAGTTTTTTCTATCTTGTTCAACTACTCTTGTGCGTTCAAACTCATCGGTAAGGTTAATGTGGCTTAGAAATAAAACAAAACCCATCTATCTTGTTTAAAAGTAGAGTGCCGTGTAAATGAAATAATCACGGTAAATTTTGATTAAATTATATTGAATTCATAAATTTTTTACAATTCGTTTTTTTTTTTTTTGTACTATGACCATAAAAATCTATAAGGAGTGATTTTGCTTTACAAATTCGTGCGTAATTTTTTGTGGAACATAAGGGATAGTTTTCGTTTTTCGATAAGGGATATTCGTAAAGACATACAAGGGTTGAACCGATTAAAACGATTAGAAGTTGATTTACTTATTGAGCAAATTTTATATCAAATTCCATCAAGTGGTGTCAAACGCCCAAATATCAAGACTAGTGAGGACACGATACAAGAGTTATTGAATTCAAATAAAAGCCTTGCACGATTTGGGGACGCGGAGATAGCCATTATTGACGGAGAGGGTATGTTTTATCAAAAATATGACAAAAAGTTAGCAATGAGAATGCAAGAAATTATAGCCAATGAACAAGAAAATTTGTGTGTTGGGATAAACAATATATTTGCCCCATTCCAGAATGTAATTGGATTATTGAGAGATACGAATCATATGGAAAAAAATTGTTATATGTACAGTGTGCCAAAGTCTCGGAGAGCTTATGATAAATATATAAACTATTCTATGCAATATTATTCAACAGAATATTTTTCAAAGCAACATTGTGGGCGTGATTTTGAAATATGGAGACATTATTTTAAGGGCAAAAAACTCGTCCTTGTTGGTTGTAAAGAAGCTGCTGATAATCTTAAATTTAATGTTTATGATACTGCACTAGAATTGCACTATGAATTTGTGCCGAACAGAGATTGTTTTAGTGTATATGATGAAACATTATCAAGGTTAAAATGTTACGACAAGAGTTTTATACATATCTTAATGTGTGGTGCAACAGCTTGTGTTTTAGCTTCTGATTTATGTAAAGAAGGATTTAAGGCACTTGATTTAGGTCATCTTGCAAAACATTATGATTGGTATAAGCGAGGCATAGATGTAGCAGCAACTGCAGAAAATACAAAAAAATTCCATAGTATTGATGAAAAAGAATAGAAATATTGGCGTTCGCACAAGATTTCAATTCGTGTTATTGTAGCGGAAAGGGAGAAGATCTAAGCATCAGATAGATGAACATTATAAAGTAAAGAGTTAGTTATATAAAGCTGAATTTTGGATTCAATACATACAAATATATAAAGCGTTAAGGTATTTGAAAAGAGTGTAAAAATTTTGACTCAAAAGTGGTGGCGCAAAATAAGCATACCTTTTTTATTTTACTTTAATAGCGCAAATTTGGTGCATTAAGTGTTGATTAACCAATATTTTCAACATTTTCGCAATTACAAGGCAAAGTACCTCTACTTATGAGTGAGTATGGCAACAGTAGTAATTACTCGTATGTAATGTTTCATTGTTTAGCTTTTTGTAATAAAACAAAAATTATAAAAAAACCACGCAATGCAAAAATCTTAAAAAAAGCTTTTTTGCGTAAAAAAATATGAATCAAAAAAAAATGGAATCATACACTGTTTGAATTTAAATACTGCTATATCAATTTTGATACTCTAACAAGACTCAAAAAATTCTACTAGATTTGATTCTCTGGAAGAAGTCGCATAAACACATTTAGCAAGCGCAAAAATGCGCTTGTATCGGGCGAGTGCTTGTAGCACAGCTCGCCACCCTCACGCACAAAGTCATCTATGAGGCTACTTTGCTTATTTGCTTCATCGGCAGAGTCCTCGACATATTCGGGCGCACACCACCGCAGTTTGCCTCCCCGACTTTCGTCATTTTTGTTGGATTTGCTACCTTGTAGCTCTAGCCTCCACGCTCTTTGCATATCTATGTGGATAAGTTTTGTGGCTTCTGTGGCAAATTCTGCATTATCAAAAGTCGCCATTACTTCGGTGTTTATCACAGTTGAGCGGGGGTCTAGATTGAAGCTGCCAATCCAAGTGATTTGCTTATCAAAGACTAGCACTTTGCTATGCAGGCTTGCACCTTTGGAAGCTCGTCCGCGTATTTTGATTTTGTCCTCGCCTCTGCGGTATTCATACACTTGTGCTCCAAGCCGCACAAGACTATCTCTATACCTCTCCCACGCTGCATACACAGGGAGTGAGTCCGTGCTTGAGAGAGAGTTTGTAAGCACAAATAGATTTAGCCCGTTTTGGATAGAATCTTGCATCATTTTTAGTCCTCTTTTGCCCGGGACAAGGTATGCTGATGAGATATAGATACTATCATTTGTGCCCTCCCAAATGTCTTTTAGCTCCTCATAGATTTTGCTTGTGGGATTGCGCTCATCGATTTTTTTTACATCATCGGCTATGAGTTTTGCCTCCCCCCAATACATTTTATTTTGTTTTTGCTGATAGTTATCGATAGCTTCATTTATGGCTTGGGAGTATTCTTCCCACTTTTCCTCATCAGATTCTAGGGATTTGATGATTTTGGGATAGTGCTTCATAAATTTCCTCATCTTACGCTTTGAGGGCAAAAACTCCACAGGAATAGAGCGATGATATTCCCAATACTGCTTGAAACTTTCTTTGGCGTCTTTGGCAATTTTGCCGATGAAAAACGCTTCTGTATCGGCAAAATTTACATTCACACTAGAGTCAAAGTAGCTATCAGCGATATTTCGCCCACCGATGATTAGAGCCATATTGTCCGCGATAAAAAGTTTGTTGTGCATACGGCGATTGATTTTGTCAAATCGCAAAATCATCTCTGGCAATCGAAAAAGTTTGATTCTATTTCGGTAGGGGTTAAAAATCCGCACTTGTATATTTGGGTGATGATTTAGAGCGATGACATCAGAGTAGTCCGAGTCTAGTCCGTTATCATCGATTAGAATTTTTACCTTTACGCCACGATTTGCTGCTTCATAGATTTCGTGCATAAGCACGCGTGAAGCAAGCTCGTTTTTGTAGATATATGTTTGGATTTCGATAGAGTAGCGTGCCATTCGCGCTAGGCTTATGCGATGAAGTATCGCGTGGCTTCCCTCACTCACTAGCAGTGCACCACTTTTTTGAGGCTCTTGTAGTTCTTCTAAGTAGGGCAGGGCGATAGGAGTAGATAGCCAATCCCTCTCTTCAAAATCGCTTTGTGGCTTGGACTTGAGATAGTGCGTGCTAGGGACTATGGAAGCACAGCCTGCTAGCACAAAGCATATCAAAAACAGAGCTAAAAAGGTAAGTGTGTCATTCATAGCGCGTCCGTTTGCTAGGCGTTTGGATGGTTGATTTGCTTAATTTAAGATTTTGGCAAAATCAAAAGTTGATTATAAAGCAAATATTTTAATGCTTTTTGATTTTGTGCAAGTATGATTTTTGTGTTATGATTTTTGTGTAAAGTATGATTTTGTGCCTAAAGTTTTAAAAAAATATGTGAGCTAAAATCGTGCAAGATAGATTTTAAGATTGCAAGAATCAAAAAAAGATAAGGTTAAAAAAACGCGTTGTAAATTTTGGTAGATTTTAGTAGGCTAGGGATTGCTTAGTCGCTCGATATTTGCTTGGATAGAGATTAAGTTGTAGCGGGCTTGGTTTATGCTTGTTTGCATTGTGGTTAGGAGTAGTTGAGCGTTGATTAGCTCGGTGTAAGTGGATAGATTTTGCAAGTAGCGGTTGTTTATGATTTGGTAGTTTTCTTTTGCTTTTTGGAGGGAATCTTGGGCGATTTGGAATTGGTGCTTAGCGTTTTGGTAGTCGCGTAGCAAAGATTCTAGGCTTAGCTCCAAATTGCGCTCGTATTGGCTAAGTGTGGATTTTGAGGCAAGCACATCATATCGCTTGACTTGGTAGGAAAATCCATCTTTTAGTCCATTGAAAAGATTTAGGCTGACATTTAGTCGCACTTGGCTTTGTAGCCCGTAGTTTGCACTTGCTTGCCCTGCACCATCGATATACCAATACTTCACACCCACCAAATCCACCTGTGGCAAAAACGCTCCCTTAGCGCGTCTAAACTCAATATTTGCAGATTCTAGGCGAGATTTTTGGCTTAAGTAGTCGGGGTTGTTATTTAGCGCGAGTGATAGTAGATTGTCTTTGTTGTATTCTATTAAGTCGATTGAGTCTATCTCGCTTACTTCCTCATCGTTTATGCTTATTCCTAGTAGGTTTGATAGCTCGGCTAATGCGTAGTTTAGATTCATTTTGGCAGATTCTAGCGTGATATTGGCATTTGAGAGCTGAAGCTGCATTGTTAGCACCTCGTTTTTGGCACGCAATCCTTGCTGATAGAAAGAATCCGCTTTTTTTAGTTGACCCTCTAGTAGTTTGGCAGATTCGCTTGCTGTGGCTAGTAGTGCGCGATTTTGCAAGACTTTGATATAGGCTAGCTTGGTAGAGAGGATAATATCAGCTTTGACACTGCTAAGACTTAGATTTTGCCTTGCTAGATTTTGCCTTGCTTCTGCGAAATTTAGATAATCACTAAAACCGCGAAATACATTCATATTTGCCGTGATATTTAGGCTATTTAGCGAGTATGTGGGGCTAAGGCTTGGGGCATTGTGGCTAAAGGTGTAGCCTGCACTAAGGCTTGGCAAAAATCCCGCATAAGTAGAGTATTTGTAAAATCTAGCTGCGCTTGTGGTGCTAGCTTGAGCTGAAATTTTGGCAGAATATTCCGTAGCTTTGGTAATGGCTTCTTGCATATTTAGTGCGTTTGCAGTGCTTATGAAAAAAGCGCAAGAGAACAAAACAGCAAAGAAAATGTAAAATCTCATTTTTGTCCTTTATGTATTGTTTTTGGGTGGATTTTGCAAAAATGATTTTTTGGAATCTTGCTATTTTTGCAAACTAGAGTTTGGCGAACTAGAATCTAAACTAGAATCTTGCGATAAAAAATCTTTAGATTCACTAGATTTAGCAAAATCTTTTGGCATAGACTCTTTTGGCAAAGATTCTCTTGGTGGGAAGTTTAGCAATAGTGCAGGAATCAAAAATATGCTAATGATTCCCCCCACCACAAGTCCACCTATAAGCACCGCACCAAGCCCGCGATAGACTTCACTGCCCGCACCAGCAAACACCACAAGTGGAAGCAGTGCTAGCACGCTTGTAAGCATACTCATAAATATCGGGCTAAGTCTTGTATGGGTAGAATCAAACACACTATCCCACCACGACATTTTATAGTGCAAGAAATTTATGCGGGCTTGGTAGATGATTAAAATCGCATTGTTTACGACACTTCCTACAAGGATTATAAATCCTAGCATTGTGAGGACATCTAGATTTTGTTGCGCGATTAGTTTATCGACTAGAAAAAGTCCCAAAAGCCCGCCACTTGTGGCTAGAGGCACGGACAAAATAATAAAAAATGGATAAAAAAAGCTCCCATAAAGCGCACTTAAAATCAAGTAAGTAATCACCACTGCCAAGCCAAATCCAAAAGCTAGCTCGCCTTTTAGCCTGCTAAGTTTGTTTGCATTGCCACTAAGGTTTATGTCTATGTCGCTAAATTCTGTGCTTAGAGGCTCTATTACGCTAGATTTTATAGAATCTATGACTTCTTCTAATGGTGCGTTTTTGGTTAGGTTTGTGGGGTTTAGTATGAGCAAAATATTGCGCTTTTGCTCATAGTGTCTTATGCGGGCTATGCCTAGCTCGTTTTTTACTTCGCTTAGGCTGCCTAGCATTATGATATGTCCGCTTGGTGCATACACTTGGGCATAGAGTATATCTTCGGGGGAGCGATTTTGCTCGCTGTCTTTTAGCACTAAGTCGATATAGTCTTGCTCATTTACCCCACCAGCGCGGACACTTCCTAGATTTTTGCCCTCTGTGATGACTTCTACTATGTTGCCAAAGCTAGCGACATCTAAGCCATTTGTTCGCAGGGCGTAGGTGTTTGGGTATAGGTTTAGCTCTCGGTTATTTTCTGCAAGAGATGGGACTATGCGGACATTTAGGCTTGGGAATTTTTCATTTAGCACTTCTTGCGTGCGAAGTGCAGCATCTGCTAGCCTGCTTAAATCCCCACCACTAAGGTTTATATCGATACTGCTTCCACCAGCCGCGCTAAAAATCTCTTGACGAAGCACCACGCCTGAAACATTTGGGATTTGGGCGATGAGATTTCTAGCAAAATCTATAAGAGCACTTGCTTGCTTTGGGTCTTGCGCGACAAGGTAGAAATAAATGCTATTGCCCACGCTTACAAAAAAATCTTTTATCACAGGCACGCAGGATTTTTTGTCTTTTGTTTTTTGACATTTTTTTTGGGATTTTTGTGTGTAGCCATTTACGCGCAAAAACGGCGAGATATGCTCATAAATCGAGCTTGCAATGTATTGTTTTTCGTTTAGCGATAGTCCGGGCGGAGGGGCGAGATAGGCTATGATGAAGTTTTGCTCTCCTTTTGGCATATAGTCGCTTTTAGGAAATGCAAGCAGGCTAAATCCTAGCGTAATTCCCAAAAATGAAACAATGCTAATAATCCTAGATTTTGGTGTTTGCGCACAAAAATATAATCCTTTCATTATCTTGCCACTTAAAAATTTTCCTACTTCCTCAAGCCACGCATAAAATTGCGTTTTTTTGGCTTGGAAAAGTTGCAAAAAAGTCTTTAGATGAGTGGTGGTTTTGGCAATGAGTGGCAGTGCTTTTGCGCTGTATTTTGCATATAGAGTTTTGCAAGATTGCTTAGATTTTGCGCTTGCTACATTTGTGGAATTTATGAGGGTTTGCGTGGCTTTGTTGTAGGATTTGGCTAGCGGCTTTGTGTAGCGCAAAATCATTTGGAAATATTTTTGCGAGATTGATTGGAAATTTATATTTACGCATTTTTGCTTGGTGCTATGAAGTAGATTTTTGACAAAAGGGGCATTTATAGTGATGAGTGTTTGTGGAAGTTTTTGTGAATATTTGGAGTGTAAAAATTTGTAGCGCAAGGTTTTGCAAAGTGTGTAGAAATTTTGGCGGGATTTATACCAAAATGTTTGTAGAGATGATTTTAGTGGATTTGTCTGTGGTAGAGAGTCAAAATAGGATTTTGTATAGTGTAAATCTTTGGATTGTGCTCTATGGTATGGGCTAGAATCTTGGTTAGATTTTGTGCTTGGTTTGGTTGATTCTAGGGTGGATTTCGCGCTAGGAGATTTTGCATTTTGTTTAAGCAAAAATGCAGGCAAAATAAATATACATACAAAAAACGCAATGATAATCGCGCTGCTTGCTGCTATGCCTATGTCGGCAAATAGCTGCCCGCTCTCATCTTTCAAATAAATGATAGGCACAAAAATCCCAATCGTAGTGATAGTGGAGGCAAAAAGTGCACCTAGCACTTCGCGCACACCTCTAGCAGTGGATTCTATGGTGTTTTTGGATTTTTTTTGATTTCGTAAAATCGACTCTAGCACCACGATACCAGAATCTATTACCATAGAAATGGCAAAAGAAATGCCTGCTAGGGAGATGATATTTAGCGTGCGATTGAAAAAATGCAGTGATATAAAAGTCCCTATGATACTTAGAGGAATCACAAGGGCGATGATAAAAAGCGAAGTAAAATTGCGCAAAAAAAGCCACAGAACGAGGATTGCTAGGGTCATTCCTAGTGCAATACTTAGCTTTAGTTGGGATAGTGCATTTAGGATAAACCCTCTTTGGTCTCGCCCCCACTCTATTTGTAGGCTAGATTTTGGTAGGACTTCGGTGTTTAGGTGCTTTGTCAAATCCTCCACCTTTTTTGTCAGCTCTAGTATGTTTGCTTCTGCGGTGGGGCGGATTTGGATAGAGATAGTTTCATCGTTGTTGTGGATATTGTGGCTTGTTTTTTTCTCGTGAGAAATCTCAATGCTTGCCGTGTCTTTTAGCCTTGTAACCTTGCCATTTTGGACTTTGATAATAGTGTTTAGCACTTCATTTAGCGAGCGATATTCTCCAATAGTTTGCAAGCGATAGTTGCGCTGGTCAAAGTCTATGTTGCCTGCGGAGATATTGCGGTTTTGGGTTTTTATCGCGCTTATTATTTCCTCTATGGTTATGTTGTTGTAGGCTAGCTGTTGGGCGTTTAGGTAGATATGAGCTTGGGTTGATACTCCACCTGAAATTATCACTTCGCCCACACCCTCGATTCGCTCATATAGGGGGACTATCTCGCCATTTATGAAGTCTTTTTGCTTTTCTATGGGCTGCCTAGAATCCAAACTTTTTGCAAAAAGATACACACTGATTGGGATTATCTCGCCTGTGGCTTTGATGATAGGTTTTTGGACATTTTCGGGGTAGCCACTGATTTCTTCTAGCTTGGAGCTGACTTGCAAAAATACGCTTTGCATATCGGCTTCTAGTGAGAATTCTAAGTTTATGATTCCCATACCGTCGCGTGAAGTGGAAGTTAGACTTTGGAGATGGGTTAGGTTTTTTAGGTGTTTTTCTTGGGTGTCTATGATTTCTTTTTCTACTTGATAGAGTGAAGCTCCTGCCCAAGTGGTGTAGATACTTATGGTGGGGCGATTTATCTGTGGGAGTAGCTGATAGGGGATTTTCTCTAGCGAGATAAATCCAAAAAGTAGGATAAATATTGCACAAACAGCGCATAGCACGCGGTTTTTTAGAAATAAATATATTGCAGACATTCTCTATCTCTCTCTTGCTCTTATTTGCTTTTTGTGTGGTTTTTGGGATTTTACCCTTTTAAGATTTTGGGTAAGAATCTTTGTATGAGATTTTGCGGGGGTTTGTTATCCACACTTGTGAGCCGTCTTTTAGGCTATCTTGTCCGCGCACTACGACTAAGTCGTTTTCTTTTAGTGGTTGTTTTAGGCTTTTGATAAGCGCGAAAGAGCCTTGAGTAGTGATGATAGTGATAGGCACGATTCTAGCTTGCATAGCTTGAGAGATAGTCTGCACGATGAAAATATGGGGCTTGCCAGCACTATATACGATACTATCGCGTGGGACTAGGAATCCAGCTTGTCCTCCTTTTTGCTCCTCTTGGGCTTGTCCAGAGATGTCAAGCCTTGCTTGTGCTGCCATTCCGTCCAAAAAGCTCCCATCATTTCGCACAGCGATATGCACAGGAAAGGTTCGAGAGAGAGAATCTGCTTTGGGGATAAGTGCGGAGATTTGCCCGCTGTGAGATTTGCCACCTATGAGCAAATCTACTTTTTGTTTTAGGCTTAGCTTGCCAACCACTGCACTTGAAACATCGATGATGACTTCGGTGTCGCGAGAATTTAGGATTTGGCATATCGCTTGCCCCTCTTTCACCCACTCGCCCACGCGCACGCCCTGCTCGACAATGATTCCCTCAAATGGTGCGTAGATAGTTTTTTGGGCGATTTGGGTTTTTGAGATAGCTAGCTCGCCCTCTAGGGCTTGGATTCTAGCTTCTTGAGATTTGATTTCGTATTCTAAGTTTTCGTATTGTTGGATAGAGATTGATTGGGAATGCAGTAGGTTTTTGTAGCGTTCTAGCTCGTTTTTTTGTCGCTCTAGCGTGTAGCGTGCGTCTGCGATTTTTGCGCGTTTTATGCTTATGTCTTGGGCTAGCAAATCTGTATCAAGGCTTAGGAGTTTTTGCCCCTTTTTTACGCTTTGTCCTATGCTAAAAAACACGCTTTTTACTATGCCTTGTGAGCTTGAAGCGATAGAGCTGACTTCTTTGAAGCGCACACTGCCGATGAAAGATTCGTTTTTGTTTAGACTGCCCTGCTTGATAGGTAGTGCTTCAATAGCTGTGCCTTTTTGTGCTGTGTTTTGAGGTTTTGTTGCGTTTGGAGCGGCACTCAACGCACAAGCAAAAATCCCAAAAGCCAGCACAAAAAAGATAAAATCTTTATTTAGCTTTTTCATCTAGCACCTCCAAAATCTTTAGTAATAATTTTTTAAATGCTTCTTTCTCGTTTTTATCTAGGGCTTTTTCAAATATCTCATCGGTTTGTGATTTTACATTGCTAGAGCCTATTTCTTTGCATTTTTCTTCACCCTGTTTTGTCAGCTCTACATATACGATTCGCTTGTCTTTTTTGCTGTCATAGCATTTTTTGACAAAGCCTTTTTGCTCTAGGGAGGTGATGAGGCGCGAAGTGGTGGTTTTGTCTTTTAGTAGAAATTCACTTAGTTGGGAGACATTCATACAGCTATTTTTTTTGTGTTTTTGGCACTCATCGCCAAAAATATCGCTATTTTTTGCAAGAATCATTAGCGCAATCATCTGCTCCACGCCCAATCCATAAGGGCGCAAAAGCGTGGCTATGTATGCTTCGATTCTCCGCGAGAGGTAGCCATTTAGCGAGGTTAGAGAAATGTTTTGGAGGTGGTCTTGGTTACACATAGGGCGGATTATAGCACATTTTTGTGGGGTGGATAAGGATTTGGTGCGCTTTTGTTAGGGAATTTGAGGATTTTTAAGATTTTTTGTTTGTGGAGTGTGGGTGTTTGATTGGTGTGGTTTGTAAAAATATTTTAAAAAAGCGTGGCAAGGTTTGGCGTGAAGTGGCTATTTTTGGTGCTTTTTTAGGATTAGGGCGGATTCTATATGATGAGTATGTGGGAATTGGTCAAAAAGTCCAAAATGCGTGATTTTATGTGTTTGTAGCAGAATGCTTAAATCATTTTTTAGGCTTAAAGGATTGCAAGAAATGTAAATGATATAGTCGTGTTTGGCGATAAAATCTAGCATTTCTCTAGCTTTTTGCAAGGGATTTTTGATTGCATTTTTTGTGCTTGTTTTGTTATTTGTTTGATTTGCGCTGAATGCACTACTACTAATTTCGCCTCCGCTTTTTTTGCTTGCACTTACACTGCTTATGCTAATCTCACTCCCGCTAATCTCGCTTTGACTAATATTACTTCCACTAATCCCATTTCTTGGCGGGTCTATCAAAATATGTGAAAATCTAAAAGATTTCAAATCCACCTCCCTAGCGCGAAAAAATTCCCTTTTTTCCTCCAATGCTTCTATGCTTTCCTCCCCGCTTAGTCGCAGTGCTGTGATATTTGATATGCCATTGTTTTTAGCGTTTTCTCTCAAAGCTGGGATAGAGGACTTTACCACTTCTGTGGCTAGGATGCGCCTAAACTCGCTAGCCAAACTTACACAAAAATTGCCCTCGCCACAATACAACTCCAACAAATCCTCTTTTTTGTGCGATTTTATCGCGTCTTTGACAAAGTTTATCATTAGCAGATTTATATAGGCATTTGGCTGGCTAAACCTCCCCTCGCTTCGCAAAAATATGTATGTTTTTTCTAGCGTGATAGATTCTAGTAGTTTGTCGGTTTGTAGAGTTATTTTTTGGTTTTTGCTTCGTCCTATGAGGGCTAGATTTTGCGGGAGTTTTTGGCTTAGCTCTTTTGCTTTTTGCTCCCATTTTTTATCTAGCTTTTTGTGATAGATAAGTGTCAAAATCACGCTATTAGAATTTTGGGTGGCAAAATCTAAGTCATTTGTAGTTTTTGTAGAAAATGGTGGATTTGCCACGCCAAGTGCTTCTATGGCATATAGCTTGTTGGATAGCACTTCATAGTCTTGCTTGTTTTCACTTCGTGCCAAATCATTTATCAAATCTATAAAAGATTTGAGCGCAAGGCTGATATTTGGTAGCAAAATCGGGCAGGATTTTATAGGGATTTTGATTGATTTGTTTGTTTGATTTTTGTTTGCTAGATTTTTTTGCGGATTTGCTTTTGTGGTTTTTTGCTTACTCATCATTGCCAAATCTATTTGGGCTAGATTTTTAGCAGTCGCGCTTTGGTTAGCTGTGCTTTCTCTATAAATGCGAAACTCCGCCCTTGCGCGATAGCCCACTTCTGGCGAGGCAAATACACGAAAATTCGCACAATTTAAGTCTTTGCCAAAAAGCTCTAAAATCCGCTCTTTTTTGCTGGCTAGCTGGGTAGGGTAGGGCGCGTCTATTTCGCAACCACCGCATTTGTTTGGGGTTTTTCTTAAGTAAGGGCAAAAAGGATTGCGATTTTGCATTGATACTCTTTGTGGGGATTTTGTGGGATTAGGTTTTATGGATTAAGTCGTGCTATTGTAGCAGATTTTGCGCTGTGTTGCGTGATTTGAGCGAATATTTGGGTGTGATGGAATCTAGACTTGGGACTACTTGTTTTTGTGGATTTTTATGTATTTGACTTTTTGTATATAAAAAACTTTATATCTTTAGACTAACTAAACTTGATATTATGGCTATAAAGTTTCCAAATATTTATCAATTAAATGCTATAATTGCCAAATTTTTACCTAAGGAGCTACAAATGAGCAAAAAAATGGCATTCCAAACAGAAATAAAGCAACTACTAGATTTGATGATTCACTCGCTTTATTCAAACAAAGAAATCTTTTTGCGTGAGCTAGTAAGCAACGCTTCTGACGCGCTTGATAAGCTAAACTACCTAACAATCAGCGATGAAGGATATAAGCAAATCGCCTTTAGTCCGCGCATAGATATAACATTTGATGAGAAAAAGGGCATTTTAAGTGTGGCGGATTCTGGCATAGGTATGAACGAGGAGGAGCTGATTCAAAATCTAGGCACGATAGCAAAATCTGGCACAAAGAGCTTTCTAAACGCACTAAGTGGGGATAAAAAGAAAGATTCCGCGCTTATAGGGCAGTTTGGTGTGGGGTTTTACTCAAGCTTTATGGTGGCTAGCAAAGTAGTGGTAACTACCAAAAAAGCTGGCAAGGCAGATGAGCAGGCATATAGCTGGATAAGTGATGGCAGTGGCGAGTATGAAATAACTCCTTGTCAAAAAGACACACACGGCACTCAAATCACGCTATACCTAAAAGATGATGAGAAGCATTTCGCAAGTCGCTGGGAGATAGAATCTATCATCAAAAAATACTCTGAGCACATTGCTTTCCCTATCTTTTTAACTTATGAGGAAACAAGGTATGAGGATTCTAGCAATGAAAAAAGCGAGGATAGTAGTGATGAGGGCAAGGGACAATCAAAAAAGGCTGACAAAAAAGAAGTCAAAGAATCCAAAACCGAGCAGCTAAACAATGCCAAAGCGATATGGAAAATCCCTAAAAATGAGCTAAAAGATGAAGACTATAAGGAATTTTACAAAGGCTTTGCACACGATAATAGCGAACCACTAAGCTATATCCACACGCGCGTAGAGGGCAACCTAGAATACACCACGCTATTTTTTATCCCAAGTGTTGCGCCATTTGATTTGTTTAGAGTGGATTATAGAAGTGGTGTGAAGCTATATGTCAAGCGTGTGTTTATCACTGATGATGATAAAGAGCTATTGCCACAATATTTGCGCTTCGTGCGAGGAATTATTGATAGTGAGGATTTGCCACTAAATGTCAGCCGTGAGATTTTGCAGCAAAACAAGATTTTGGCAAATATCAAGTCCGCCTCGACAAAAAAGATTCTAGGAGAAATCGCAAATATAGCAAAAGATAGTCAAAAATATAAGACTTTTTATACTCAATTTGGCAAAGCACTAAAAGAGGGGCTTTATAGTGATTTTGAAAACAAAGAAAAGATTTTGGAGCTTTTGCGCTTTGATAGTGTGGCTAGCGATGGTAAGCTAAGCGAGAGTGTAAGCCTAAAATCCTACAAAGAAGCAATGCAAAAAGAGCAAAAAAGTATCTACTATCTCATCGGCGAAAACAAAGAGCTACTAAAAGCATCACCGATTTTGGAGAAATATGCCAAAAAGGGCTATACCGTGCTACTTCTAAGCGATGAAATCGATAGCTTTGTGATGCCAAGTGTGGGAGAGTATGACAAAACCCCGCTAAAAGATGCCGCCTCAAGCGAAGCACTAAAAGAGCTAGGAGAAAGCAGCATAGATGAGGGTGTGAAAAAGGAATTTGAGGGAATCATCAAAGACTTCAAAGAGGCTTTGGGAAGTGAGATAAAAGAAGTGGAGCTAAGCGATGATTTGAGCTCACCTATCGCGCTTGTGGGCGAGGAGGCAAACGCTATGATGGCAAATCTAATGCGACAAATGGGGCAAGAGCCACCAAAATCACCCAAGACTTTGCAAATCAATGTCTCGCATAGCATATTTAGCAAGCTAAAAGGCGCGGAATCTGCCAAAGTGCAAGAATGTGCCCATCTGCTTTATGACTGCGCGGTGCTACTAGAATCTGGCGGCTTGCAAAGTGTGAAAGAGTTTAACTCGCGAGTTCATAAGCTAATAGAGGAAAATTTGGGGTAATGAGATTTGTGTCGGCTTAAGGGGGCTATTTTTAAGTCGACATTTTCTAAATCAAAATTTACAAAACTTCGCAAAAACAAATCCCTAAAATGGGGCAAGCTAGAATCTAGTGTGATTTTAGCTTGGCTTGTGGCGTTTGTTTGCTGTGTTTTTGCACAAGCATTGACTTACTAGCTTGCGCAAGTCAATGTGGTAATTGTGTAAAAAACTAAACAAAAAAGCTAGAATTTATAAGGCAAAATCTAAAAAATGTTTTGGGGGAAATACACAAAAAAAAACGATGAAGTTTGTAAAAATATTTCTTAAACTTCATCAATGTCAAAAAGTAGCATCATTTAACTTTTTTAGTCCACAACTTTTGTATGGAAATAACTAGAAATATTTAATATTTTATTTGACCTCCTATTGAAACTCCGCAGTTTGTTCCCAAATAATTTCTTTCTTTCGTAGCCCAGCTACAATAAATTGTGCTATCTATGCCAAAGTAACCAAAAATAAAAAGCCCGCCAATTTTTACAATAGGATACCAAGAATCTATTTTTGATTCAAAATTGAATCTTTTTTGACCTTGAACATTTATAGATATATCGTCTTCATACCAACCTCTACTGCCAATTTCAAATGAAAGATTATATTTTGAGCTAATATCTTTCAATACTCCACTACCCACAAAAATATGAAGTTTCTCTAGCAGTTTGTAATAAATCAAAATCTCACCACCAAGTCTTTGGATTGTAGAAGTTAATTTTTTGCTTCCAAACTCAATACTATAAGTAGTTGCTTCTAGTTTGTAGGAATCAAAAGAAGCAACAGTATAGTTATAAATAAAATTTAGTGCAAAAGCCCAATTTTCCCCAATATCACGCAAATATCCTACACGAACATTGATTGGCATTATAAATATGTGAGAACTATCAAAGTCGTCCATATATAGTGTGTGGTTTTCTGTTTTGGTGGTAGGACCACTCCAATAATTATTGTCTACTCTTATCAATTTAAAATCAATTGGAGGCATATTTATTCTCCCTCCACCAAGTCCCAAATCCATTCCTAAAACTATATGATTTTTATGTCCAAAACCAAGAATAAAATTTTTTGTCATATCGTAAGATTTGGCTAAAAACTCCTTTGCTTTATACCCTGCATTTCTAAAAAACTCCTTTGTTTTTTCACCTGTGTAGGAATATTGTTTGTTTTTCTGTTGGTTTTGCATATCTTTCATTAGTGTGTTGTTTTGTTTAGATTCCATCCCATCAAATTCTTGTAATTTATCCCTTGCTATGACTTTTGAGATGATTTCCTCATTGTCCCATAGCACTACGCCTGTTTTTAAGTCCGTAAGCACAAGCAAAAACTGATAATCAACTCTTACCTTTTTGCCAATGTTTTTTGTGCGCTGCGTGATTTTGCCTGCGAGAGAATAATCAGGCGAGAGTAGGTTTCCTTTTTCTTTGGTGGTGTATTGGTCGTATTCTTCATCGTTGCGTAGAGCGCGAGAATCTTTTATCATTTTATCTTTTTTACTGCCACTTCCTGCGATAGCGTTTGTAAGGACGAACTTTTTGCTATTGCGGATTTGCCTTGCAAATTTGCGACTTAGCAGCTCTATATCTATGTCATCATCTGTTAGATTTTCTATATTCGCAATCACAAGGACTTTTTTACCCTCTAAATTTTTCACAAAATCAGAGCCTAAAAATGATTTTACATTGTCATCTAGCATATTTTCTATGTCGTGGTAATCAATGCCAAAGGAAGTATAATCACTAGAATCTGTTATGTATTTTGGTTTGGAAGCACAAGAAGTGAGGAGAAATAAAAAAACGAATGGCAAGAAAAAATGGCAGGAGAGATTAAGAAAAAATAAACCTAGCGCATTTAGAGGATACTTATATCGCCCCCCCCCCTCCCGCTAAATCTATGTGGTATGCAAGATAAGTAAGAGATGAAGCTAGGTAATGAAGTCCTATCAAAAGTAGCCATAGATTTTTTTCTCCTCGAAGAGTTAAAAATTTACTTGAGAATCGCTCAAGAAAGCGCAAAAGTGTAAAAGAATAGGAAAAAATGCAAAAATATTTTTGGATTATATCATAAAAGGTTATATCTAAATCTATGTTGTGATTTTATAAAATGTAAAAATTTAATAGAATATAGATTAAAAAAAAACTTGTAAAAAACTTTGTTTTTTATTTTTTAAGTTTATTACTTTATTCCTTGTTGTAAGGAAGTAAAAAAACAAAACTTTTGCGAAAAATAGGCAAAAAGTCTTGACTAAAGTTTTATTTTTCACTAGAATTACGCTTTTGTTTTGCGATACTGCTTGGCGGTGTGCTATTTGGAAGCACTATTTGGAGTGTTTAGCGATGTTCTTTATCGGTGTTTTAGGCGCATTTGGTAGCATAAGTGTAGGCGCAACATTTTCTTAGATTAAAGTTATAGAGGAAATATTATGGAAAAGATTCGACTTAAGCTTAAGGCTTATGACCATAGGGTTTTAGACCGCTCGGTAGCTTCGATAGTAGAGGCAGTGAAGCGCACAGGCTCAGAGATTTGTGGACCGATACCTTTGCCTACCAAAAAGAAAAAATACACCGTGCTTCGTTCGCCACATATCAATAAGGACTCTCGAGAACAGTTTGAGATACGACTACATAGTAGAATCATAGATATTATGTCTGCTACGCCTGATACAGTCGAGGGGCTTATGAAGCTAGATTTAGCACCTGAAGTGGATGTCGAAGTTACTTCGATGAGTAAGTAGGCATTTTTAGTGGGTTATGTGAGTTAAAGTCATAGATTTAAGGAAAGAAGAATGGAATTTTTGGTAGAAAAGATAGGAATGAGTAGGACGATAGGTTCTCCTAGTATTCCTGTTACTTTGTTGAAAATCATCAATGCTAAGGTATGCGATACGCAAGAAAATGGGAAAGCCATAGTGGCATATCCAAGAGGTAAAGCACACAACAAATCCATAGCAGGGCAACAAAAGAAATATAGCCTAAGCAAAGAGTTTAATCGCTTTGTAACGCTTCGTGTGAGTGGCGACGCTCAACAAGCTGGACAAACGGATGGACAGGCAGAGTCAAACAAAGAAGCAAATAAATCAAAGGCAATTGATTTGGATATGTCTGTCTTAGAAAGTGCAGCAAGGGTAAAGGCTACTTTTTGCACAAAGGGTCGTGGTTTTAGCGGTGTAATGAGGAGATGGAATTTTCAAGGCGGTCCTGCAGCTCACGGCTCACGATTTCATCGCAGAGTGGGCTCTATCGGCAATAGAGAGTGGCCAGGACGCGTCCAAAAAGGCAAAAAAATGGCTGGACACTATGGAAATGAAAAAGTTACCGTGCAAGCGGAGGTAGTGTCTTTTGACAAAGACAATTCTGTCTTGGTGCTAAAAGGCTCGGTGGCTGGATATAATGGTGCGCAGGGTAAAATCTCTGTCATTAGGGGTGGCAAATGAGTGCAATAGTTTTGGATAATAAGTTTAAAAAGGCAAGTGAAATTGCTCTACCCGAGCGATATAAAGATATAAATGAGCATAATCTCTATTTGTATGTAAAATCTTATCTAGCTTCGCTTAGAGCCAATGGTGCAAAGGCAAAAAATCGTGGCGAAGTCAGTGGCGGTGGCAAGAAGCCTTGGGCACAAAAAGGTGGGGGTAGAGCGCGTGCGGGGAGTATTACTTCTCCTGTGTTTGTCGGCGGCGGTGTTTCTCACGGACCGAGCAACAACAAAAACTATGAGATAAAAATCAACAAAAAACAGAAGCGACTAGCACTAGAGTGTGCGCTTCAACAAAAAGCAAGCATAGGAAAGCTGTATGTGCTGGATTCGCTAAGTATTCCTAGTGGCAAGACAAAAGATGCGTTTGGTGTGTTTAAATCTATTGGCGAGCGTAGTGTGCTGTTTGTGGCACAAAGTATTGCCGATGAAAAAACATTTTTAGCATATAGAAATCTACAAGATTGCTATTTTATTGACGGTAATGAGATGAATGCTTACCTTGTAGCTGCTTTTCATAGTGTCGTTATTGAAAAAGCAGTGCTTGAAGCGTTTTTAGATTCTAGCGATAAGGGGAAATAATGGCTGATATAACTGATATAAAATCTATCCTTTACACAGAGAAATCACTTTCGTTGCAGGAAAAAAGTGTGCTTGTGGTGCAAACTTCCACAAAAGTAACAAAAAATCAACTAAAAGAGGTGTTTAGAGAATACTTTGGCGTTGTGCCATTGAGAGTAAATTCTTTGCGACAAGAAGGCAAAGTTAAGCGATTCAAAGGAAGAGTTGGACAACGGAATTCATATAAGAAATTTTATGTGAAGATTCCAGAGGGCGCAAAAATCGATGCACTTACTGCTTAGATTTTTCTAAAAGTAAAAGAGTTAAAGATACAAGATTAGGAGTAACAAATGGCGATTAAAACCTACAAACCATATACGCCCTCCCGCAGGTTTATGAGCAATCTTAGCTCAAAAGATATTACTGCAAAACCTAGTGTGCGAGGACTTTTGACAAAGCTGTCTGTGAGTGCAGGGCGCAACAACAACGGCAGAATCACAAGCCGACACAAAGAGGGTGGAGCAAAGAAACTGTATAGAATCATTGATTTTAAACGCAATAAATTTAATATTGAGGGCAAGGTTGTAGCCATTGAGTATGACCCATACAGAAATTGTAGAATTGCACTTATTTCTTACCCCGATGGCGAAAAGCGATATATTTTGCAGCCAAGTGGGCTAAGTGTAGGGAGCGTGGTTATCGCAGCAGAATCTGGACTAGACATAAAAACAGGCTATGCTATGAAGCTAAAGGCTATCCCCATAGGAACAATCGTGCATAATATTGAAATGCACCCCGGTGCTGGCGGGCAACTCGCTAGAAGCGCAGGAGCAAGCGCACAAATAATGGGGCGTGAGGGCAAATACATTATCCTAAGAATGCCAAGCGGAGAAATGCGCTACATTTTAGAGGAATGTATGGCGACAATCGGTGTGGTAGGAAATGAGGATTTTATCAATATTTCTATCGGTAAGGCAGGGCGCAATCGTCATCGTGGCATTCGCCCACAAACTCGCGGAAGTGCTATGAACCCAGTAGACCACCCACACGGTGGTGGTGAGGGTAAGACAGGCTCTAGCGGACACCCCGTTTCGCCTTGGGGCACACCTGCTAAAGGCTTTAAAACTCGCAAGAAAAAGGCGAGCGATAGACTTATCATTTCAAGAAAGAAAAAATAATTAAAGGAAACAACAATGGCAAGGTCGATTAGAAAAGGTCCTTTTATAGATTTTCATTTAGCAAAAAAGGTGGCTAAAAGCAAGGAAACAAAAGATAACAAGCCCATTAAGACTTGGTCGCGCAGAAGCACAATTTTACCTGATATGATTGGGCTTACTTTCAATGTCCATAACGGCAGGGCGTTTGTGCCTGTGTATATCACAGAAAATCATGTGGGTTATAAGCTCGGTGAGTTTGCGCCTACTAGGACATTTAAGGGGCACAAGGGCAGTGTCCAAAAGAAAATTGGTAAATAGAGGTAGAAAATGAGCAAAGCATTATTACGATTTATACGATTGTCCCCCACAAAAGCTCGTTTGGTAGCAAGAGAAGTGCAGGGAATGAACGCAGAAATTGCGCTTGCAAGCCTAGAATTTACTCCTAATAAAGCGGCTAAGGTTATTGCGAAAGTTATTGCTTCAGCCGTAGCAAATGGTGGATATGAAGCAAAAAGTGCTATTGTTCATTCTTGCAGAGTAGATGCAGGTCCTGTTTTGCGCAGGTTTATGCCACGCGCTAGGGGTAGGGCTACACCGATTCGCAAACCAACTTCTCATATACTTGTGGAAGTGATGAATCAGAATGAAATTGACACGCTAAAGACTTCTTTTAAAAACTCTAAAAAGGCAGTTTCTAAAGTAGCTCAAAGTGTTAAATCTGCAAAAAAGATAGAATCCAATGAAACCGCTTCGGTGGTAAATAAATCAAACCAAACAAAAACTAGTAGCACAAAAACAAAGCAAGATGATTCTCAAAAAAAAGTGGCTCAGAAAAGTGCTACTAAGACAAACAAAGAAACAAAGGCTAGTTCAACTACCAATCCGAAAACTACGGCAAAACCTAAAACCACAAAAAAAGATGAGGATAAATAGCTATGGGACAAAAAGTTAATCCAATAGGACTTCGACTGGGGATAAATCGAAATTGGACTTCGCGATGGTTTCCAAACTCTAAAGTAACTCCCGCAAACATTATAGAGGACCATAAAATCCGCAAGTTTCTAAAAAAAGAATTATATTATGCAGGAGTGAGTGAAATCATCATTGAGCGTGCAGCTAGCAAAGTTCGCGTAACTGTTGTTGCAGCGCGTCCGGGGCTTATCATCGGTAAAAAAGGTGCTGATATAGAAATCAAGCGAGAAGCACTCAAAAAAGAGATTGGCAAAGAAGTATCTATCAATATCAAGGAAGTGAAACGTCCTCAAGCGAATGCTCAACTTGCTGCCGAAAATGTCGCTACACAGCTAGAAAAACGCGTAGCGTTTCGTAGAGCAATGAAAAAGGTAATGCAGTCCGCAATGAAATCTGGTGCTAGAGGAGTAAAAATCAAAGTTTCTGGGCGTTTGGCTGGTGCTGAAATAGCACGGACAGAGTGGTATATGGAGGGTCGTGTGCCATTGCATACGCTTCGTGCAAAGATTGATTATGGTTTTGCTGAAGCATATACGACTTATGGAATCATCGGTGTGAAAGTGTGGATTTTCAAAGGTGAAATTTTACAAAAAGGAATCCAACCTGAGCGTAAAGAGGACGGTTACGAAGATTCTCGTCATAAATCTAGAAGAGGGAGACAAAGCTAATGTTGATGCCAAAGAAAACAAAATATCGCAAGCAGATGAAAGGTCGCAATCGTGGAAAAGCGATGCGTGGCTCAAGTTTAGCCTATGGAAACATAGGTATTAAGGCATTGGAGCTTGGACGCATTGATTCTAGACAGATTGAGGCTGCAAGAATTGCTCTCACGAGGCATATCAAGCGCACTGGTAAGGTATGGATTCGTGTTTTTCCCGATAAGCCACTTACTGCTAAACCTCTAGAAGTGAGGATGGGGAAAGGTAAGGGAGCTGTGGAAAAATGGGTTATGAATATTAAACCGGGTAGAATCATCTATGAAATCACGGGCGTGGAAGAGCAAATGGCAAGAGAAGCTCTTATGCTAGCACAAAGCAAACTCCCTTTTAGGACAAAAATCATCACAAGTGAGGGTGAAAATGAAATTTACTGAAATAAAAGATAAAGAAAAAAACGAGTTACAAAAAATGCTGAAAGACAAAAAAAATGAACTTTTTGAGCTTCGCTTACAGCTTAAAACAATGCAACTAACAAATACTAGCAAGATTTCTTCTGTTCGTAAGGATATTGCTAGGATAAATACGGCAATATCTGCTAAAAAGGACTAAGAAATGAGTGATACGCAAAAGCAACCGCATAAGCGACTTATACAGGGTAAAGTAGTCTCTAAAGCTGGCGATAAGAGTGCTGTGATTTTGGTTGAAAGAAAGGTGGTGCATCCAAAGTATCGCAAAATCGTTAAGCGATTTAAAAAATACACTATTCACGATGAGAAAAATCAAGTCAAGGTGGGGGATGTCATCTCTGCGATAGAGTGCAAGCCTATTTCTAAAACAAAGTCTTTCAATCTTAAAGAGATAGTTCAAGTTGGCGTGTAGTTGGACTTTACAGAAAAGAACAGGAGAAAAATATGATACAGAGTTTTACTAGGCTAAATGTCGCTGATAATAGTGGCGCAAAAGAGATTATGTGTATCAAGGTGTTAGGCGGAAGCCACAAAAGGTATGCTAGCGTGGGTGATGTGATTGTAGCTTCTGTAAAAAAGGCTATCCCAAATGGTAAGGTGAAAAAAGCTCAAGTTGTCAAGGCGGTCGTAGTAAGAACAAAAAAAGAGATTCATAGACAAAATGGTTCGCTAGTGAGATTTGATGATAATGCTGCCGTGATTTTGGACAACAAAAAAGAACCAATCGGCACGAGAATCTTTGGTCCTGTAAGCCGAGAAGTGCGATATGCAAATTTTATGAAAATAGTGTCGCTAGCACCAGAGGTGCTATAAAAAGTGTTTAAGAAAGATTAGGAGAGCAAAAAATGATAAAGTATAAAATCAAAAAAGGCGATATGGTAAAGATTGTCGCTGGCGATGATAAGGGGCGGGTAGGCAAGGTGCTTGCAGTATATCCTAAACGCGCTCAAGTGCTTGTAGAGGGTTGCAAACTTGCTAAAAAAGCTATCAAGCCAAATGATGAGAATCAAAAAGGTGGTTTTATAAACAAGGAAATGCCTATGCACATTTCCAATGTCAAAAAAGAGGGAGAATAATCAATGTTTGCACTCAAAACAAAGTATAACCAAGAAATAAAAGAACAACTTAAGAAGGAATTAGATATTACTAATCCTATGCTGTTGCCAAAATTGGAGAAAATTGTCATCAGTGTTGGTGCAGGGGATTACTCAAAAGATTCCAAGATTATGCAAAACATTGCGGATACTATCTCAATCATAGCTGGACAAAAAGCGATTATTACCAAGGCAAAAAAATCCGTTTCTAGCTTTAAGACAAGAGAAGGTATGCCTGTGGGTGTGAAAGTAACACTTCGCGGGAATCAAATGTATAATTTTCTAGAAAAACTCATTGTGATTTCTTTGCCACGCGTGAAAGACTTTAGAGGTGTGCCAAGAAATGGCTTTGATGGGCGTGGAAATTATAGCTTCGGACTAAATGAACAGCTTATGTTTCCTGAAGTTGTTTATGATGATATTATGGTAACGCACGGTATGAATATCAACATAATCACTTCAACACAAGATGACAAAGAGGCATACAAGCTACTAGAGCTATTTGGTATGCCTTTCTCAAAAGGACGGTAAAATGGCAAAAAAATCAATGATTGCAAAAACAAAACGAAAGGCTAAGTTTGGTGTGAGGGCTTATACACGATGCAAAGTATGTGGGCGACCTCACTCTGTATATAGGGATTTTGGGCTTTGCAGGGTGTGCTTGCGAAAGATGGGCAATGAGGGGTTGATTCCCGGATTGCGAAAATCTAGCTGGTAAGGAGTGTAAAAATGGTAAATGATATTATTGCAGACTCTATAACAAGAATACGCAACGCATCAATGAGGCGACTAGAATCCACAACACTATACTATGCAAAGATTGTCGTTTCTATACTTGAGGTGTTTAAATCAAGAGGATTTGTCAAGGGGTATAGCATAAACGATAAAGACGGAAAGCAGTCTATCCTTGTCCAGCTTGCTTATGATGAGCGAGGCAAGTCTGTAATAAATGAAATTAAGCGCATAAGCAAGCCCGGACGCCGTGTATACAAAGGACATAATGAATTAAAGCGATTTAAAAATGGCTATGGTGTGATTGTGGTTAGCACGAGTAAAGGTGTGATTTCAAATGATGAGGCTCATCGACAAAATGTTGGTGGTGAGGCACTTTGTAGCATTTGGTAATTTTGATAAAGTTATAGTTAGCATAAGGAGAACGATTATGTCAAGAGTTGGAAAGCGACCTATATCTATCCCAGATTCTATTCAAGCAAGTGTAGAAGGGAGTAGGATTGTATTTAAAGGCGCAAAAGCAAGTAAAGAGCTAGAGACTCACGGGCGAGTAAAAATTGATTTGCAAAACAAAGAGCTGACTTTTAGCGCGGTGGATTCTACTCCACAGTCTCGGGCGTTTTGGGGCACTTATAGGGCTTTGGCAAACAATATTGTGCTAGGGCTTACAAGTGGTTTTAGCAAGACGCTAGAGATAAATGGTGTGGGATACAAGGCTTCTGTGGCTGGTAAAACATTGGAACTTGCTCTTGGTTTTTCTCACCCCATAAAGTATCCTATTCCTGATGGTGTGGAAATGAGTGTGGATAAAAATCAGCTCATCATCAAAGGTAGCGACAAACAGCAAATCGGACAGATAGCTGCAGAAATTCGCGAATTTCGCCCGCCAGAGCCATACAAGGGCAAAGGGATTAAGTATATTGATGAAACTATTATCCGTAAAGCGGGCAAAACTGCTAAAAAATAGTAGAATCACAATACAAAAATGACAGATATAAAATTAGGTAAAAGGATAGCAAAATGACATCAAAGATTTTAGAACTAAAAAAGACACTACGACTTAAGCGAAAAGCTCGTATTCGTGGTAAAATTTCAGGCACGAAGTCTTGCCCTAGAATCACTATTTTTCGCTCCAATAAATATCTGTATGCCCAAGCTATTGATGATACGGTAGGTATGACTATCGCAAGCGTTGATGGCAGAAAATTAAAGCTTGGCAACAATAAAGAAAATGCCAAACAAATTGGCGGTATTTTTGCTAAAGATTTGCAAAAAAAAAGTGTTAGCAGTGCAGTGTTTGACCGCAATGGCTATTTATTTCACGGCGTTGTCAAAGAATTTGCAGAATCTTTGCGAGAAAATGGCATCACGCTATAAGCTATGATAAAAGGGAAACGAAATGGAAATCAATAGAGAAGAATTTAGCGAGGTTGTTGTAAATATTGGGCGTGTAACCAAAGTCGTAAAAGGTGGCAGACGCTTACGATTTAACGCGCTTGTAGTAGTAGGCAATCGCAATGGGCTTGTGGGCTTTGGACTTGGCAAGGCAAAAGAAGTGCCCGATGCGATAAAAAAAGCCATTGATGATGCGTTTAAAAATATCATCAAAGTCAATGTCAAAGGCACAACTATCGCTCACGATATAGAATACAAATACAATGCTAGTAGAATTTTACTAAAGCCTGCGAGTGAGGGAACGGGCGTTATTGCTGGTGGTTCTGCTAGACCTGTGATAGAGTTGGCTGGGATAAAAGATATTCTTACTAAGTCGTTAGGTTCTAGCAATCCTTACAATGTCGTTAGGGCGACTTTTGATGCTCTTTCAAAAATCAAAGCATAAAAATCAAATCCATAAGGAGAAAAAATGGCTTCTCTACATCTAATTAAACCTGCTAGCGGTAGCACTAAGGATATTAAGCGAGTAGGGCGCGGACAGGGTAGTGGAATGGGTAAGACTTCTACTAGAGGGGGTAAAGGACAAACTGCGCGAACAGGCTATAAGACAAAGAGGGGATTTGAGGGGGGGCAACAACCATTGCAAAGACGATTGCCAAAAGTGGGCTTTGCGAGTCGGGTGCAAAAGCCATACACAATAAATGTCGACAAAATCAAGCAAGTCGCTGAATTATCACAAATCAGTATAGAATCTATCCATTCTGTGCATAAACTTCCTACATTTGCTCGTGGTTTGGATATTGCTGACTCTAAAGGCACTGCTAAAATCTCAAAAAAAACGCAAAAAAAGGAAACTGTGAGCAAAAACACAAAAGAAGTAATAAAAAAGTCAAAAAAGCAGATTTTAGTCAAACTTATCGGCAAGGGAGCGCAATCGCTCTCTAGCAAAATAAAAGATGATAGAATCTCGCTAAGTGGTAGCAATGCTAAACATACCAAATCAAAATCTAGCCAAAAAGACGATTAAAGGTTATCATTCATATAAGTTTGCAAAGAGTGAAAGGTAAAAAAGAGTAAGAAGCGATGAATAAAACAATCATTAACAAGATTTTAATCACTTTGGCATTTCTTTTTGCATATAGGGTGTTGGCATATATCACTATTCCCGGGGTTGATTTGGTTGTTATCAAGGATTTTTTTGATACCAACCAAAGCAATGCGTTAGGGTTGTTTAATATGTTTAGCGGGAATGCGGTAGAACGATTAAGCATAATCTCGCTAGGTATTATGCCCTATATTACTGCTTCTATTGTTATGGAACTACTTGCGGCGACTTTCCCTGCACTTGGCAAGATGAAAAAAGAGCGCGACGGTATGCAGAAATATATGCAGATTATTCGTTATGTAACTATTTTTATTACCGTCGTTCAAGCCATTAGTGTGTCATTTGGTTTGCGTAGTATCGGTGGTGGTAGCAATGGTGCGATACTTATCAATATGAGTGAATTTTTGGTAATCTCTGTATTTTGTATGCTTACGGGGACTATGCTACTTATGTGGATAGGTGAGCAGATTACCCAAAGAGGTGTGGGGAATGGCATTAGTCTTATCATTTTTGGCGGTATCGTTTCTGGGATACCAAGTGCTGTAGCTGCGACATTTAAGCTAGTAAATACAGGCGAAATCAATATCCTTAGCCTCATATTTATTGCTGTGATTATCATTGCTACGATTTGCTGTATCGTGTATATTGAACTAGCAGAGCGCAGGATTCCCATTTCGTATGCTCGCAAAGTCATTATGCAAAACCAAAATAAGCGTATTATGAATTACATTCCTATCAAGCTAAATCTTAGTGGCGTGATTCCACCCATTTTTGCTTCCGCGATTTTGGTGTTTCCATCTACGATTTTGCAGGCCTCTAGCAATCAATATCTCCAAGCTATTTCAGATTTTCTAAATCCAAATCAATATTTTTACAATATTTTAATGTTTGTGCTTGTGGTGTTTTTTGCGTATTTTTACTCTTCTATTGTGTTTAATGCAAAAGACATTGCCGATAACCTCAAGCGACAAGGCGGATATATCCCCGGTATGCGACCGGGAGAGGGGACATCTTCGTTTTTGAATTCTGTGGCAAATAATCTTACTTTGTGGGGTTCTTTGTATCTTGCACTTGTCTCTACACTACCTTGGATTTTGGTAAAGTTACTTGGTGTTCCATTTTATTTTGGTGGGACAGCAGTGCTGATTGTCGTGCAAGTAGCTATTGATACGATGCGCAAAATAGAAGCACAAATCTATATGAATAAATATAAAACGCTTAGCGCGGTGGGATTCTAGTTTGGCTATCATCATTCGTAGCAAAAAAGAGATAGATTCTATCGCGAAGTCATCTGCTATCGTAGCTAGCGCACTAGACTTTGCTTCTAAAAACGCTAAGGCAGGAGTTAGCTTAAAAGAGCTAGATTCTATGGTGGAAAATCACATTTTACAAAGTGGTGGCAAACCTGCGTTTAAGGGGCTTTATGGATTCCCAAATGCCACTTGCTTGTCGTTAAATGAAGTCATAATTCACGGAATCCCTACAAACTACAAATTAAAAGAGGGCGATATTTTAGGCATTGATTTGGGCGTGGAGTGTGATGGTTGGTATGGCGATGGTGCGGTAAGTGTGGGGATTGGCAAGATTAGCAAAAAAGATGAGGAACTTATAGCTTGCGCCAAGGATACGCTTTATGGAGCGATAGATTTTATCAAGGTGGGCTTGCATTTTAAAGAGCTAAGTTCGTTTTTAGAAGAAGCTATCCATTCAAAAGGATTTGTGCCTTTGAAAGGGTTTTGTGGGCACGGTATAGGCAGGAAGCCACACGATGAGCCTGAAATACCAAATTACCTAGAATCCCCAAACCCAAAACAAGGTCCCAAAATCAAAGAAGGAATGGTGTTTTGCATAGAGCCGATGATAGCGCAAAAAGATGGCGAGCCTGTGATTTTGGAGGATAAGTGGTCAGTGGTGGCAAAAGATAGGCTAAATGGTAGCCACTATGAGCATACTATCGCTATCCAAAGTGGCAAAGCTAGAATCCTAACAACAGCTTAAGGAGGTTAGATTGGCAAAAGATGATGTCATAGAAGTCGATGGCAAAGTGATTGAAGCATTGCCAAATGCGACTTTTCGTGTGCAGCTTGATAATGGACATATCGTGCTTTGTCATATTGCAGGCAAAATGCGAATGCACTATATTAAGATTTTGCCCGGGGATACAGTAAAGATTGAGCTTACCCCATATAGTTTGGACAAAGGTAGAATCACTTATCGATATAAGTGAAAATAAGCGTGTTTTAAACTAAATTTGGGTAAAATCTCGGTTTTCAAAAATGATAGGCACAAATTTTGACACAAAAAGGAGTGATATAAATGAAAGTGCGACCATCGGTAAAAAAAATGTGTGATAAGTGTAAGATTATCAAGCGAAAAGGCGTGGTAAGAGTGATTTGCTCCACACCCAAACACAAACAAAGACAAGGATAAAAAATGGCGAGAATTGCTGGTGTAGATTTGCCAAAAAAGAAACGAGTTGAGTATGCGCTTACTTATATCTATGGCATAGGGCTGAAGAGTTCTAGGGATATTTTAAACGCTGTAAATATTTCTTTTGATAAGCGAGTTGATAATCTCAGCGAAAGCGAAGTTTCCGTGATTGCAAAGAAAATACAAGAGAGTTATGTTGTTGAGGGGGATTTGCGCAAAAAAGTGCAAATGGATATAAAATCCTTAATGGATTTGGGGAGCTATCGTGGTTTGCGGCATAGAAAAGGACTCCCTGTGCGTGGACAAACGACAAAAAATAATGCTCGCACTAGAAAGGGCAAACGCAAGACTGTGGGCTCAAAAAGCTCATAATATTTGAGTATTATACAAGGATAAGATATGGCAAAAACCACTACAAATAAAAAGCGGGTTGTAAAGAAAAATATCGCACGAGGGATTGTGTGTATTTCTGCAACCTTTAACAATACAAATGTAACTGTTACCGATGAAATGGGCAATGTCATCTGCTGGGCAACTGCTGGTGGGCTAGGATTCAAGGGGAGTAAAAAATCCACCCCTTACGCAGCGCAACAAGCAGTAGAGAGTGCGCTAGCTAAAGCAAAAGAGCACGGTGTGAAAGAAGTCGGTGTCAAGGTGCAAGGACCGGGAAGCGGACGAGAGACAGCGATAAAAAGTGTTGGTGCGACAGAGGGCATCAAGGTGCTTTGGCTAAAGGATATTACACCGCTTCCGCACAATGGTTGCAGACCACCTAAAAGACGAAGAGTGTAAGGAGGTAATATGGCACGATATAGAGGACCAGTAGAAAAGCTAGAGAGACGGTTTGGTGTGTCTTTGGCACTAAAGGGAGAGAGGAGACTAGCAGGTAAGAGTGCGCTTGATAAGCGTCCTTATGCGCCCGGACAGCACGGACAAAGGCGAGGTAAGATTTCGGACTATGGATTGCAACTGCGTGAAAAACAAAAAGCAAAGGCAATGTATGGGGTGTCAGAGAAGCAGTTTCGCTCTATTTTTGTGGAGGCAAATCGCTTAGAGGGCAATACGGGTGAAAATCTTATCCAACTTATTGAGCGAAGGCTTGATAATGTCGTGTATCGTATGGGTTTTGCCACCACTAGGAGAAATGCTCGTCAGCTTGTTACACACGGGCATATTTTAGTCGATGGCAAGAGGCTTGATATTCCCTCATACATAGTCAAAGCGGGGCAAAAGATTGAGCTAAAAGAAAAAACAAAAAATAATCCACAAGTTGTTCGCGCACTTGATTTGAGTGCTCAAAGCGGAATCGTAGCGTGGGTTGATGTTGATAAAGATAAGAAGTTTGGGATTTTCACGCGCTATCCCCAAAGAGAAGAAGTTGTGATTCCTATCGAAGAGAGACTTATCGTTGAGTTGTATTCCAAATAATGCAAAAAAGTAGGTGGTAATATGGATATTTTTAAGACAGTTCCTCACATTCCAAATGAGATTTTAGTAGAGGACATTGGCACAAATCGTATTCGTGTAAGTGTGTGGCCTTTTGAGCCGGGCTATGCTATCACATTTGCGCATCCGTTGCGCAGGCTTATGCTATCTTGCACGCCGGGCTATGCACCTGTTATGCTGCATATTGATGGCGTTTCTCACGAGTTTGATTCTATGCGTGGCGTGGTTGAAGATGTAACTCCTTTTATTATGCATCTTAAAAAAATTCGCTTTGCTAGCAAATCTAAAGAATTACAAAATACTATTCGCGTTAATTATAATTTCAAAGGACCTATGGAGTTGAAAGGTGCACATTTGGTTACTGATGAAATTGATGTCGTAAACAAAGAGGCTCATCTTGCCACTATCAATGAAGACGCGAAGTTTAGCTTCTCACTTGTAGTGAAGCGCTCTATCGGCTTTAAGCCAAATGACTTAGTGCGCAAGGATAAAGATTTCACGGGCGAAATCGGGCTTATTCCTTTGGATGCACATTTTACACCTGTCAAAAAAGTCATCTACGAAATTCAAGATGTTCTTGTGGATGATAATCCAAACTATGAAAAAGTTGTTTTTGAGATTGAGTCAGATGGGCAAGTAGAGCCACTTGATGTGTTTAAAAACTCTATTGCTATCGCACAGGCTCATATGAATATATTTGGCAGTGAAGTTTCAGTGCTAAATCCAGATATAAAATTTCCACCAGATGACCCGATTGACTTAAAAACCTTGCTTATCAAAATCGACACCCTAAACCTTAGCACTCGTTGCTTTCATTGCCTTGATAAAATCGGTGTGCAATACATTGGCGAGCTAGCTATGATGCCAGAATCAACCCTAAAAGGTATCAAAAATATGGGCAAAAAATCTTTTGATGAGATTGCTGAAAAACTTAGCTCTCTTGGCTATCCTATTGGCTCAAATCTACCTCCAGAAGTCCAAGCAGCGTTTAACAAAAAAATCGGCAAAACAAGATAAGGAGAATCTAATGAGGCATAATCACGGCTATCGTAAATTGGGTAGGACAAGCTCGCATAGAAAGGCATTGTTAAAAAACCTTGCTATTGCGCTTATTGACAATGAAAAAATTGAAACAGGCGTATTTAAGGCAAAAGAATTGCAAACTTATATAGAAAAACTTGTAACTACTGCGAGGGTAGGGGATTTTAACGCACATAGACTTGTGTATGCGTATTTGCAAAATAAATCCGCTACCAAAAAACTATGCACAGAAGTTGCTCCACGCTATAAAGATACCAAAGGTGGCTACACTCGTATCAACCGCACTCGCACAAGGCGTGGAGATGCTTCACAAATGGCTACTATTGAGTTTGTGAAAAACTAGAAACTCGTAGTGGAGAAAGTAGCTAAAAAAATACAAAAATCATAAAAATTCATTTTTTTTACCTATCTCTAAAAAAGATTACCTAAGAGCTAGATTTGTAGAATCTAGCTCTTAGTAGTTTTTACTTCAGTTTTTTTATGTTATTTTTGCTTGTCGTTTTTTTTTTTTTTTTGGCGGGAAATTTCATAAAATTTAAACATTACAAAGGATTTTATAATGTTTCACATATCTTTTTGTGCCAATGAAGCGTATGCGAAATATACCGCTGTGTTGATAACTAGCATTATCAAAAGCACAGATAGCGCAAAACGATTTAGAGATTTCTTTGCCGCAAACGAGAGAGAGAGAGAGAGAGAGTTTAAATCCTAAAAGTTCATTAAGAAATTCTACAAATTCTCATTTAGATTCTTACCCAAAGCGTGATTATGATTCACTAAGTGATGATGAGAGGCGCGAGGGCTATATTTTTCACATAATTAGTGATTTTTTGAGTGATGATTCACGCACTAGGTTTACTTATCTTGCCAAAGATTTAGCCAAAATCTATCCTTGTGAGATTTACATTCATATTTGCGATGACAAGCTATTTAGCGGACTTCCACGCCTAAATGGTAACTATTTGACATATTTTCGCTTTTTTATCCCACAATTCATACCACAAAATTGCGCCGTGTGCTTGTATTTAGACATTGATATGCTTGTGGTGGGCGATTTGAGGGAATTATTTGCGCTTGATATGGGTGAAAAATGCGTGGGCGTGGTAAAGGACTATATTGTAAGGAATTCATTGCGTAAAAAACCAAAACTAATTGCTAAGAGAAGTGATTTTAGAGATATTGATTTCACAGGGACGCATTTTAATGCGGGATTTTTACTGCTAAATTTACCCGAATGGAAAAAACAAAATATTGTGCAAAAATGCTTTGAGGTTATGGCAAATTATCATTTGGATATGCATGACCAAGATACGCTAAATGCTGTGATAGTGGAGCAAAATCGTCTAAAACTTCCTTTTGAATTCAACATCTTGCCACGCGCATTTTTGCAAAGTATCTGCAATGATGAATCCAATCATTTCAAATTTGACTACACGCGCAAAGAGATGGATTTTGCATTAAAAAATCCTGTGATTTTTCACTTTACAAGTGCTTGTGCGAAACAGTGGCAAAATCCAAAAATCTGCAATGTGCAAGGACAAAATATTAGTTTGCTTTGGTGGGAAGTCGCGCTAAAAACGCCACAATTTGCGGACATTTTGCAAAGCGAGTTTGAGAGATTAAGCGCAAATAGCGATAAGAATTACGAAAATTGCGTGGCGATTTACTTGCTAAAATGTGTAAAAAATCCGCTTGGATTTTTTGCGTTGCCTTTTGTGGTGGCAAAAGTCTTTGGTAAGAATCCAAAAGAGATTTTGAAATCGCGTAAATTTGGCGAATCTAGTGGTGAATCTTGTGGTGGCAAATCTTGCGATTTGCACAAACTAATCCCAAGCGATTATAACTTTGCCTTTGAGCTATTTTATTTTTGTCAAAAGTCTTGGCAAAGGCGCAAAAGAGGCGATTTGCTAATCTTGCCCCTTAAAGCAATCAAGCTAAAAATCCGTCATAATCGCTATGGTATAAATAGAATCACAAACAATCTATAAGAGCAAATCTTATACTTACTAGACCTTGTAGCCAAAATTTAGTAAAAACCACAAGAATCAAACCCCCACCAAAAATAGTTTTATAACCTAAAGATAGCAAACTCCCCTCGACAACAAAATCCCTCATAAAACAAAGATTCACTAAAAACTAAACTGCGCAAAGGGACTACGCAAAATCTTAGAATCTATAAAAAACATACGCAAAATAAAATCTAAGCAAATCCCTCCACTTTGACTTATCGCTATTTTGGACTTATACTACCTCAATCCTACACTTTTTGATTATGTGTGGTTTAGAGATTTTCGCCCTTTATATCACTTCCACCCTCTCCCTCATCTAGTTCGTCTTCTTTGTCCTCTTTGGGGCAAGTAACGGCAAACGCCACCTTTTCGCCTGCGACATTTACGATTTTGACACCCATTGTATTGCGTGCGGATTCTCTTATTGCTTCGGTATCTACGCGTATCATTTTGCCCTTGCTTGTTAGCACCATAAGGTCTAGTTTTTCATCATTTACATTTACCACGCTTACGAGATTCCCTGTCTTTTTGTCATCTATTTTCATTACGATGACTCCCTTTCCTCCGCGTGATTGCAAGCGATATGCACCTGCGTTTGTTTGCTTGCCGATACCGCGCTCACTCACGGTTAGGAGTTTGTCTTCATCGCTTCCTATCGTGGTGGCCGCGATGACACAATCGCCTTTTTCTTTGAATCGTATGCCTGTTACACCTCTAGCTACTCTGCCGATTTCTCTTGCATCTTGTATGGGGAATTTGATACACATTCCTTTTTGTGTGGCGATAAATAGCTCTTTTACTTCTTGGGTGATGATTCTAGCGGTTACGACTTCATCTTTTTCATCTAGGTTTATCGCTCGCACGCCTACGCTTCTTATGTTGCTATATTCGCTTAGGTTTGTGCGCTTGATGATTCCGTTTTTGGTAAAGAATACTAGCGATTTGTCTTTGTTAAAATCACTTGTTGTGATTGTTGCCATTATTTTTTCATCAGCTTGGAGGTTGATTAGATTTACCACAGCTTTGCCGATAGCGGTGCGCCCTGCTTCTGGGATTTTATAGACTTTTAGCCAATAGAGTTGCCCACGATTTGTGATAAACATTATCGTGTCGTGGGTATTTGCCACAAAGAATGATTCTATGAAATCATCTTCGTGTGTGTTGCCACTTATTTTGCCTTTGCCACCGCGATTTTGCTTCTCATAAGTTTTGAGTAGCACTCGTTTGACATAGCCTCTGTGGCTCATTGTTACTACCACAGGTTCATTTGGGATTAAGTCCTCTATATCGATATTGTCATAATCCTCCTCAATCTGCGTCCTGCGCGGTGTGGAGAATTTATCTTTGATTTCTGCTAGCTCTTCTTTTATGATTTCTTTTAGTCGCTCTTCGCTTTTTAGGATTTTGCTTAGCTCATCGATAAGTTTTAGTAGCTCGGCATATTCGTTTTCGATTTTGTCGCGCTCTAGTCCTGTTAGCCGTTGCAAGCGCATTTCTAGGATAGCTTTTGCTTGTAGTTCGCTTAAGCCAAATTTGCTCATAAGCCCGTTTTTTGCTTCCTCTGTGTCTTTGCTAGCGCGGATTAGGGCGATGACTTCATCGATATTATCTAGCGCGATTTTTAGCCCCTCTAGTATGTGCGCTCTAGCTTTTGCCTTTTCTAGCTCAAAAATCGTGCGGCGAATGATGATGGTTTTTCGGTGTGAGATAAAAATATTTAGCAATTCTAAGAGAGTGAAAATCTTTGGTTCTTTGTTGTTTACAGCGAGCAATATTATCCCAAATGTGCTTTCCATTGTCGTTGATTTGTAGAGATTGTTTAGCACGATTTCACTCATCGCGTCCTTTTTTAGCTCGATGACTACTCGCATACCCTCTCTATCGCTCTCATCACGCACTTCGCTTATGCCATCGATGATTTTTTCTTTTGCTAGTTCGCTTATTTGCTCGACAAGTTTTGCTTTGTTTACTTGGTAGGGAATCTCATCAATGATGATAATGTCTTTTGTCTTGGTTTTTTCTATGTGGGTTTTGGCTCTCACTCGTATGCGTCCTCTACCCGTGCCGTAGGCATCGATTATGCCTTGCTTGCCGTAGATGATTCCACCTGTTGGGAAATCTGGTCCTTTGATATGCTCCAATAATTCATCAAGTGGTGTTTTTGGATTGTCTATCACGCAAAAAAGAGCGTCTATTATTTCATCGATTCTGTGTGGTGGTATGCTTGTCGCCATACCTACGGCGATTCCGCTTGAGCCATTGACAAGGAGGTTTGGTATGCGTGTGGGGAGGACATCTGGTTCTTTTTGGGTGTCATCATAGTTTGGGACAAAGTCAACTGTGTCTTTGTCTATGTCGCGTAGCATTTCCTCGCTTGCTTGTGTCATACGCGCTTCGGTATATCGCATAGCAGCTGCACTATCGCCGTCAATTGAGCCAAAGTTGCCCTGCCCATCGACTAGCTCTAGTCTCATAGAAAAATCTTGGGCAAGCCGCACGAGAGCGTCATATACGGCTGTATCGCCGTGTGGGTGGTATTTACCGATGACATCACCTACGATTCTAGCGGATTTTTTATAGCTTGCACGAGAGCTTACACCTAGCTCATTCATCGCATATAGGATTCTCCTATGCACGGGCTTTAGCCCGTCTTTGGCATCGGGCAATGCCCTCCCTACGATGACGCTCATCGAATAATCTAAATAACTCTCCTTAATGCTATCATCAATATTTATGTCTATGATATTTTTATCATCAAGTAGATTCTCCATTTGTCGCGCTCCTGCCAAAAGTTAAAAGGCGATTTTAGCTAAAGTTTGCTTAAAAGCAAATTGTTTTAGGCAAATTGTTCGGCGGCTTAAGTTTTGCTATATTGCGCTAGATTTTGGCTTGTGTTTTTGATTTTTCTATGGATTTTTGGGGAGAGATTTTTGTGGCGATTTTGGTGGCAATTTTTGATTAAACTTACTAAACTTTGCGCTATGAAAAAATCATTAAACAAAAATATTCTCAAACTTGCTATAATCGCCTTTTTTTGCATTGTTGCTGTTTTAAGCGATAAAATCTAAAAAGGAATCTAAATATGTTGCCACAGCCTAAAATCCTTTCTTACACTTCTTGCTTCTGTCGCACTTTTTTGCTTCTGGGTTTTTTAGGTAGTTTTTTTATTTATGCCAAACCGCTAAATAATATCGCAAGTATGTCTGTAAATATGGAGGGCAAAGAAATGTTTAAGCTTTTTGCAAGGCAGGATTACAAAATTTGGGGGCTTGATTATTGTGCGAATTATTCGCGTGATTTGAATGCAGAATCGGAGGGCAAAAAAGACATAGATTCCCTAAAAGAGCGACTAAAATGGGGAGGCAAACGGCCACTAAAAGAGCTACAAAACTATATTGACAAACACCACAAAATCCGTTCGCTTCTATCTTGTTTTGCTATGTATGATTCGCCAAACTACCACAACGAAGTGGAGCGAATCGTAAAAAAATATTGCAAAGACTGCTATTGCGAAAATTGCAAAAAATAGCACAAAATTTTAAGAACATAGCAAGAGTTGCAATCCAAAGATAAAATCTATAAATTGCTTTTATAAATGCGGTTAAGCTACTTTTGCAAATGCACTAAAAAGCATAGCTAAAATTCTAGGAATTCATCATCATCTGGGGGTAATTCTGGGAGGTTTTTTTGCACTTGTGGAGAAGAAAAACTCCCGCTAATATTTATTTGCAAGCCCTCTACTATATTTGCGTTTTGTATGTTCGCATTCTGTATATTTGCGCTTTGTATGTTTGGATTTTGCGTATTTGAGTAGTTTTGCGGGATTAGATTTTGTGAGTTTAGATTTTGCTGATTTTGTGGCGAAATCATATTTGATTCTAGTTCTTTTGATTCTGTCCATTCGGGCGGGTTTTGTGCTTGATTTTGCGATTCTTGTTGTGTGTATTTTTTGGGCTTTAGGGTTAGGGTGATTTGTAGATTTTGAGCGATTAGGTTTATGGTGCAGCGAGTGGATTCTATTTTTTCACTTGGTGTGTCTATGTTTAGGGAGCAATCATTTACGCCTGCGTTTAGCTTGGATTGCATACTTAGGGTTGTGGTGTTTTGTGGTGTGTTTATCACATTTTTTGGTGTGGTTTGCAAATCCCCAAAATCTAGCCTATTTGATTCTAAGATATTTTCCAAATCCGCTCCCAAAGGAGAGGGGTTTTTGCTAAGCCCCTCAATCCCATAAAAACTTAAATCCGCGCTATTGATATTTGTTCCAAGATTGCTTGCTTGCAGGCTCATAGTCCCTTTGGCAAAGAGAAAATTATAGTTTGCACTCATCTGTGCTCTCCCCTCAAGCACGCTAGGCACACCAAATAGGGCTAAAAGTTTTTCTAAAGCGATATTTTCGGCATTTATTTTTAGATTGTCTCCATTTAGCTCAAAGTAGCTTACCCCTCCTAGTGTGTTGCTTTTGCCATCGATTACGCTATTTTGTATGTCATAGTTTCCTTGCAAGTGCATATCTCCTTGAAGTCTTAAGCTTAGCATCGCGCCCAAATTTGCGAGGTTGAAAATCTCTAAGTCATATTCGCCATTTTGGCTAAAGTCAAGCCTGCCAAGTGGGATTTCATAGGTATCTGTGATTTTGGCTTGGGTTTTTAGGGTTTTTAGATTGGTGCTAGCTTGGGCTAGTAAAGTAATATTTGGCAGTATGTCTTTTGGCGTGCTTGGCTTATCTATGATACTTTTGCGTGGTGTTGATTTTAGGGATTTTAGCTGTGAGGTTAGGGAGGATTTTAGGCTTATAGATAGTGTGCTCAAAAGATTGCCCTCTTGCGTGCCAAATCTTGCTTGCAAGCTAAGCAGATTTGCATTTGGATTGCGCTGAATCTTTTGATTTTTTTGGTTTTTTTGTATGATTAGATTTTTGGCGTTTAAAATCGCGTTTATATTGCTTTTTTCTCTTTTGGCGTGAAGCGTGGCTTTTGCCTTTAGGTCAAAAATCCCATAAAAATCATAAGGAAAATCTAAAATCTTACTTACGATGATAGAGGGAAAAGCCTTTAGCTCTAAGGCGTATTGCTTTATCTCAAAAAATCTCGCCCTAGCCAAAATATTTACTTGTGGGGTTTGATTGGCTGGATTTTGCATCATATCTAGTGCAAAGTCAAGTGCGGAATCAAGCAAAATAGAATCAGGACTAGAATCAAGGAGTGGATTTTGCAGTGTCAAATCAGGCGAATCTAGCGCAAAATCAAGCGAGGTAGAATCTGTATTGTCTAGCTGCGTGTTTGGATGGGACAAATCAGGTAGCGAGGGAAGTGTATTTAGAGAGGGCAAGGGTGTTTGTGAGTTTTGATGGCGAAAATGTTCCATAGTGTTTTCAAACGAGCCAAAATCGTCCTCATCTTGTAAGTTTTGCACTTGTGAATATTGTGTTTTTGAGGTTTGGGGTAGGGTTTGTTGCTCTATTTGGGCTAATCTTTTTTGTGTGGATTGCACATTTGCGTGAGTGGCAAAGGTGTGAGTAGAAAGAGAGTAAGTAGTGAGAGGATTAGGCGTTGCGTGAGAGGGAGTGGGCAAATATTCAAGTGCGGATATTTGACTAGATTCTTTTATGCTTGTGATAATGTAGTCTTTATATCTGCCTACAAAGCGCAGAGTGAAAAGATATGGAGAGGTATTTTGCGCAGGGTTTTGCGCTTGACTTTGTGTGGGATTTTGTGAAGTGTTTGAGGGTGGATTTTGCAGATTTTGTAAAGTGTTTTGCAGATTATTTTGTGGAGCATTTTTTGTGGAGTTTGGTGATGATTTTTGGTTTGAGTGCTTTTGGCTTGCGCTAAGTATATCGCGTAGCTCATCAGTAGGGGCAAAATCTGCCAAAATATCAAAGCCTTTTAGCGTGTATCTGCCTTTGAGATTAGATTTTAGCGTGTCTGCGATGATGAGCGATGCCTCTATCTTGCCAAAAGATATGCGTAATGATTGGATTTTGGTGCGAATGGGTAGCTTATAGTTTAGCCCTGCTTGGAGTATGGGGGCTAAAATCTTGTTGCCAAATGAGGTAAAAAGCAAAAGATTTGCGCTCACTATGAGTGTGGCTAGAAATACCCCAATGCTTAAAAGAATCTTGCGCAATGCTTTGCCTTATGTGTGGCTTTGTGCCCTAATACACGCCTTTTAGCTTGCGCTTAAAAAACGCAAAGACTATCAAAGCAATCGTGCCAAGCACAAAGGCATAGACATACCATTGTATAACGATAGGGTCGCCAGAAGCATAAGAATGCTTGCCTGATAGGAAATAATTTACCCCAAAATAAGTCATCAAAATACTATAAAACGCCAGCACAGACGCGCTTGCAAACACAAATGGCATATTTGCAAATCCCATAAACCGCAAGTGCAAGACAATGGCATAGATTCCTATGCTAATTAGTGCCCAAGTTTCTTTTGGGTCCCAGCCCCAATACCTCCCCCAAGATTCATTAGCCCACACCGCGCCCAAAAAATTACCAATAGTCAAAAACAAAATCCCCAAAATCATACTCATTTCATTGATAGCACCAACTGAAAAAATCGCTTTGTCAATGTTTGCTCTGCGCTTGCTTCGTAGCAAAAATAGCACAAGGCTAAACACGCCAAGCATAAAGCACAATCCCAAAAATCCATATCCAGCTGTAATCACGCTTACGTGGATATTTAGCCAATAAGATTTTAGCACGGGGACGAGGTTTGTGATTTGTGGATTCATAAATCCAGCGTGCGCGACAAAAAGGCTAATGCCAGATAAAAAGCTAGAAGCGCACAATGCCAAAATATATCGCCTAAAAAACACCACTCCAGCTATGCCACTAGCCCACGCAATATATAGCATAGACTCATAGGCATCACTCCACGGGGCGTGTCCAGCGACATACCAGCGTAAGATAAGCCCAAAGCTATGTGCTAGCACAAACACCCCCAAAGCTCCAAAAATACCATAATACAGCCCCTTTGGCAATGTCCTATCTCGCACGATAAAAACAAGCACCACGATAAATCCTGCAAATCCCAAAATCATATATGGAAAAATCAGTTTTTCAAAGATATTGTAATGATTTAGGGCGACTTCCCACTCGACTTGCGATTGGCTTAGGTAGTCGCTTCCGCCATTGCTTTCTTGGTAGGATTCTATCGCTTTTAGCGCGATATTTGCGTTTTTCCAAGAATTAGTGATTGTCCCTTCTAGCACGCTAAATTGGAGCATATTTATCATTGAGGCTTGCACTTCAAAGAGTTTGGATTGCTCCTCATTTAGCATTTTTTGCATATATAGCACCATAAGTTCGCTAGGAGAAAACCACCTTTTGCTTTCTCTATCGGGGAAAATTCGCAGAGTAAGGAGGTTTTGGGTATTGGTAAAAATCTCAAATCGCTCGCTAACAGCGATGACATCTTTGTCAAATTTGCTATGTTCGCTAGCGGGGATTCTGCTTGTTTCGGCTAGGTAGTTGTGCAGCTTTGATTCCCCTAGATTGCTATCATAAATATCAAGCCAGCTTACATATTTTTTGTCTTTTGGTGTGCCCAAAATCTCACGCAGTCTTGGCGTGTCTGTGGCGATAAATTTCACCCTCATCCAATCATTTGGAAAAGCGATGATTCCTAGCAAGACTTCGACATTGCTAAGCCCGCTAAATCCGTCTTTTTTGTGGATTTTGTGCACAAATTCCATAGCAATGGTATCAAAAGGCTTGATTCGCCCTGCAAAGTCTTGCACTTGGATTTTGCCAAACCGTGCTTGAAACTCGCTAGCATTTGCCTTTAATAGATTTTGCCTCTCTTGTATGTCCTCATCTTTTAGGAGATAAGGGCTGATACGAGCGTCATTTAGGGCTTTTTCTAGTGTGGGAGAGAGATTTAGAGAATCTGCACTTGGTAGGGACATATCTTGCATATTTGGGTGTGGGTTTTGTGGTGCTTGGCTAGTGTTTTGTGTGCTTGACTGCGTGGCTTGTTTAGATGATGAGTGCGTTTGTATATTTTGGGCTTTGCTTGAATCTGCGATAGTGTTTTGCGTAGTAGCAATAAGTGCGAGTGAAGCAAGCGCAATGCCTAGAGATTTTAGTGTGGACTTTTTTGTGGTTTTATTTGTGTTTTTCTTGGGTTGAGTGGTTTCTTGCATTTTTTTAGGTCGCCCTCTTTTGGTGCTTGTAGAATCTGTTTTGGAATCTATTTTAGACTTTGCTTTAGAATTTGCTTTTGAATCTATTTTTAAATCCACATTAGAATCCACAACAGAATTTGCCCTATCTTTTGTGTTAGATTCTTTTGGGTTTAAGAAATTGCTAGATTTTGCACTAGATTCTGCTTCATTATATTGCGTGCTAGATTCTGCATTGTGGAGATATTTTGCAAGCGTCCTAAATCGCCCATTTTTGTCAAATAGCACCAAAAGCCCAGCCAAAATCAAAAGCGCGTAGCCTATGTAGGTTGGGATTTTGCCGGGGTCGTTATTGACTGATAGCACGCTAGTGTAGGAGTTTGTCTCATCATCAAAGTAGTAATTGCTCTGATAAAATCGATACCCGCCAAAATCTAGCGTGTGATTCATATAGATTCTAAATGGAAACAAAATCTTGTCATTTTCATCTAGCACTTCGATTTGTGAAGCATAAGAGGAGGGATTTTCTGTGCCTGCGTAGGTTTTTTTCTCAAATTCTAGTAAGCGGATTTGGAAAGGCAAAGCCACTTTTTTTGCCCCCCAATGAAATCCAAACTTCATTCCTCCTATTTCTACGCGCAAGATTCTATGCTCATTAGAGCCACCTAGTCCGCCTAGCAGGGTTATTTCTTGAGTATCGCCATTGTAGCTTACCTCTAGGGTTAGGAGCATTTCTCTATTTTTTAGATTTTCTTCTTGTGGATTTGGTGGGGTTAGGGCTATGTCTTTAGATACTATGTGCAAAGGTTTGCCAAAAATCTCTACAACCTCATTGATTTTTGGTTTGGCAAAAAATGTCCCATATACGCTAATATCCGCGCTTACAAATTGTGGCTGTGCTTTTTGCCAATTTTCATCAATCGCAGAGATATTTATATAGTTTTCGCTTGAATAATAAAAATCTGCTTTTTGATTTTCGCTTATGATAAACATTCCCTCCTTACCAAAGTAGCGCGTGATACCTGCACCGATGATGATGATGATAAAAGATAGGTGTAAAAGTGCGGAAGCGTATTTTTTGCGTGGCAGCGAGCGATAATGGATAAAGCTCGCAATAAGCGCGACAATAAGGTAAATATGCAAAAGTGCAAACCACCACGAATTATACACAATCGCCCTTGCAGCAATCGTGCCATAGTCGTTTTCGATAAAAGTCGCTACCGCGCAAGAAAGTGCGTAGAAAAACATAATTGGCAAAATCACCCAAAATGAGTAAAAAATGCTAAGCAACGATTCTTTTTGGGATTGTTTTTGTGGCTGTGAGTTTGCGCTTTGTGGATTTTTGTTTAGCTTTGTGCTTAATTTTGATAAAAATGCCATTGCTGTCCTTTTGTTGTGATTTGTTGTGCTGTGATTTGCTAGAAATTATTTTGCTCCCACGCTTTTTGTAGCTCTTTTTGCACAAGTGTGTTTAGCTTTTTTTCATCATCTTTTGCTTCGCGCCATTTCTCGCTTGTGATAAAGCCTAGCAATGCCCTAAACTGCGCGGGTGGCAAGTAGCTAGGGTATTGCAAAATCGTCTGCCCCTCCTTGCTAGCTAGCACGATAGTGGGCGTGGGCGACACAGCATAGATTTGGGCTAGTTTTTTTGTGGGGAGTTTGACTTCTTTTATGCCTTTTTGTGCGTTGTTTTGCGTGGCATTTGGTGTGCTTGCTTGGGCGATTTTGAAATTGTGGATTTTGGCATAGCTTAGGTTTATATAATACGCGCTAAAGTCTTCTCCTATGGTTTTTTGCAGGGCTTTATCTTGCTTAATATCGTTTTTTAGATTTTCGCAATATTTGCAACCATTTGCCCCAAATATTAGTAGCATATACTTTCCATCAGGGCTAATCTCTTTGGTATCTTTGAAAATATGCTCTAGTCCAGAGTAGGAGTTTTTGTCCAAATCACTAGAATCTATGCTTTGGCTAGCTTCATCTTTGCAGCCACTTAGTAGCGTGGCATTTAGGGCTAATAGGGCGCAAAAAAACGGCAAAAATGCGATATGTGCGAAGTGATTTTTGCGCTTTTTTAGCTTTGTTAGCAAATGGCTTAAGCTATTTTTATCTAAGTGATTTTGTTTGATTTTTGTGAAATGATTTTGTGTGGGATTAGGCATTTGATTTTCCTTTTTTGTGGTTTGTTTGGGGATTTTTGCTGTGTTTTTGTTTTGGTTTGGACTTGTTACTAGGTTTTGCATTGATAGATTTGTGTGATTTTTGGGATTTACTAGATTTTGGTTTAGGTTTTGTGTTTGGCTTTTTTGTTGATTTTGCGGGGGCGATTTGCTGTGTGGTGTGCTTTTGTAGGGCTTGATTTGCTAGGTCTATGATGACTTTGGCAAAGCCCTCTTTGTCATTTAGACACTCACACACGCGATAATCGCGCACTCCAAAAGAATCTGCTAGCTCTTTGTATTGGATTTTTAGCTCGTAGTCGGTTTCGGAGTTGTCTATGGTAAAGGCAAGTGGGTAGATGATGATTTTGCTATCTTTGTGTGCGGATATGGTGTCTTTTGTGCTTGGTTCTATCCAGCGCATAGGTCCTACTTTGCTTTGAAAGCAAAGCACTATTTTGGCAAAATCAACCCCCCTAGATTGCAAGATTTTGTGTATTATTTGTTTGCCCCTCTCGCAATGCTCTACATAGCAATCGCCCTTTTCTATAAGGCTTTTTGGTAGTCCGTGCGCAGAGAGTAGTAGCACAAACTCCTTGCTATCTGCGCCATTTAGTGTGGAGATAATCTCATCTGCGATTAGCTCATAAAAAGGCACATACTCGCTAAAATGCTCTACCACACTCACGCGAGGTGCATACTCTAGGGACTTTAGGCAGGATTTGGCATCAAGCAAGGAGGAGTATGTAGTCGCAGTAGAAAACTGCGGATATAGGCTAAAAAGCACCAAATCTTGCACTCCCTGTGCTTTTAAATCAGCTAGGACATCTTTGCAAAATGGTGGGGAATATCTCATCGCATAGCTATAAGTCTTGCTAGAATCTAGTGCATTTAGCGTGGAAGTGAGGGCAAAAGTATGCTTGATAAGAGGGGAGTAGCCACCTATTTTGCGGTAGTTTTCTTTGACGGATTCTAGTCGCTTGGATACGATTATGTTGCCTACCATTTTGCGAATCAAGCTGTTTTTGATAGGTAAAAGCAATGGGTCGGCAAAAATGTTTTTTAAAAACGGCTCTACGCCTGAAATATCGGTGGGTCCTCCCATATTTAGAAGCAAGACGGCGGTTTTGGGAGTGGAATCGGTAGATTTTTGTATCATTTATAACCTCTTTTAAAAAATAAATCAAAATCTTAGCAAAATCCAAGCAAGATATTGCAAACAAATTGCATTTGTAGCACCTTGCTTTGTTAAAAAATTTTGCTAAAGGCATAAGATTTGCTTAAACTTAAAAAATCAAAAAGGAGTCAAAATGACAGCTACAATAAATCACAAAAAAACAAAATCTAACACAAAATATTTTGCGCAAACTCTCTCTCTCTCTCTCGTAAAAGACTAGTTTTATTAACTACTTCTTTAATCTTTTGTTTGCTTTCAAATTTTGCAAATGCTTTAGAAGCAAAAGATTTTATAGACAAAGGGAATGGCGTATATGCTTATGAGAATCCCATCAAAACTAGCATATCCCTTTGGGGTATAAACGAACTTGGCTCACAGCTACGAAAAAAAGGTGCTTCTTATTTTGTCATTTCCGCTCCACAAGCGACTATCACTTCTTATGATGATATAGTTGCCAATGGTGAAAATGATCTTGGCTTTGCTATCAGTGCAAAAGAGCTATTGCTTATCCCTCATCTTGCTGGTGCGAATATGACTATATCACAACCATCAACTATCAATGCAAATCTCACCGTGCAGGGTGGTAGTCTAGAGATTCACACGGGGATAATGAAAATATATGACAATGGCTTAGAACAAACTATGACTTTTAATGGAATCCTAAATCTAAATGGTAATCTAAGCACGCAAGGTGCGCAAATCAGCAATGTAGGTGGAGGGGCAAATAGAGGTCGTATAATCGTTAGTGGAAAAAGCAATACAACAAATACGAACTTTTCAATCATCTCTAATGATTTTTTAGGCAACACTCAAACAAAAGTGCTAGTGCTTAGCTCAAATGGTGGAATTACTTTGGGAGGCGGGAACACTGCTAGTTTTTCAGTCATACATAGAGATATTACTATGCTAGAAAAAACTTATGATTTTGAGGTTTTGGACAAAAATAGCAAGAAAAGAGGCACTATCATAGGAGGATATAGTGGCGATATATTTGGTGCTAAACTAAAACTAGAAAGAAATAATCTCTATGCTATGAGAGCGGTAGGGACAAAAACGCTAAAAGAGCTAAAATCTGCTTTGATTGGTGTGGATATAGACGCAATAGATGGCGAGCAAATGCAAATTGATGCCACAGAATGGGCAGGTAAAGATAGTGGTTATTCACAAAGTGAAAAGACAAAACTGCAAGAGTTAAGAGCAAGACTAGAATTCCTAAAAACTCAAGTGGAAAAACAAACAGACACCCAAATCGCAAAAGAATATAATAAAAAGTATGGCAATCAAGCAGGCGATATGCTACTCTCTGCCTTGCAATCAAAAAAAACAAGATATTAAAGATAGTGCTGGTGCGATTATCGGCAGCGATTTGTTTTTTGGCTATGCAAAAGGAGCGATACAAGAGAATGTAAATACAGCTAAACAGACTTTACAAAATAGCTATTATGACACTGCTATAACTGCTCAAAATATGCAAACGCAAATGGCTATACTTGAGCGAGTGGCGCGATTTTCAAATCCATTTCAAAATATTCGCTACGCGTTAAATACTGCAAAAGTAAGCGCAGATAGTGCAGGTAAAAATGATGCTTTAAGCCAAGCACTCACTGCAAACGCACATAGGGAGAATCTACAAAATAATTTTTGGGCAAATGTATTTGGCGGGGCAAATATCATCGGGCAAAATTCAGGTGCGCTATATGGTGTAAATGCGGGCTATGATAGGGCTTTGGGGGTGCATTTTGTAGGCGGATATATGAGCTATGCTTATTCTACAATCAAAGATACAAATATCACGCAAAATAGCAACAATTTGCAGTTTGGTGGATATGCGCGTCTTGTTTTTGGAAAAAATGAAGTGGATATAAAAGCATTTGGGCAAGTAGCGATAACTAAGCAAAATCGCTATGTTGTATCCACTCAAAATGAAGCAGATTTTGCGCGTGGATTTGTGGGTGTGAGTGGGGCTTACGGATATATTTTCACACCACATAAAATGTTTGTAGCAAAGCCACTCATTGGGCTAAATCTTTATTACAACCACACACCAAAATATAGCGAAAATGGCGACTTGGCACTAGAGATAAATGCGATAAATAGTGTCAATATGAGCTTAGATTTTGGTGCGGATTTGCGTGGTTATTGGAATGTGGATAGTTTCTTTTATATAACACCAAAGTTTGAGCAATATGTATTAGCAAAAGGTAGCGATTTTGTGAGTTCGTTTGTAGGCTCGCCTACGACTTTTAGCATTTCTAGCACTCCACTTCTAAAAACTTATTTCCAAGTGATTGTGGGGGTGGATATTGGCATCTATCAAGGGCTTGCAATCACCCTAAGTGCAGGTGTCAAGCAAATCATCGCAGGCAAAATCCAAGATAAAAACGAAACTTTTGTAAGTGGGAATGTGGGGGTAAAATATAGATTTTAGATTTTGGTTTGGGGCTTTATAATCTGCTTTGTTTGGTATTTTGATAGGTTTTTGTGGGCATAAACTTGCTAAAATGCGTTCATAAAAAATAATCTCTAAAAATCACAAAACAATCCACAAAACAACTTGCAAAACAACTTGCAAGATAATTTTCAAAACAAGGAGCAAATATGCCAAATGAAGCTGATATGGTGGTAAAAGCCTTTAATGATATGGTGTTTTTTCACGCATTTTTTATGGGATTTTTCCCTATACCTTTTCTTATCAATCTATACACTCTTTTTACTTACAAAACCTACCAAAAAGTGATTACAAAGATTTGGTTTGTGATGCCGCTTATCTTTTTGCTTGTGAGTATTGGGAGCTTCACAGGGGTGTTTATACTAGCTAGTGTGCATTGGGCTATGAGTGCGCGTGTATGGGCTATGTGTGGATTTATGGTGTTTGTATTTGCAGGCGAGATAGCGCGACTAAAGCGACTAAAAGTCGCTAAGACAAGCGAAGTAAAAATGCTAAGCTATATAAGGTTTTGTAAATTGCTATACGCGCTAGATTTGCTTGGCGCGGTAGTTTTTACTTTTAGGCTATTTGTGTAGGCGATTTTGTGCAGGACTTTAAATCACTTGGCAAAATCATAGGACAAAATCATAGGCAATGTAGAACCTATTTTTAAGCCTAAAAGTATTTGCTAAAGCATTCTAAAAAACTTTAAGATAAAAATTTTGCAGGATTTAAAAATCATATTTGTTAAGAAATAGCTAAAAAAGTGTGTCTTTTGCATAACTCATATTTGCTATAATCTCACGCTTTAGAAAGCCTAAATCTACTACTAGGCACGCATATTTGCGCTTATAGGCGATTTTGGGTGTGATTTATAAGCTAAAATCTTTCTAAAAGATAAATTCGTATAATAAGGTAATATTTAGAGATGGACAACGAAGTCAAAAACACAAAAGATAGGCATAAAAAATCTTTTAAAAAATCTTTGCCAAAATTTCCAAAATCTAGCACGCAATCTAGTGTGCAACCTCTTAAAAACATTTCTAACATATTAAACCGTGCTTTTGAAAATGTGCGTGATATGTGTGGCAGGCAAAACCTCCAACACGCTAAAAACACCAAAAACACCACTCCCACCAAAGACAATCCTACGCAAAATATTTTTTACTCTGTTTTTTCGCGTTTTGATACTCGCTTTTTTGCTGATTTGACTAACTCGCTTCATAGCCACCCTGCTTTTTTGGCATTTAAGGAGGCTTTTCCGCATACTTTGCCGATTTTTGTGGGCTATATTTTGATGGGTGCGACTTTTGGGATTTTGCTTCAAAAGGCTGGGTTTAACTGGGTTTGGGCTTTGGGGATGGGGGTGATTATCTATGCGGGGGCTATGCAGTTTGCTTGTGTGGCTTTGCTTGCCAATGGAGCAAGCTTGCTAGAATCGTTTTTGCTCGCTTTAATGATAAATTCTAGGCAGATTTTTTACGCTCTTTCAGCTCTTAGCTTGTTTAGAGGTGTTGAGAAAAAGAAAAAATGGTATTTGATTTTTTCGCTTACTGATGAGACTTTTGCACTGCTGAATCTAAAAAAACCGCGTCCAAGTAGCCAAAGTGCCAATCCAAATACGCTAAAGACTTCTCCAAAATCTCAAGCAAATACCAAAGCAAGCCCAAAAATAGATAGTGGGTATTTTATGTTTTTCATCGCACTGCTAAACCAAACTTATTGGGTGATAGGCTGCGTGAGTGGGGCTTTGCTAAGTCAGCATCTAACGAGTTTTAACGCTCAAGGAATGGCATTTGTGATGAATGCGATTTTTATCGTGCTATTTATCGAGCAATGGCGCGTAGTGAGGGACAAATCCCCTGCACTTATTGGGATTTTTGTAAGTCTTATTTGCTTGTGGATTTTTGGCAAAGATATTTTTTTGCTTCCCTCTTTGGTGCTTATTTGCGCACTACTTTTTTGGCTTGAAAAAGACAAATCCCTAAAAAGCAATAAATTTTTCAAATAAATAGATTTTGCATTTTGTGCGTTATTTGTGCTAAAATCGCGCTTTGTTTAAAACTTTTATTTTTGTGTCAAATTTTATAGATAAGGATTTTTATGGATTTAGAGATTTCTACCCAAGCAAAGCTACCAACGCGATTTGGGGATTTTGTGATTCAGTCATTTTTGCAAAAATCTCCACAAAAAGAGAGTGTGCCACAGGCGCATTTTGCAAATCAACCAAAAGAGCATTTAGTCGTGCTAAGCGAAAATCTAGCAAAAATATTAGCCCAAAATCTACAAAGTTTTGAGCAAAATCACAAGCAGGATTTTGGCAAGCAAAATTTTAAAAAAGTGGATTCTAGTCAAAAAGATTTTGGCAATATAGATTCCACAAATGTTTGTCAAAAAACATTTAGTGATTTTACTCCGCTTTTGCGCGTGCATTCAGAATGCCTTACAGGAGATGTGTTTGGCTCGCAAAAATGTGATTGTGGAGGGGAGCTAGCCCTAGCTATGCAAAAAATCGCCCAAAGCGACAGGGAGGGCAGGGGAGGGCTACTCATCTACTTGCGTCAAGAGGGCAGGGGTATCGGGCTTTTTAACAAAGTAAATGCCTATGCCCTGCAAGATAAGGGCTATGATACGGTGGAGGCAAATATCGCACTAGGCTTTAGTAGCGATGATAGGGATTACTCAATCGTGGGCGGGATTTTGGAGTATTATGGGATAGGGGAAGTGGAATTGCTTACAAATAATCCCAAAAAGATTGAAGCGATTTCGCGTTTTGTGAGGGTAAAGAGAAGTGAAATCATCATAGAGGCAAATAAACATAATCAAAAATATCTCGCCACCAAAAAGGCAAAACTAGGGCATTTGCTATAAGCAAAATCAAGACTAAAATCACAAAAAACTTAAAACAAAACTCGCACAGGGCAAAAAACTTATCAAGGAGATAAAAAATGTCAAAACAAGATTCTCTCAAAAATCTAAATGCAAGTCCAAATAAAAAGACCTCTCAAAAGACAAGCTGGCAAAAAACAAGCTGGAGGAGATTCCCTATAAAGCAGCACCCAACCTACACCGATAAAGCCGAGCTAGAATCCATCGAGCGTGAGCTAGCCTCATATCCTCCGCTTGTGTTTGCTGGCGAAGCTAGAAGCCTAAAAGAGCGATTTAAGCAAGCCCAAAGAGGCGAGGCGTTTTTGTTGCAAGGGGGGGATTGCGCGGAGAGTTTTAGCCAATTTAGCGGAAGTGGAATCCGCGATTTGTTCAAAGTCATTATCCAAATGAGTGCGATTTTGACATTTGCAGGTGGGTGTCCTATCATCAAGGTGGGGCGACTTGCTGGGCAGTTTGCCAAGCCTAGAAGCGCAGATTTTGAGGAAGTGCAGGGGGAGAGTTTGCCAAGCTATCGAGGCGATATTATAAATGGACTAGACTTTAGTGCGACTTCGCGCGAGCCACAGCCTGCGCGAATGCTAAAGGCATATCATCAAAGTGCTGCTACACTAAATCTTTTGCGCGCGTTTGCAAGCGGTGGGCTAGCTGATTTGAGCGAGGTGCATAGGTGGAATCTAGACTTTGTCAAAAACAACGCACTAGGGCAAAAATACGAGGAACTAGCAAAAGATATTACAAAGGCGTTGGAGTTTATGAAAGCTTGTGGGATAGATTCTGCCAATACTCCTGCGCTAAAAACTACGGAATTTTACACAAGCCACGAAGCACTGCTACTAAACTATGAGGAACAGCTCGTGCGCAAAGATAGCCTAAGTGGCAAATGGTATGACTGCTCTGCGCATATGCTTTGGATAGGCGAGCGCACGAGGGATTTGGACGGAGCGCATTTGGAGTTTTTGCGCGGGGTTGAAAATCCACTTGGTGTAAAGATAGGACCAAATGCGACAAAAGATGAGGTGCTAGGAATATGTGATATTCTAAATCCTACAAATGAGGAGGGCAGGCTAAATCTAATCGTGCGAATGGGCGATGGGGTGCTACAAGAGAGATTTCCAAAGCTACTGCGTGAGGTATTAAGAGAGGGTAGGGCGATACTATGGAGTAGTGATGCGATGCACGGAAATACCATAAAAGCAAACAATGGCTACAAAACCCGAGCGTTTGATAAAATCGCTAGCGAAATCAAGGCGTTTTTTGCTATCGCTAAGGCAGAGGGTGGTATCGCTGGTGGCGTGCATCTAGAGATGACGGGCGATGATGTAACTGAATGTGTGGGTGGCTCTCAAGCTATCACAGAGGCAAACCTCGCTTCTTGCTACAATACCCAATGCGACCCAAGACTAAATGCTACGCAGGCTATTGAGCTAGCGTTTTTAATCGCTGATATGCTAAAATCTCGCCAAAAATAAAACGGATATTGCGCGGTGTTTTTAGGATTTTGGGCGATTTTTGGAGCTGTGATTTTTGGTGGCAAATCTAGTCAAAATTCACGCTAGATTTTGCACTAAATTTTGCCACTTAAGCCAAAGTATTATAATTTTTGATTATAATATCAGGTTATGTGAGGTAATAAGGTGTGATAAAAACAAAATGAAATAAGCCCAAAATGCAGTAAGTCCAAAATGTAATAAGTCAAGGCAGAAGCTAAATCTTAAGCAACTAAAAACCATAAAAATCCACAACAACTAAGGAGAGAAAATGCAAAATCACAACACTTCAAAAAAATTTAAAAAAATTCTTGTGCTTCTAGCAAGTGTAAGTGTGGGAATGGCACTATTTGGCTGTGCGTGCAAGTGCTATATGGAGGAGGTAAAAGCCCTCATTTCAAGTGAAATGGCAAAATACCCCGTAAACCCAAGCGCAAAATCAAGCAAAAGCACATCAAAAGTCGCAAGAAAATACAAGTATTTCCCTAAAACCAAAAAAGAGCTAATGATTCTAGTGCGTAAGCCAAGCGTGAATCTAGGCGAGATAAACACAAGCAAAATTACTGATATGAGTTCTCTATTTGCTATTCAAGGGCTTAAAGGCGATGATGTGCTTGCTTCAAGGGATTATAGCGGGATAGAGCTGTGGGATACAAGCAATGTGGAAAATATGAGTTTTATGTTTCAAGGTGCAAAAACTTTCAACCAAGATATAAGCGACTGGAATGTCAGCAATGTAGAGCGAATGCACGCAATGTTTCATAATGCAAGTGCGTTTAACAAACCACTTGATAAGTGGGATGTAAGCAATGTCGAAGTGATGACTTTTATGTTTGCTGGGGCAAAAGCGTTTAATCAGCCACTAAATTCTTGGAATGTCGAAAATGTCGAGGATATGACTTCTATGTTTGCTGGTGCAAAAAACTTTAATCAACCACTTAATAAATGGGATATGAGCGGTATAGAGAGTATGGGAAGTATGTTTTCAGATGCAGAATCGTTTCAGCAGGATTTGGAAGCGTGGGGAGGGAAGCTAGATAAAGGTGTCGATGTCGATGATATGTTTGAGGGCTCTGGGCTAGAATCTAAGCCACCAAAATGGTATAAAAAACGCGCAATACGATAAAGAGCGATAAAAAAGCGTAGATTTTGAAAAAGCATTGTAGCAGAGACAATAAGGAGTGAAAATGCAAATTGATGATGAATTGCTAGGTAAGTTGCAACGATTGGCGATGATAGAAATCGATGATGAGCACAAAGAAAAAGTGCGCGAAAATCTTAGTGAGATTTTGAACTTTGTAGAAAATCTAAATAGCATTGATACGGATTCTATTACGCTCACAAACAATGAAAAAACACCACTAAGAGCTGATGAGCCAAAGCAATCAACAATAGCAAAAGAAGTGCTAGCAAACGCACCAAGCACACAAGATGGCTTTTTTATCGTGCCTAAAATCATTGAATAAACAACGCAATTTGCAACAAACCAAAATACAATCTAAAATAGACTTCAAGTAGTGTGATGCAAGATTTTATCCATATCATAGGCGCGAGAGAAAACAATCTCAAAAATCTAAGCCTAACAATCCCAAAAAATAAACTAGTGGTTTTCACAGGGCTTTCAGGTAGTGGCAAATCAACCCTTGCATTTGATACGCTCTATGCAGAGGGGCAGAGGCGATATATCGAGTCTCTATCAAGCTATGCTAGGCAGTTTTTGGATAGGGTAGGCAAGCCAGAGGTTGATAAAATTGAGGGGCTAACCCCTGCGATTGCTATCGACCAAAAGACTACTTCTAAAAATCCGCGCTCTACGGTTGGGACGATAACTGAAATTTATGACTATTTGCGCTTGCTTTATGCAAGGGTGGGCAAGCAGCATTGTCATCTGTGTGGCAAGCCTATCTCACAGATGAGTTCAAGTGATATTATCTCTCAAGTTTTATCATTGCCAAGCAATGCAAAAATGATGATTCTCTCCCCCATAGTGCGCGAAAAAAAGGGGACATTTGCTGATAAACTCCAAGACTTGCGACAAAAAGGCTTTGTCCGAGCGCAGATAAATGGTGTCATTACCCGACTTGATGAGGAAATAGAGCTATCAAAAAGCAAAAAACATACGATAAAAGTTGTCATTGATAGGCTAACAAATACTGATGAAAACAAAACCCGACTTGCCCAAGCCGTAGAAAAAGCCCTAAATGAATCTTATGGCGAAGTAGAAATCGAATACACGCTAGAATCTAAAGACTCTAAAGAGCAATCTAGCATTGCAGATTCTAGCGCAGAATCCAAGATAGTGCATTATTCTGAACATTTTGCTTGCTTTGATTGTAAGGTAAGCTTTGAGCCACTAGAGCCACTTAGCTTTAGTTTTAATTCCCCCAAAGGCGCGTGTGATATGTGCGGTGGGCTAGGTAGCACATATACGCTTGATATAAAAAAGATTTTAAACACCTCGCTACCCTTGCTAGAGGGTGGCATAAAAGTCATTTTTGGCTACAATCGTAGCTATTATGCCGAGCTGTTTCGCGCTTTTTGTAAAGCAGAGGGGATAGATACAAAATCTAGCTTTGATGAGCTAAGCAAACAACAGCAAGATTCTTTGCTTTATAACGGAGGCAAAGAGGTTGTGCTGGAGTGGCGAGGGAGCAAGCTAAAGCGCGAGTGGAAAGGGATTTTAGCCATAGCTCACGATATGTTTAGAGATGAGAGGGATTTGGCAGACTATATGAGTGAGAAGCCTTGCAGTGCGTGCAAAGCACATAGACTAAAGCCAGAATCTCTAAGCGTAAAAGTCTCTAGCAAAGGCATCGGCGAAGTTATTGATATGCCCATAGAGGAGAGCTATGCTTTTTTTGCCAAAGAAGCAAACTTCACTCATCTAAATGCACAAGAAACAATGATAGCCGAGCCGATTCTAAAGGAGCTAAGAGAGAGGCTGTTTTTTTTGGTAGATGTGGGGCTAGGCTATCTCACTCTTGGTAGAGACGCACGCACTATAAGCGGTGGAGAGTCCCAAAGAATCCGCATAGCAAGCCAAATCGGTAGTGGGCTAACAGGTGTAATGTATGTGCTAGATGAGCCAAGTATCGGCTTGCACGAGCGCGATACCCTAAAGCTCATAAAAACACTTAGAAGTCTGCAAGAAAAAGGCAACACCGTAATCGTAGTCGAGCACGATAGAGAGACGATAATAAATGCGGATTTTATCGTAGATATAGGACCAGGGGCAGGCAATCGTGGTGGGGAGGTGATTTATAGTGGGGATTTGCGTGGAATGCTAAGCGCAAACACGCTTACGGCTGAATACATAAACCGCAAAAAAGATATTTTTTATCCGCAAAATCGCGCTCAAAAAGAGTGGCTAACTATCTCAAGCGTAACGATAAACAATATAAAAAATCTAAGTGTAAAGATTCCGCTTGGTAATTTTGTGTGTGTAACGGGCGTGAGTGGAAGTGGCAAAAGCTCTCTCATACTTCAGACGCTACTTCCCGTAGCCCAAGAGATTCTAAACAATGCTAGAAAAATCAAAAAATGCGATGGCGTAGAAATACTAGGGCTAGAGCATTTAGACAAAGTAATCTACCTAGACCAGACACCTATCGGGCGCACTCCAAGAAGCAACCCTGCCACATACACAGGCACAATGGACGAAATCCGTGCGTTATTTGCCCAAGTCAAAGAAGCAAAAATGCTAGGTTTTGGGGTAAGTCGCTTTAGCTTCAATGTCAAAGGCGGGAGGTGCGAGAAATGTCAGGGCGAGGGCGAAATCCGCATAGAAATGCACTTTTTACCAGATGTAATGGTGAAGTGTGATTTGTGTAATGGTGCGAAATACAACCCACAAACTTTGTCAATCAAATACAAGGGAAAATCCATAGCCGAAGTGCTAGCGATGAGTGTGGATAGCGCGTGCGAATTTTTCGCCAAAATCCCTAGAATCTATCAAAAGCTAAAAACTTTGCAAGATGTCGGGCTTGGCTATATCCAGCTAGGACAAAATGCCCTAACGCTAAGCGGTGGCGAAGCCCAAAGAATCAAACTCGCAAAGGAGCTAAGTCGCAAAGACACGGGGCGCACGCTATATGTGCTAGATGAGCCAACTACGGGACTACACTTCGGCGATGTCGATAAGCTAACGCGTGTGCTTCATCATCTAGTCGAGCTAGGCAATAGTGTGATTGTTGTCGAGCATAATTTAGATTTAATCAAAAACGCTGATTATATAATCGATATGGGACCAGAGGGTGGGGCAAAAGGTGGAAAGGTGGTCGATAGTGGCAAGGTGGTAGATTTCATAAAAAACGCCAAAAAAAGTCGTAGCTACACAGCAAGATTTCTAGCACAAGAGTTTGAATCTCAAAAATGTAAAAAATCCTAGATAATTACTAGATAGTAATAAATAACGATAAGCGGGTGTTTTTAAAGTTTTAGAATCCAAAAAAAAAAGGGGGGTGGTTATTAGATTTGTCGTAAGCCTTTTTGGTGGATAGTGTAGGTGTATGTGCAAGATTTTGCTATGCTTTCATCGTGAGTAGCGATGATAAGCCCTGCTTTATGATGAGAGATGTATTCTTGCAAGGCGTTCATCACGCTTATCGCGGTGTTTTTGTCAAGATTGCCCGTTGGCTCATCGGCATAGATTATGCGAGGTTTTTTTAGTAGCACGCGAGCGATAGATAGTCGTTGCTGTTGCCCGCCTGATAAATCAGCGGAGTTTTGGTGGAGAGTGTGGGCTATACCTAGATTTTCTAGTAGCTCCATATCGATAGGCTTTTGCGTGAGTGTCGCGCTTACTTGGAGATTTTCTAGTGCGCTAAAACCGCGAAAAAGATAATGTGCTTGAAAGATTATGCCTAGATTTTCGCGCAGCAGCTTTAGTCGCTCATTCGGCCTTAGTGTGTAAACATCACTAGAATCTAGCAGTGAGATAGTGCCACTTTTTGGTGCTAGCATAGTGGATAGATTTGCTAGAAGTGTGGATTTGCCACTGCCAGATACACCCAAAATAGCGATACTCTCTCCCTCTTGTAATTCCAAATCCACCCCCTCATATAAAAGTGTCTCAAAACTATGGCTGACATTTTTCGCGCTTAGTAGCATTGTTTTTCCTTTGTATTTTAGTTTTTTGATTTTTTTTAATCCTTGATATGTATCACGGTATCAAAATTATCATCAAGCACTTTTGATGATAGGATAAAAGAGGGCGAAAGATTTGCAGAGTGCAAAATCGTGCTTTTTGCTTTTCTTGCGTAATATTTCATAAGGGTTCGTTGCAAATATGGCTCAATGCTTGGATAAAACCAGCCATTATTGCTTATCATCACTACGAGGTTTGGGCTATCAGCATATAGTTCTTTGCTTGTCCCCTCATAGCAAATAGCATTGCGAAACACACGCTCAAAAAGGACAAAATCTTGTGGCGCACTAGCAGAATCTAGCCCCTCATCAATCCCAAAAAACAGCTTCAAAAGTGGCTTTGCTAGAAAGTCAGGCAGTGGCATTTTTTCGCCAAATGGAGCTAGAATCACTTTGTTTAGGATTTGCACTTCGCCTTTGTGAATGATATAAGTGGAGTTAAAATTTGGCTTACTAAACGCCCCCAAAATGATAGCAATATCATCTGAAATGCTTTGTAGCTCCTCTAAAGTGGCGATTTGAGAATCTAGCACGATTGGCAGTATCGTTTCAGGCAAGATGATAGCTTTTTTGCCATTTATTTTTGCTTGCTCTATGGTGCTAAATGTCGTTTCTTTTATCTCATCTAGCGCGCTTTTGCTCCATTTGAAATCTTGCTTAAAGTAGGTTTGGGCAAGGGCAAAATTTCCTCTTAAAAACAAATCGCTAGAATCTGTGCTAGATTTTGCGATAAGTTGCGTGCTAGAATCTGTGCTAGTTTGAGTGTGCTTCCCTCCTAGTCCGTCTATATCAAGTGCCAAAGCCAAACTTATCACACCAAAAAATCCTATATAGATGCGGACACTAGGACGGAGACTAGAGGAGTGAGATTTTTTTGACTTTTTGGGGAAGTTTATATCACTTCTAAGCAATGCTACTACTAGCAGTGCCACCCCTACAACGACAAAGAAGAAATCCCACTCACTCACACCAAATGCACTATATGCAAAAAAACTTTGTGGCACAAGCCAATCAAATCCAAAAGGGTGGATACTCCCCAAAATCATAAGTGTGAAAATCCTAAAAATGATATGTTTAAAAAAAAGCAATACCCAAAAAATCGCCCCAATGATTAAACCAATCCCAAGCCACACAAGAGGTATAAGAAATGGGAATGGAGTGTAGCGAAATGAGAGTGCAATCCAATACAAAAGTAAAATCCCTGCAAAAAATCCAAAATAAAATCGTATCCTAACAGGCGCAAGCAGATAGCAAGCTATACTAACAATCCCAAGCGCACTTAATGCAATCACTCCAAACATATTAAGCCACATAGACACGTTATCACTAAAGCCACCACATACTTCCACAATCCCTACAAACGCATACAGCCACGCACTAAAGAGAATCCCAAAAATCAAACCATAATAATTTAGCAAAGCAAAATTTTGCCATTGGGATTTGTCAAATCGCACCAAAGATGGCAAAGAAAGTTTGGGGATATTGGCGATAAAATCTAGTTTGGCGCGAAAAAAATCTATCATATTTTTAAGAATTTTGTAAAAATGCAAATATGAGGTGGGGGATTTTTTTGAGGAGTTGTTTTTTTGTGGATTTTTTTTCAAGGATTTTCCTTACAATTTTTTAAGTGAAAATTGATTTTTAAGTGAAAATAAGCTAGAATAATAGCCTTTTTTGGCTAAATTTCAAAATAAAATCCAAAAATAAAACCCCAAAATCTAAAAGTAAAATTTTGGCAGAATTGCTAAAAATACAAAATCAAAAAGAGTGGTGAAAAATGAATTATATTGATGCGGGCTTGATTGTTGTTATTGTCGTGTTTGGTTTTCGCGGTTTTGCAAATGGATTTATTAGAGAAGTGTGTAGCCTGCTAGGTATCCTTATTGGCGTGTATCTAGGCTCTATGTTTGCGATACCTGTGGGCGAAGTGCTAACCCAAATCTACGATTTTAATAGTAAAACCATTCATACTGTGCTTGGATTTTTTGTGGTGCTTGGTGTGAGCTGGATATTTTTTATGCTCGTTGCTTACGCGCTTTCTAGGACATTTACTTTTATGGGGTTGGATTTTTTAAATAAAACACTTGGTTTTGTTTTTTGCTCCGTAAAGACATTTTTTATTTTTAGCATTATTGCATACTGCCTATCTCAAGTGAAGTTTATCGAAGAAAATGTCGGCAAAGTAGCGCGAGAGAATAGCCAAATATACCTAAAAATGCTAAAAGCAGCGGAATTTGTTATACATTTTCCAATAGTCGATAGCGCAAAGCAAAATCTACCGCAAGTGCCTGAACCACTGCAAAATGTGCAAAAAAGCATAAAAGGCAAAAAGTAGATTTTCTATAAAAGATTTGGGCAATAAAGCAAAATCTAAAGATTATAAAAAACTATAATCCAAAGAATCAAATGGCGCAAATAAAATAAACTAAGAAAGGCAAAGAAACAAGCAAGATGTTTGAAAACACTTATATACAACAGCGAATAAAAAAAGCACATACTTTAAGAGAAAAAAACCTAAATCCTTATGCAAACGGCACAAAACGCACAATAACAAATGCAGAATTTCTACAAAAATATGCCTATCTAAAAACGCAAGACGCAGAATCTAGCCAAGAAACTGAATCTAGCGAAACACAAGATGAAATACAAAATGAAACAATAGTTGGGCGTGTGCGCTTTATCCGCCTTATGGGCAAAGCTTGCTTTGTCAAAATCCAAGATGAAAGTGGCATTTTGCAAGCATATCTTTGCTTAAATGATTTAGATGAGACTTCGTGGGAAGTGGTAAAAAAGCTCCTTGAAGTAGGCGACATAGTCAGTGTAGAGGGATTTGGCTTTGTAACCAAGATGGGCGAGCTAAGTATCCACGCAAAAGGTTTTAAGATATTGACTAAAGCCATTGTGCCATTGCCAGAGAAATTTCACGGGCTAACAGATGTGGAGCTTCGCTATCGTCAAAGATATGTGGACTTAATCGTAAATAGCGAAGTGAGAGAGGTTTTTAAACTTCGTAGCAAAATCGTTAGCCTTGTGCGGAGATTTTTTGAGGAAAAAGGGTTTTTAGAAGTAGAAACGCCTATGCTACACCCTATACCCGGGGGCGCAAATGCCAAGCCATTTATCACACACCACAATGCGCTAGGTGTGGATAGGTATCTGCGAATCGCGCCAGAGCTATATCTCAAGCGACTTATTGTAGGGGGGTTTGAAGCGGTATTTGAGCTAAATAGAAACTTTCGCAATGAGGGAATGGACCACAGCCACAACCCAGAATTTAGTATGATAGAGTTTTATTGGGCTTATCATACTTATGAGGATTTAATTGCCTTGACAAAGGAATTTTTCTCCTATTTGCTAGAAAATCTAGGAATGAGCCAAAAAGTTCCTTTTTTGGATTCTAGTAAAGAATCAAATGGAGATTTTGACACACAGAGTAATTCTAATGGGGGTGATTCTAGTGATTTTGGTGGTGGCGATTCTAGCCAAAATCATAGCGAGGATTCTAGGGGGCAGTCTAGCTATATTGACTTTGGTAAATGGCAGATTTTGAGCTATGAGGATAGCTTGGAGCAAGTCGGTGGGATTGCACGAGAGATTCTCACAGATGAGGAAAAACTACGCCAATACCTTGTAAAAAGGGGCGTAAAACTAGAACCAAATATGAGCTATGGCAAGCTACTTGATAGTGCGTTTAGCGAGTTTGTAGAATCTCATCTTATAAATCCCACTTTCATCACGCAGTATCCTATCGACATTAGTCCGCTTGCTAGGCGAAATGATAGCGATTCTAGCAAAGCAGATAGGTTTGAGCTATTTATCGGTGGCAAGGAGATTGCCAATGGATTTAGCGAGCTAAATGACCCGCTAGACCAGTTAGATAGATTTCGCTCACAAGTAGCCCAAAAAGAAAAGGGCGATGAGGAAGCGCAGTATATGGACGAGGATTTTGTGTGGGCACTTGGCTATGGTATGCCACCCACAGCGGGGCAGGGCATAGGAATTGATAGGCTTGTTATGCTTCTGACAAACGCAAGGACAATCAAAGATGTGCTACTATTTCCTGCGATGAAGCCGATGAAAGAGGACTTTGGCGCAGAATCTAGCCAAGAATCAAATACAAAACCTAAAAAAGAAGATAAAAACAAAATCTAAGGGGGTTTTAATAACAAAAAGTTAAGTAAAGATTAACCAAAAATCTAACAAAAAGTGTGAAAATGTCGATTTGTAGTGCAGGGTTTTGCAAGATTAGCTTTGCAAAAATAGCCTCAAGCTAAGACAACATAAAATAGCCAAGACAACAAACACAAAAACTCAAAATATACAAAAAAAACCAAGGAGAGAAAAATGCCCTACCGCCTAGAATCTGATGATAAAGACATATATGACTTACTACAAAAAGAACTCACCCGACAAAATCAACACCTAGAAATGATAGCAAGCGAGAATTATACTTTTCCAGCCGTTATGGAAGCACTAGGTAGTGTGCTTACCAACAAATACGCAGAGGGCTATCCAAGCAAGCGATATTATGGCGGCTGTGAGTTTGTCGATGAAATTGAGTCTATTGCGATTGAGCGAGCAAAGAAGCTATTTGGCTGTGAGTATGCAAATGTCCAGCCTCATTCGGGCTCACAAGCAAATGGTGCGGTTTATAACGCGCTTTTAAAGCCCTATGATAAGATTTTGGGAATGGATTTAAGCCACGGAGGACATCTCACGCACGGCGCGAAAGTGAGCTCTTCTGGGCAGACTTACCATAGCTTTTCTTATGGGGTAGAGCTAGATGGCAAAATCAACTACGAAAAGCTAGCAAATATCGCTTATGCAGTGAAGCCAAAGATTTTAGTCGCGGGATTTTCAGCATATACGCGCAAGCTAGATTTTGCTAAGTTTAGAGAGATTGCAGATGAGGTGGGAGCGATACTTATGGCTGATATAGCGCATATTGCAGGGCTTGTAGTCGCAGGGGAAAATCCAAACCCATTTCCACATTGCGATGTCGTAACGACAACTACACACAAGACTTTGCGAGGACCACGAGGAGGAATCATTCTAACAAACAATGAAGAAATCGCCACCAAGATAAACAAAAGTATTTTTCCCGGGATTCAAGGTGGACCGCTTATGAATGTCATAGCGGCAAAAGCGGTTGGATTTAGGGAAAATCTAAAGCCTCAATGGAAAGATTATGCTAAACAAGTTAGGGCAAATATTTCCAAAATGGCAGAAGTGTTAATAAATAGGGGGTATGATTTAGTCAGCGGAGGGAGTGATAATCATCTCATTTTGATGAGCTTTTTGACAAAGGATTTTAGCGGCAAAGATGCGGACATCGCACTAGGCAGAGCTGGAATCACTGTAAATAAAAACACCGTCCCCGGAGAGAAGCGAAGCCCTTTTGTAACAAGCGGTATCCGCATAGGCTCGCCCGCACTAACAGCGCGTGGAATGAAAGAAGCGGAGTTTGAGTGGATAGCGGGCAAAATCGCAGATATTTTGGACAATATCACAGATGAGAATCTCCAAAAGGCGACTTTGTCGGAGGTAAAAGAGCTAAGTTCTCGTTTTGTGGTGTATGACAAGGCGATATTTTAGGTTTTGTTAATATTTTGGTTTTACTAAGGATAGGCAATGACAGAAATGGATTTAAAACTCATCAAAATCCACACAGCGTTTTACTACAAAAAAATCGCTGGGCTAGGGCAAAAGATTCACTATAATGGCAGGCTTTTGTTTGATAAGTTTGAGCGCGTGGATTCTCTACTTTCAAGCCAACTCATAAAAGACCATTTCGCCCAAAAAATTATCGCTGCACATAGTTTGATTCTCCCGGGGGATAAGGTAGAAAATATCGTGTTTGATTACAATGGACGCGACCCAGAGAGATTTTATCACAAGGCACAGCTACTTTTTCGCGAAGAGGGGTTTATCAATTTCACAGCTTATAGCACCAAGACGCCGGGGCATCTTCACCTCTATATCCACAAAGGACACACTTCTTTGAGCGAGGGGCAAACGCTTGCTAGAATGCTTTCACTAAAACTTGGGCAAAAAACTCCTTTAGAATGGCGTGTATTTCCTAACAACGATTTACCAAAAGAATTTAATATTTTATCGTTACCTTATGAAGTATATGCAAAAGAGCGCGGAGCTTCTTGGGCGAAACATCTCTAAACTATAAATAAGGAGTAAAAATGCAGAGAATCCAAACGCGCAGGAACGCAAAGGAGTAGTAGCAATGGACGAGAGAAATGAACTAAGCGAAATCCTGCTAGGCAACACACGACAGAAGTCTTCTAGTGGCAAAAAAAGCATTATAGTAGTGCTTATGGCGGTGGCTGTAATCGTGCTAGTAGCGTTTTTTATGTGGAAATTTCTAGGAGCAAATGAGGAAAAAATCTCAAAATCAGGCGATGGCACGATAGATAAAAGCATAGCTACACCATTTGAAAATGACTTTGGAAATCTTGGTGGCATAGATTTTGATGCGGGTTCTATTGATGATTCTCTCCTAAAAGGCATAGAAGGTATGCAAAACCCGCAAGAAGCACCAAAACCAGATGAGGCAGAAACCTCTAGCCTAGATATGATAATCAATCGCCTAACAGGCTCATCACAGCAATCATCTAAGCAACCTACCCAAGCCGTAGCGCAAAATCCAGCCCCACAGCATACAAACCAGCAATCTCCACAAAAGCAAGCAACAACTCAACCTCCTAAGCCTGCTAGCCCACAGCCACCACAAAATCTAAAACCACAGCAAGGCACACTTAGCGCAAATGGTGGTGCGCCAACGACAGGATTTTATTGGCAGCTTGGCTCTTTTAGCAAAGAGCCAAAGGCGGAGTTTGTCGCACTTGTCAAAAAATACTCCTATCGTATCCAAAAAACCACAAATAAAAATGGGCTAACCACTACTCGCTATCTGCTAGGTCCATATCCAAGCGAAGCGCAAGCTCCCACTAGGGAGGATGTTCAAAGGATTTTTAGCGAAAGTCCTATACGCGTTTTTATCCCCTAGTCCTTTTATTGACCCTTTCATCTAGCGGTCAAGGATACTACCCTTTCTAGGTAGTTACGAAAGTTCGAATCTTTCAAGGGTCGCCATTTAATTCTTTTTAATATTTTTTCTACTTAACACTTCTTTTTGTATTTTTTTTAGTTTTTACCGAAGTTTGTCAATGTGTTTAAGAATTTTTGTGAATTTTTGTAGGTATTTTTTTGTGTGGATAGAAAATGAAGTAAAAAGTATGGTGCGGAAGAGAGGACTTGAACCTCCATGCCTTGCGGCGCTAGATCCTAAGTCTAGTGCGTCTGCCAATTTCGCCACTTCCGCATAAGAAAGATAAAAAATAAAGTTGCTATTCTACCTAAAGAATGTTTAAAAAATCCTAAATATTTTGTAACTTTTTGCAGAAATTATCAACTTGCTAGCATATTTTTTACACTTTTCGTGTATTTGACTTAATTTGCTTATATATGTGATTTTTTAAGATTTTTATTTATCAAATTTTTTAGGTGGCATAATATGAGATTTATTAGTTTTTTCTTACTAAAAATTTATTAGGGCTAGGTTTTGTAGCGATTAGATAGTGGCAAATCCATTGCTATACTCTACTACACTCTGTGGGTGGCAAGATAATGTGGCGGGAGAGTTTTGTCGGTTTCTATCTATCGCTAGGAATAGGCTAAGATATATTTTTCTTGGTGGTTTTATATAGGAAATACATATCCTAAAATACCTTAGACAAGGTTTACATAAGCCATTTTTAGCACTTTTTGTAAGCAAGTGCTAATCTATCGTGGAATTAAATTTAAAACTCATTCAAAGAAAAATCACAATTTGGTAGCAAATATAATATGATTAAACAGCAGTAAGAGAGATTTTACCTACCGTGTTTGTGCTAAAATATTTTGCTGGATTTGAGGTAAAAAAAATAAAAAAGAGGAAAGGATAGGCATAGAAAGAAAAATGGTGTCAAGGGGGAGACTTGAACTCCCGACCTCCGGCTTATGAGACCAGCGCTCTAAACCAGCTGAGCTACCCTGACAACAAGCCCAAAATTATAGGCAAAATGGACTTAAAAGTCAAGTATTTTGCGCTAGATTTATCGCTTGCATTTTTGTGCCAAAGCTATTAAATCTTGCGACATAAAAATATCGCATAAGTATTGCTACACAAAAATACTATGTAAATATCGCTCAAATCCTTACATTGCAAAACAACGCTACACAAAAGCATAAAACCCAAAAATCGATATTTCCAAAATCACTATTTCTGTAAAAAATAACTTAAAAAAAACTCAAGATTCTTTTATAACGCAAGTCCCACAACGCAAAATCTTCTAGCACAAAATCAACGCGGTTTGTGGATTCTGCGCTTGCTTTTGCGTCTATGCAGATAATCTTGCGCTTTGGGATATATTTGACTAGCTCTACGCAGTCTTTTGGTAAATATACTCCATCTGCTTTTGCGAAAATCCCCTCTTTTATCTCACGCAGGCTTGTGGATTCTAGTAGGCTTACAAGTCCCAAGTGTGAAGCAAAATCTATAAGTTCTTTTAGCTTGCCTTTGGGGGAGAGATGACTAAAAAGTAGCGCGTCTGCCCCATAAACAAGGGCTTGCAAAATCTGATATAAGCAGATAAAACAATCCTGCACGATGATTAGTGCGTCTGTATAGTGCCTTAGATAGCTTATGCACTCTAGCCCCTCTGCGCGTGGGTTTGCTCTACTATCGCGTGCGATGTCTAGGACAATGATTTTTGCATTTTGGGATTGCAAATGCGCCAAATCCACAAAGCTAAATGCTTGCACCCTCAATGTTTTTGGCATTTGCTTTGTGTTGTTTTCTGGGTTGTTTTTGCTTGACTTTTTTAAATCTATAAGTGATTTTGTGGGCGATTTTTCAGGCGATTTTGAAAGCGATAGCGTGGGGAAAATCTCTCTAAAACGCGGTGGGTATGGATTATATGACAAACTTCGTCCTAGCAAATCAAAAGGTAAAATCTCTTCTTGGGATTTTATCATCGCTTCTAAAAACGGCATAGAATCCGCATTAAAACTTTGGCTAAAATTTTGATTAAAATTTGCGCCAAAGTTTTCGCTAAAATCTCCCATAAAACTTCCTAAAATCTTATGATGCTTATTCTCGCGCTTTGTCTAAATATGCTCTAAAATCTCTACTAAATCACGATTTTCAATCACAACATTCGCGCTTTTTTTTAGCACTTCTTTGGCACAAAAAGCCACCCTTACACCAGCATAAGCAAACATACTTATGTCATTTGCCCCATCGCCTACCACCATAGTGCTAGATTCATCTATTCTTAGTAGATTTTGGACTTTTTTTAGCATTATGCCCTTAGAATCGCTAAACATCATTTCCCCTCCCACTTGCCCGCTTAAATAGCCATTTTTCGCGTGCAATATATTGCTAAAATCCGCCTCTAGTCCAAGAACTTTGGCAAAATGTCTAGTCGCAAGGCTAAACCCACCACTAAAGCACACTACGATGATTCCACGCTTTTTTAGTGATTGCACGCATTTTTTTGCGCCATTCATCAAAGGTAGATTCTCACATATCTCTTTTGCCCTAGATTCACTCATTCCGCGCAAAAATTCCACTCGCTTTTGCAAGCTCTCAAAAAAATCTAGCTCGCCAGACATTGCACGATGTGTTATAGCACTCACTTCATTTCCCACACCAAAATCTTTTGCTAGCTCATCTATGGTTTCGCCATCCATTAGCGTAGAGTCAAAGTCAAACACGGCTAGTTTTAGCCCTTTTGGCGAAATCACGCTAGAATCCATTTTGCTTCCTTAAGTTTTGTAGATTTTTGTGCTTGTTTGTTTGGTGTTTTTAGGCGTGGTTTTTTATGCTATCTTGCAAAATCTTGCAACTATACTAGAGTAGCTCTAGCACGGCTTGTGCGTGTCCTTTTGCTTTGACATTATAGAGTGCGTGGAGGATTTTGCCATTTTGCACGACAAAGGTTGAGCGGATAATCCCTTGCACTTCTTTGCCATACATCATTTTTTTGCCATAGGCAAAGTAAGAGCTAGCCACACTTTTATCGCCATCGCTTAGGAGGATATGAGCTAGGCTATATTTGTCGATGAAATTTTGATGAGATTTTGTGCTATCAGGGCTTATGCCGATTACTACGGCGTTTTTGGCAAGAAAATCGCTTAAAAGATTGCTAAAATCTTGGGCTTGTATGGTGCAGCCTGAAGTGTTGTCTTTGGGATAAAAATATAGCACAATGATTTTGCTACCAAAATCTTGCAAGCTAACTTTTACGCCTTGTGCGTTTGGCAAGCTAAAATCAGGTGCGCTATCGCCCGCTTGAAGTCTAGGGCTTTTTGTGCTAGTTTTTGTGGATTCTGCCATAAGTTGTCCTTTGTCGAAGTAAATTTGTGTAAAAAATTGCAAAAAAATGCCAAAGCAAAAATGCCAAAGATTTTGGCAAAATCCGCATTATATCAAAAGTTTGATAATTTTTCTTGGTGGTTTTTTGTGTGTTGTTTGTTTGCGTGATTTTGCTACAAAAAGGCAAATGATATTATTTTGTCTATTTTGTCAAAATCTTGCTATAATGCTAGCCCAAACTAAAAGCCTGTCTTAATCTATGGGAAATCTACAAAGAAGTTTTTGCTTAAAAAGATTTAAGAGATTTGCGGATAGAAATGCAGTTTTAATGCAGGCTTTGCCAAATACTACACACGGAGACTTAAAAATGCAAAATCAAAAAAATCTAGTCAAAAAAACTTCTACAAAATCAACCTCCACAACCTCCTCTAAAAAAACCACCAAAACAATAGCAGAATCTAGCACTAAAACAGCCACCAAAACTTCGACAAAATCTCCAAAATCCACCCAAAATCTAATCATAGTAGAATCTCCAGCAAAGGCAAAAACTATCAAAAATTTTCTAGGGCAGGGCTATGAAGTCATCGCTTCAAAGGGGCATATCCGCGATTTGCCAAAGTTCTCATTTGGAATCAAAATAGAAAACAAACACTTCACGCCACAATACACCATAGATGAGGGACACAAAGACACGATAGCGCAGATAAAAGCCCTTGCCAAAAATGCAAAAACCACCTATATCGCTACCGATGAGGATAGAGAGGGTGAAGCCATAGGCTATCATATTACTCAAGCACTTGATTCTAGCAAGCCACTATCTAGCTACCCTAGAATCGTATTTCACGAAATCACAAAAACAGCAATAAGTAACGCCCTAGCTAGCCCGCGAGAAATCGATATGGATAAAGTAAATGCCCAGCAAGCAAGGCGATTGCTTGATAGAATCGTAGGATTTAAGCTAAGCGGGCTTATTTCTAGCAAAATCTCAAAAGGACTATCCGCAGGGCGTGTCCAATCCGCCGCACTAAAAATCATCGTGGATAAAGAGCGCGAAATCCGCGCATTTATCCCACAGGATTTTTTCACTATTAGCGCGGTGTTTGATAATGTAGAATCCGAGCTAGTCATATACAAAGGCAAAAAACTCCAAAAACTAGATATTAGCTCTCAAAGCAAGGCAGATGAAATGCTAGAGCACCTAAAAAGCTCAAGCTACACCATAGCCCAAATCACGCACAAAGAAAAGAAAGTATCCACTCCGCCACCGTTTATGACTTCTACACTTCAGCAAGCTGCTTCTTCGGGGCTAAGCTACTCTCCTACACGCACGATGAGTATCGCCCAAAGATTATATGAGGGTGTCCAAACAGACAAAGGCACGATGGGTGTCATCACATATATGCGGACAGATAGTCTAAATATCGCAAAAGAAGCCACACAAGCTGCTAGAGCGCACTTAGCAAAAGTCTATGGGGATAAATATGTCCCACAAAAACCCAAAATATACACAAGCAAATCCAAAGGTGCGCAAGAAGCCCACGAAGCGATACGACCTACAAATATTGATTTTACTCCACAAATCGCCAAAGGCTATCTAAAACCCGATGAACTAAAGCTCTACACCCTCATTTACAATCGCTTTTTAGCCTCCCAAAGCGAAGACGCACTCTATGAAACCCAAACCGTTAGCTTTGCGACAAAGACTAGCCCAAGTGAAGTTAGTGAATTTCGCGCAAATGGTAGGAAGCTAATTTTTGATGGATTTTACAAAATACTAGGCAATGAGGATAAAGACAAACTTTTGCCAGATTTGAAGCAAGGAGAGGATATAACCCCAAGTAAAATCGCTGCTAGCAAGCACACCACTGAGCCACCTGCACGATATAGCGAGGCAAGCCTTATCAAAACGCTAGAATCACTTGGTATAGGGCGTCCTAGCACTTATGCGCCCACAGTCAGCCTGCTTGTAAATCGAGAATACATATCTATACAAAATCGCGCACTTATCCCCCAAGATAGTGCGTTTAGCGTGATAGAGTTACTAGAAGCGCATTTTAATGAAATCGTAGATAGTGCTTTTAGCGCGGGAATGGAAGAAAAGCTAGATTCTATCGCGCTAAAAAATGCTTCGTGGCAAGAAGTGCTGTGGGATTTCTATGAGCCTTTTATCGCCAAAATTGAGCAGGGCAAAACAAATATCGCAAGCCAAAAGCTAGCCAAACCCACAGGAGAATCCTGCCCACAATGTGGCAAAGAACTCATCGTGCGAAAATCACGGTATGGCGAATTTGTAGGGTGTAGTGGCTATCCAAAATGCAAATACATAAAAAGAGAATCTAGCGACTTGGGAAGTGCTAGCGGTGAGGTAAGCGAAGCAAACGGTGTGTGTGAGAAATGTGGCAAACCAATGGTAAAAAAGATGAGCAAAAGAGGGGAGTTTCTAGCGTGTAGTGGCTATCCAGCGTGCAAAAACGCTAAGTCATTGGGCGAAAAAAAGGAAGCAATCGCACTAGAGGGCATAGCCTGCCCAGAATGTGGCAAAGAATCTATCGTGCAACGAATGGGGAGAAGAGGTGCTTTTTATGGTTGCAAAAACTACCCAAAATGCAAATTTACCTCCCCACTAAAGCCTACAAACACCAAGTGTCAAAAATGCGGCAACATAATGGGCGAAAAATCCCTAAAAAGTGGCGAGTTTTTGGAATGCTTGAAATGCAAAAATAGGGTAGAAGCTTAGCAATAAGCTCAAGCAGATTTTATTTAGAAAACATTGCGGATTTACTAAGAAAACCTTTGGCTTTTTTAGTAAAACAAGGCAAAGCCGAAGTTTCTTTAGTAATTCATACGCCACACCGTCATTGCGAGATTTTACTAAAGAAACTTCACTTCGTTTGTTTTGCGGTAGCAAAATCGTGGCAATCCAAAATGAAGCACCATTAGTGCGGACAATAGATTGCGAGAGAATTCACTTCGTTCACTCTCTCGCAATGACGGAAAGTATTGTCATACTTAGGGGATTTAAGCCCGAAGTATCTCAAAAAAGGGTTCCAAATAGATTTTACAAATCTATGCCTTTTTCTATGCTTTTTGTAATCTCATATAATTCTTTGAGATATTTCGCTTGTCCTCAATATGACAACAGAAAAAGAGTAGGCAAAATCTAGTATTTGTTATCTTAAGCGTAGCCAAGTATCCAAAGCAAAATCAAGTAGAGATATTTTGGTTTCAAACCTTAAATATCACAAAATAACTACGCGCTTGCGCTTTATACTTGCACATTTACACTTACGCCCCGCTTACTTGCACGCCTACACGCCACTACTCAAACTCCTCTTTTTACTCATTTTTCATTTATTTTCTTGCATTTTTGTGTGTCTTTATGCCAAAATCACGGCTTAAAAACCCAACTTAAGGAAGCGCAAAAATGTCAAATGCAATAAAGCCCTTGATACCCACACGCGAGCTACTAACTATCGGGAGGTATTTTAAGAGCAGATTTGGCGAGCGAGTGAGAAAGATTCCTATATCTCTATCTGGCTTTACTTGCCCAAATATCGATGGTAGCAAGTCAAAAGGTGGGTGCATTTATTGTGATAATGCGAGCTTTTCACCTAGCTTCATAAAAGTGCAAAATCCCACTCACAAATCCACCACAAAACCCACTGCAAGTCTTACTCAAACCAAAATCCCACCCACAACAATGCACTTCGCACTAGAATCAAACCCACTGCTAAAGACACAGCTAGAGGAGCTAGAGGAGCAGTTTTTGTGGCACGCGGAGTTTCACAAGCGCAAGTTTGGCGTGCAAAAATATATGGTGTATTTCCAATCTTTTAGCAACACTTATGCCCACCCGCGCACGCTAAAGGCACTATGGGATAAGGCACTTAGCTTTGATGGTGTAGTGGGGCTAAACATCGGCACGCGCGTAGATTGCGTAGAAAATAGTGTGCTAGAGATATTGGGCGAGTATGTAAAAAATGGCAAAGAAATATGGCTAGAGTATGGAGTCCAAACCGTATCAGAGCACACACTAAAGCTCATAAATCGCGCTCATAGCATAGAGGGCGTGCAAGAGCTATTTACACGCACTCGCAAAAAAGGCATAAAAGTCTGCGCTCATCTCATCTATGGACTACCAAATGAGGACAAAGAAATGATGCTAACCTCCCTAGAAACCACCCTAAAATGGGGAATAGACGCACTAAAAATCCACCCGCTCTATGTCATAGCTGGCACACAGCTAGCAAAAATGTATGAAGCGGGGAAGTATGAACCCATCGATTTGGACTCATATATAGAGCTAGTCGTGCACTCTATCGCGCTTATCCCTAGTGAGATTATCATTGAGCGGATAAGTGCTGGGGCGCATATAGATAGCCTGCTTGCGCCAAAATGGTGCTTTGACAAAAATATCCAAATGCGACTTTTGCGTGAAAGACTGCTAGAAATAGGTATAGAGTATTAGCGAGCGCAAAAGCTAGCAAATATGAAAACTAGCGGGTGTAAAGCACATTAGCAAGCACAAAAACTAGATATACTTGAGGTTTGGCACAAACCGAAGTGCCCTTCTTGTGAGTGAAGTGCAAGCAAAAGTGAAATATCTTTATTTGATTTTTGTTTATGGATTGCCACGCAAGTCTTATGATTTGCTCGCAATGACGGCAAGAATAGAATGCAGATTACTAAAGAAACTCTGCTTACGGTTAAATATGGCAAACTAGATTTATGACAAAAATTAGCCTTGTAATAAACTTAGCTTTTTTTGTCGCTAAACCACCCTTTGATTTTGTTTATCGCTTCTTCAAATACATTGCTATATGGTTCACTGGCGATTCCAAAGCTAGAATGTAGTTTTTCTACTAGCTCTTTTTGTTCGCTATTTAGCGAGGTGGGGTAGGTGATTTTGACTTGGGCGATTAGCCTGCCTTTGCGTGATGAGTTTACTTCTTTTATCCCCTCTCCTGCGAACATAAACTGCTCTTTGTCTTTGGTGTTTGGCGGGAGGTTTAGCTCTAGATTTTCGCCACGCAAAGAGGGAATAGGGATTTTCGCTCCTAAGATGATTTGTGTGAAAAACACAGGCACTTCTATATAAATATCGCTTCCGTGTCGCAAGAAATGCTCATCTTCTTTGACATAAATCACTAGATACAAATCCCCTCTACGCCCGTTTTTTAGCTCATTGCCTTTGCCACTAGCGCGTAGCCTCATCTCATCATCGACACCCGCTGGGACATCTATGTCAAAGTCTTGCTTTTCTATGCGGAATCCCTCTCCCTTGCACTCTTTGCAGGGATTTGTGATGACTTGTCCTTCGCCTCTGCATTTAGGGCAAGTCTGCCCTATCGCCATAATCCCGTGCCTGCTAAACACCTGCCCTCTGCCTCCGCACTCTTTGCATTGCTCGACTTTGCCTCCCTCGCTTCCACTGCCATTGCAGGCTTTGCAGGATTTTTTATAGTGTGTGGATACTTTTTTCTTACACCCAAAAACCGCTTCTTTAAATGTCAAGTCAAGTCGGTCTATAAAGTCTGGGCTGTATTTCTCATCGCTTCTATTTCGTCCTCTGCCACTGCCAAATCCAAACGCCTGTCCAAATATACTTCCCAAATCATCAAAAATCGAGCTAAAATCCGTCCCGCTAAATCCAAAGCCTTGCTGCTCTAGCCCGTCCTTGCCGTATTTATCATAGATTGCGCGTTTGTTGTCATCGCTTAGCACTTCATAGGCTTCATTTATTTGCTTAAATTTCTCTTCAGCTGCTTTATCATCTGGATTTCTATCGGGGTGGTATTTTAGAGCCATTTTGCGATAGGCTTTTTTGATGATTTCTTTGTCTCCTGTGCGCTCAATCTCTAAAATCTCATAATAATCAAAACTCTCCATTTATGCTCCTAAAATAAATTCTCTAAAAGGCAATATTTAGCTTTAATGCGCCACCATAGGAATAAAGATTTTGCGTTATTTTGCCATTTGCCACCACAGATAGCTTCACGCTTCTGTTTAGCCTAAAATCTACCCCAACTAAAAGTAGCCCAAAACTACGGTATTTTGCATCGTGCATCATTATTTCTATTTCGCCGTATTCATCGACATTTGCTACGCGCAAAAGCGGGTCGTTGTTTTCTGCACCGATAGTTTGCCGAAATCTAGGCGTGATGAAAAAATATACCCTATCATTGCCCAAATACTGCCGAAAGTGCGCACCTAGCTCGATATGTGAGTGCAAGGAATAATTTGGCAAACTCTCACCCTGCTTTTCAATCGCAAACAAACTAGCAATGCTAAACTTTCCATAAGGCTCGATAAAGCTACCTTTGCCTAGCGAAAAAACAAAGCCATAAGAGGCATTAAAATTTGTCGTGCTTGAAGAGATAGCTTTATCAAGTCTGCTAGATTCCAAAAAATTAAAACTCTGGGCAAATCTAGCTTGCAAATGGTGTGCATCGATGAAATTATCTGTATATGCGCCTAGAATGAGTGTGTGTGCTTTTGTGTTGCTCGCAGTGAGTGCAAAATCATTAAACACATAGCTTGCAAAACCACCTACGCCATATCGCTCTACTAAGCCATCATAGCTAAATGTCGCCCCACCGTAGTTTTGCGTTACGGAGTTGCCACTATCGCTTACCCTTACTTGTCCACCAAACGCGCTTATATTGACATTGTGCTGTGAGTCAAAGCGAGTGTTGTAGCGATGAGTGAAAGTAGAGTAGGAATCAAGCGTGCTAGAATCGATATAGGTAGAATCTCTAAATGGATTTTGAAGCGGATTTTGATTTTGCGTAGAATGTAGTTGGTTTGGTATTGCATTTGGCGAAGTGCCTTGCAGTGTGTTTTTGGGGGTGGTTTGGGCTTGAAGTGGGGCAAAGCCAAATGCCAAAAGTGCAACGCACACACAAAAAAATGAAGTGTGAAAAAAGTAAGCACGCAAAAAGCAAAAATAATCACAGCGCGAAATCAAAGAGGGAATAAACGCAACAAAACGCATAAAAGTCCTTTGCATAAAAAGTCTTTTTGTGGGATAAAAGAATTTAGCAATATTTTGCTAAAATACTTGCGCGATTTTAGCAAAATATTCTTACAAAATCTTTACAAAGATACTTAAACGAGCAAAACAAGCAAAATCAAAACAGACAAACATAAGGAGAATCCAAATGAGTAGCAAAGAGCTAAAAGATTTTAGTCTATGGTGTGATTTTGTGGAGAGGGAGTTTTTGGAGTGTGAGTTTGGCAGGCTTTTGGAGCAGGGCAAGTTTGTAGGAGCTACGAGCAATCCTAGCATTTTTGCTAGTGCGATTGGCACTTCTGGGGCGTATAAAGATGATTTAGAAAAGCTAAAGGGCAAAAATGCCAAAGAGAAATACGAGAAGCTAGCTATCGCAGATATTGCCCTAGCAGCAGATAAGCTAGAGCCTTTGTATCGGGCGAATAAGGATTGTGGGTTTATAAGCATAGAGATAGACCCTATGCTATGTGATGATGTGAGTGCGAGCGTGAGCGAGGGGAGGCGACTATATGAGAGTATAGGCAAAGAAAATGTGATGATAAAGGTCCCTGCCACACAAGCGGGATATGCCATAATGGGTGAGCTAGCAAAAGCAGGAATCCACATAAATGCTACGCTGATTTTTAGCCAAGAGCAAGCTAGGCAATGCGCTACCGTGCTAAATGAGAATCTACGCGATGAAGCTAGAGGAGTGATAAGCGTGTTTGTTTCGCGATTTGATAGTGTGGTAGATACAAGCTCGCAAGCGCATCTCATAAAATCTTGCTTTGTGGATTCTTTTGCGCATTTGCTAGATTCTGGGGAATCTAGCGCAAAGTCTAGTGCGGATTTCGCACCTTGTCCAGCACTTGGCGCGCTAAATGCTTTTGCGTGCTATGATGAGATAGAACAGGTGGCAAATCCACATATCCGCACGCTATTTGCCTCCACAGGTGCAAAGCTAGAGGGGCTGCCTAAGGATTATTATATTACCAACCTTGTAGCACCTCATTGTGTGAATACCGCGCCTTTGGCTACTATTGAGGCATTTTGGGAGCGGGCTAATAGCGCAAATGGTGTTGAGAGGATTTTTAGGTGGCAGAGCGAGCAAGGGAGTGGGCAAGGTAGTAAGCAAGTGGGAGAACAGGGAAAAAAAGCCCTAGAATCTATCGCAAAACTAAATCTAGGTGGAAAAACTCTAAGCCAAATCCAAAATGCACTTTTATCAAATGGCTTGCAGGCGTTTAAAGACGCATTTTTGCAAATGCTAAAAGGGCTAGAAAATAGATGAGTGTGGTATAAAGTAGGGTGTTTTTTATGATTGCCCACCCCCTAGCCACTTTATCCACAATTTTTGTAATTTGGGGAGAGGGAAACTTACATTTTGTCGCGCTTTAGTTCGTGTCAAACTTTAGTATGACAAAGTAATACAATTTTACAACCTCTAAAAACTACTTTCTATAAAGATATTTCTACTAAAGCAAAACGGCGATAAAAAATGCTACTTTTACGCCTAAATCCTTTATCTTGCAAAAGCTGAAAAATATGGCTTTTGCCAATGTGATAGCAGCCATTTGTCGCTTTTGTTGAGTAGTGCAGCCAATCAGCACTTCTAAAAAGCCTATCTAGCTCATCTTTGCGCGATAAATCATTATAGATGATAGCAATTCCGCTTTTGTATTTAACCTTTTCAAAGCTATCTACGACAGCGTTTTGCTTGAAAAAAGTCGAGCTTAGGTAAAAATCCGCCTTTTTGTTAAAAATCCACTCTTTGCCACATTCTCGATTTTTTGCTAGGCTCACAGTTACGACTTTTAGAATCTCGCTAAATGGCTCTTTTCCACTATCTTTATACCAACTAAATTCGCGTTTTTCGCTTTTGTGATTTTTGCTATAAATTTGAAAGCAACAATGCACATCGGCGTCCTTGCCACTAGGCGTATAAAAGCTATTTTTAGGCAAAACTTCCTCATAGAGCAAATGCAGATTTTGTGGCACTCGGTAGCGAATCGAGCCTTTACCCAAACTTTGAAAAAACATAGGCAAAATAAAGGCGACAAAATCCGCATTTTGCGCGTGTTTGATAAATTCCAATGCTAAAACACCGCGATGCCCAAAAGGTGGATTGCCAATGACAATAAAAGGCTTTTGTGGTAGCGCATAGCTTAAAAAATCGCTTTGTATCGTGCCAAATTCTGTGGGCTTTATGTCAATGCCGATTGTGTTATCTTTTGGCAAAAGGTTAAAAAACGCACCATTGCCGACACTTGGCTCAATCCAACAAAATTTCGTCAAATCCTCTTTTTGCCCCACGATTTGGCAAAATTTATCAAAAAGTTGCTTGGCAATCTCTGGTTTGGTAAAGTATTCATCAAATTTATTTTTGGCATTATCTTTCATCAAATTGCCATTGGTGTATTTAAATGCCTTACTCATTACTAAAGCCTTTTGTCATAATCACACTTGCTTTAAAATCGTGCTATCTCAAAAACTAGTGCAAAATCTAAAAAATGCTTTTTAGATTTTGCTACCTCATTGCGCAGGGATAAAAGCACTCTCATTTGTCGTAAAGATTCTGTTTTTATATTGGATTTGGTTTGATTGCATAGATTCTTCAAAATATCGCTTAAACCCGCGCTCATACAGTGATAATCCAAATTCCACACCTATGCAAGTCGCATAGCTTACCCAATCATACTGCAAGTCGCTATTTAGTAGTGTGGCGTATTCATTTAGCTTTTTATCACTCTCTCCTATGGCATTTACCACAAAAAAGTTTCGTCTGCTCGATGGCATACTAAGCTGTAAAATCGTGGGGTTAAAATTCACTTGCGTGGATAGAAATCGCTTAGGTGCGCGTGCGGAGTAGCGGATTTGGGATAGCAAAAGACCGCTTTTGGAAGCAGAAGTATTTAGCAAAAGATTTTGCCCTGCGAAGTAGGGGGCTTCTTGGGGGAGCATTCTAGTGAAGTTTGAAGCGTCTTGGTTGTTTATGGTGCGCTGTCTAGATGGGCTTAGGTTGTAAGTGTTAAAGAGATTTGTGAGGTATAAGCCGATTTGGCTATCATCGCCGTATTCTACCACGCGAGCGTCCCTCATTAGTGGCAGTAGCATATCAAGCTGTTCTTTGTAGCTGATTCCACCAAAGTATAGATTTCTAGGTGTGCTTTTAGCTATGCGCTCTTTGTTTATCGTAGGCACATAGGTAGGATAAGTAATCCACACACTATCAATTAGATTTTCTACGCCTTGCTGGCTAAGTATAGCTATGACTAGGTGAAAATTGCCTTGTTTTATCCTATCATAGTGGGTTTTGAGATTGCGACTACTCTCATCGATACTATCAAACATCTCAAACTCATAGTCTATGCCTCTAGCGATGAGGTAAGCCAAAATCGTGTTGGAAATATTTACAGAGTATCGCCCTACAAGCTGCTTTGGGATAAGTAGTGCTACTTTAAACGCGCTTCTTTTGCTTTTTTTTAGGATTTTGTCATCTTCATAATAGTCATCGCTCAAAACCTCTTGGATTTGCTGATTTTGCGCTATTTGCGCTGATTTGGCTTGCTTTGCTGACTTTGTGGCTTGTTGTTGTGTTTGTGCTTGCTGGAGTGTTGCCCTTATGGGTCTTTTTTTTGAGGAGTTTAGCGCACAGCCTGTGAAAGCAAGCAAGATAAGGATACAAAAAAACGCAGATAAAAAGTTTTTTGGCTTAAAATGTGTGAAGTGTGCAAAAAGTGTAGAATGTCTAAAAGGTGCAAGTTGTGTAAAAAGTGCAAAATGCGTAAGAGGTGTGAAGTGCGTAAAATATGTGAAGTGGGATTTTTTCATAGATTCTCCTTAAATCAAGTAAGCACCAAAAGCGCGTTAAATACTACGCCTAAAAGTGTATCGCCCTAAAGCATACACTAAAAAAATGTGGCAAAAAATGCAAAAAATATAAGCAAGATTTTGTTTTATTTTGTTTTGAGCAAGATTTTGCAATCATATCACATTTTACCCAACACGGCGATAGTTTAGTGCTTCTAGCAAGTGGGATTTTCCTATCTCTTCTTTAGCGTCCAAATCCGCAATAGTGCGTGATAATTTCTTTAGCTTTTGGATACTTCTATGCGATAGGCTAAATCTCTGTGCCGCTTGCAAAAGTAGCCTTTGAGATTCCTCACTAAGCGTGCAAAATTCCTCTATTTCTTTCTCATTTAGCTTGCCATTTGCGTGTTTTTGCCCGCGCTTTATTTGTGCTTTATACGCGCCAAAGACTGCTTCTTGCATTTGTGCAGAAGTGATACTTGGCTTTGCATCTTGCTCATTTTCTTGCATTTGTATAAACATATCGATTCTATCCAAAAATGGCTCGCTTAGTCGCGCTCTATATGAGGCGATTTCTTTTTGGGAGCAACGACACTCTTTGCTTAGGCTTAGTAGATTTCCACAAGGGCAAGGGTTTTGAGCACCGACAAAGAGAAACGAAGTGGGGTAAGCGATTTTGCTATGCACGCGCGAGATGACAAGCTCGTTGTTCTCTAACGGTTCTCGCAGTGCTTCTAGCACTTCTTTTGAGAAATGTGGCAACTCATCAAAAAACAAGATTCCATTGTGGGCTAGGGCGATTTCCCCCGGCTTTGCTTCACTTTGTGTAGCAGAGCCTAGTATGGAGGATTTGGACGCGCTTTGGTGCGGGTTGCGGAATGGTCGCAGTGGCGAGTAGGTGGCTTTTTGTCCGCTTATGGCTTGTAGGCGCACACATTGTATGATTTCGCTTAGACTCATCGGTGGCAGGATTTCGCGCATTCGCTTTGCTATCATACTTTTGCCACAGCCCGGTGAGCCCTCAAAGATGATATTGTGCATACCGCTTGCTGCGATGAGTGCTGCTCTTTTGGCAATTTCTTGTCCTCTCACTTGGGCAAAATCACTGCTAAAAACTCGCGTGTGATAAAACTCCTCGCCGTTTATGTTTATAGAGGCAAAATCTAGGCTTTTTGGCTTGGGTGCTGACTCTGTGCTATCATTTTGCAAATCCGCGTTTTGGATAATCTCAAGCGCGTCTTTTAGATTGCTAGCATAAAAAAGCCTAAGATTTGGAATATGGCAAAAGAGATTTTCCCCCTCTTTTGGGACGATGACTTTTGCGTTTGGGTAGAGTAGAGATACTTCTAAAAGTAGTGGATAGATAGCTTCACTATGTCGTATCTCGCCATCAAGCCCTAGCTCACCAAAGGCAAACCACTTTTGCTCCTCGCTAGCGTTTGTGCCTTGCTTTTGTAGGGCGATAAGTAGGGCGATAGGCAAGTCAAAGTGGCTACCAGACTTGGCTATGTCAGCAGGAGAGAGATGCACTGCTATTTTTAGTGGGGGGAAAGTGAAGTTTATGTGGTTTAGGGCGGATTGGATTCTTTGCTTGCTTTCTTGGATAGCGTTGTTTGCAAGCCCTGTGATGACAAATGCGGGCAGGGCGCGCACAAAAGTGGCTTGCACCTCGACTATCTCGCCACCGATACCATTGCGCGTGGCACATAGGATTTTGTTTACCATTATGGATTTTGCCTTATTTTGATGAAGTGATTGTATTATAATGTTTGTAACATAAAAATCAATCGTCATTGCGAGCGAGCGAAGCAAGCGTGGCAATCCATTTTTTGCTTTTAAATCATATAGATTGTTGCGTTTGTGCTACGCATTCACTCGCAATGGCAGCAAAAGCATAGATTGCCACGCCGACTAAAATCGGCTCGCAATGACAAAAAATATTGTCATACCGAGCAAAAGGCGGAATTGTAGCTAAACTTTGATAAAACTTTGCTTTAGTTAAAATCTTAGTTAAACCTTATGGACAATGAAGCTATGGTAATGAGGTCGTGGCAAAAAGAGCAAACATCGTTATTGTGAGGGGAAAAGCAAGCGCGGCAATCCAAAAGAAGCACCATTAGTGCAGACAATAGATTACCACGAGAATCCTTGCGGATTCTCTCGCAATGACAATAAAAGTCCCCACCCTTGCGGAGGGGATTTAGGGGTGGGTAAATCCACGCAACGCACGGATTCTCGCAACGGCGGGTTTATGGATTACTATGACTTGACTTCATCAAGTCTCGCAATGATAAGTTTTCCACGCTTTTGTCAATACAAAAGACACCCACCCCCAACCCCCCTCCGCAGAGGGAGGGGGAGCTTTTGTTCTATATACGCGTGAAGTGGCAAAAAGCACATTCATTTTGAGATAGGGGTTTTAGGAAATTTACTTGCAAGTTATGACAATATCAAAAATCTATTGCGCATTTTTATCGCTATTGTTTAGCTTTATGATGAGGGTGCGGATTTGCTCAAAGCACTTGTGCAAATCCCTATCACTAGCGTGGTTTATAAACTCTCCTTTTGAGTGCTCTTTGTAGCAAATCTCTTGTGCTAATACACTTGATATGTCAAAATCACTTTGAGTATCTTTGGCTAAATATTGCTTTGGGACATATCCTCGCACTTGCAGTGTTTCTATGGGCAAAATCTCACTAAATTCATTTTTGTAGCACTTCAAACACGATATAATATCTTTGATTTTGTAGCGATTAAATTCATTTGCAAAGCTGGGGTGGCTAAAGGCAAATAAAATCTTGTGGGGGTGGTAGCTTATGCGCACTAGATTTTGCTGCATAGAAAGGGGTAGTGCGGCTTTTAGTCGCTCTAGGCTTTTTTGTGTGTGGAAAGTTTTGCCTAGCTTGGCATAAGCTGGATTTGATAGTATTGAGGAGATGATATGTTTAGCGTTTTTTATAGATTCCATAGAATTAGCCTTTGTAGATTGTTTGGTATTGCGCGTGCGAGCGCATTTTTGGGTATGCTTTTGGGTGTGGTTTTGGCTTTTGGTGGCTGTGGGTTTAAGGGCGACCCATACTTTTCTACGCCAAGTCAGGCAATAGATTTTAAAGACTTAGATAGTATCGACACACGCGTGGAGTAGGCAAGACACATAAGCTATCTAGTCAAAATCATATTATAGTTTTTTGTGATTTTGGCTTTGTGATTAGAAAATCTTGCCTTTTTGCCTAAAAATTTTACTTAAAATTTACTTGAAAAATTTAGTTAGATTTTTTGTGATACTTTATTTTGACTGCTCCCATTTTTGAAGTAGGGCTATATCCTCATAGCTTGTCATATCCACGCTCAAAGGCGTGATAGAGACATATCCATTCATTACTGCTTCAAAGTCGCATAGATTTTCACTGCGTTTTTTCCACTTGATAGGGTGTGTGCCTAGCCAAAAATATTCCTTTCCGCGTGGATTTTTTGCCTTGCGAGTGTCATTGCCATAGAGGCGGTATCCTAGCTCGGTGATTTTGTAGCCTTTGGATTGCTTTGTCTTTGGGATATTGACATTTAGTAGTTTGCGCTTAGGTAAGCACAAGGCTTCATTTCCCTCCAAAATCTCCTTTGCAATTTGGTAGGCAGCGACTTTGGCAAGTGAGAAATCACAATCCCTATCATCGCCCTCTTTGTCTACAAGCTGTGAAATTGCTACACTTGGAATCCCAAAAATACACGCTTCCATAGCACCTGCGACAGTTCCCGAGTAGGTTACATCTTCGCCCATATTACACCCGATATTTATGCCTGATACGACTAAATCTGGCGGATTGTCATAGAGTGTGTTTAGCGCGAGATATACACAATCTGATGGCGCACCGTCATCTAGCTTGTAAAATGAAGATTCTACTTCGTGTAGCGTGAGTGGCTTTGTGATAGTTAGTCCGTGTCCGCAGGCGGATTTTTCACGCGCAGGGGCGACTACTATTACTCGTCCTAGTGGGCTTAGGGCTTGTTTTAGCGCAAGAAGTCCTAGTGAGTCAAACCCATCATCATTGGTAAGCAAAATATTTTTTGTGTGCGTTTTGCCTGAAGTATTTTTTGTTGTATTTTTTGAAGCGTTTTTTGGCATTGTGCCTCCTTAAAAGTAAGAAATTTTATGAAGTGATTTTGCAAATAGCTTATTTGATTTCTTTAAAAAACTCTGCTAGCAAAAATCTAAGGTTTTTTTGTATGCCTTTGGGAAAAGAATCTAGGCTAGATTCTAGCTTATCTTTTAGCTCATTTAGCTTTTGTCTTGCGCCACTTAAGCCTAGCAGATTTACATAGCTATTTTTGGCACTATCATTTTGTGTGGTTTTGCCCGCTTGGGTGCTATCCTGCACTGCATCTATGATGTCATCTCTCACTTGAAAAAACAGCCCTAACTCTAGCCCGAATGATTCTAGCTTGGCGATTAGTTCGCTTGGTGCATTGGCGATTATCGCGCCCATTTTTAGGCTTGTGGCGATGAGTTTTGCGGTTTTGTGGATATGGATTGTTTGGAGTTTTTCTAGGCTTAGTTTTTGGTTTTCATAGTGGCAGTCAAGTGCTTGCCCGATTATCATTCCCTCTAGCCCGCCACTCACAGCTAGTTCGCGCACAAGTGATATAGCCACGCTAGGTGGTAGCACACACTTGCTAAGCAGATAAAACGCATAGGTGTTTAGCCCATCTCCTACCAAAATCGCCGTAGTTTCATCATAAGAGGTGTGAAGCGTGGGGTGTCCCCTGCGCAAAGGTGCGTTATCCATACTTGGCAAATCATCGTGGATAAGCGAATAAGTATGCAGGCACTCTAGTGCGAGTGCGGGCAAAAAGGCGTTTTTATTTAGTATAGGGTTTAGCCCATCGACTACGGCTAGCAAGAGATTTGGACGGAATCGCTTGCCACCATTTAGTAGCATTTCCCAAAAGGCTAGCAAAAAATGCGGGTGAAAATCAGGTGGTAAAAAGCTAGGGCTAGAATCTTGTGAGGTGGAGTAATGGGAGGTGGAATCTTGCGAGGTAGAATTTGGCGAAGTGGAATTTTTTGAGCTAGAATCTTTGTGGCTAGAATTTTGAGGAGTGTAGTTTTGCAGGCTAGAGTGCTTTTTGCACTCTTTTGCGTCAAAAATATTGCTAGGATTTTGCGCTTGCAAAAACGCTTCAAAATCGGCTATTGCTTGTTTGTAGCTTGCGAGATTTTGTGCGGGTTTTGTGGCACAATCGCTAGTGGAATCAAAGGCGGAGCTAGCAGGAGTTTTCATCTACATTCTCTTTTTGGTGTGGATTTGATAAGTGTTTGGGTGGATTTTGTTAGCGGATTGTAGCCAAAATCAACTTAAAAGCGCAAAAATTTGTGAATCTTAACAAAAAATACAATAATATATCACACTACTTTTAAAAGAAAAACCAAAGGAGCTAAGAAAATGCAAGGGCATAAGACAATCTCAAGCAAAAAAGCAAGAGAAAAAATAAAGCCAATAAGCGCAAGTAAAAACGCGAAAAATAGTGTAGTTTTTGGAAGTCTTTTTTTGGCTTGCTTTGCGTTTGGAGAGCCACTTTCAAATGCGCAATCAAACTCTCAATCTAGCCTGCAATTTAGCGCACAATCAAATCCACAATCTAGTGAAGCAAATTCTTACACGGGCGATAATGCAGAATCTAGCCTAGATTCTAGCAAAGATTTTGGCACGGATTCTAGCCTAGATTTGTCTTCTAGTGATTCTAGTCAAAAACCTAGCTTTAGTAAAGATTCTAGTAAGGATACGGATACAAAGCCAGTCAAAAAGCCCACTTCTATCGTGGAGGGAGAAAAATTTAGCCTTATCTACACAGGCTGGGTGGAGAGCTTTAGCAAAATCGGGTTTAACAACCAAAGCATAGATGCTAATCTAGGAAAATACCCAACCGATAGCTTTAGTGCTATGGTGGGTAGCTTTGGGCTAAAAAGCGAGCTAAAATCCCAAATCCAAACGCTAAAAGCAGGGCTTAGCGTAACTGCGGGTGCGCTTGTGTATGACTCTAGTAGTGAGCCATATCCCGGTGGCACAGGAAGCGTGATGAATGAATACATAGGAATGTGGGAGGGATTTGACTTACAAGGAAAAAGTAGCGTAAAGCGACACTATTATGTGGTAAATAACGCATACTTGGATTATGAGCTAAAGCTAGGTGCAAAAAGTGGATTTTATCTAAAAGGCGGGCGATATGAGTCAAGTGCGGAATATATGAGTGGCTATACGCAGGGCTTTGAGGTGGGGCTAAATCTAGGCAATCTCAAATTGTGGTGGTTTAGCTCCTATGGCAGGGCGTTTGCGTATGGGCAGTGGCTAGTGGATTTTTATGCCCCACGCGGATATGTTGATAACAGTGGTAAATTTATCCACAACGGAATCCACGCATTCAAAGCGACATATAGCTTTTTGGGACTTGATATTATCCCAGCGGTGTATTTCTCAAAAGGCACTTATATAGCCCCAATCATTGAGGCTAGATATGATAGCAAAAGAGATTTTGATGGCAAGGGATTTCGCTCCCAAACCACCGTGCATTTTATGAATCCACTTCACGAATCGCGCGTGGTTGGAAACTATCGCTATGGCGACTTGGTAGGCAAGGAAGCGCAGACACTATATATCAAGCAGCGATTTGATATAAATCAATACAACTTCGGGCTTGGACTGTATAAAAACTTTGGCAATGCAAACGCTTACATAGGGACTATTGGCAATCCTTTGAGCTTGGATTTGTGGACTACTACGGCGTATGACTTGGGGCGAAATATCAGCGATATGATTGGCAAAGATGCGATTACGCCATTTGTGTTTGTGGGCGGGAAGCACTTTGATAATAGATTTAGCTGGAATCTTATTTCTCGGTATAGTGATTCTAGGAGAAGTGAGGAGGCTTCTATCGCGGGCTCTTTCTCTTATGCGCTTGGCGGTGGGCTTAGCGTGGGCGTGAAGCTAGAGTGGCTAAGAGATGCTACCAAAGCAGGCTATCGCGTGGGCTCAAATGGTAGTGGTAGCATAAATGGCGTAGCTGGTGCTAGCAGTGAGGATACAACAAAATCCACTCCCAAACGCACTGATGATAGAAGCCATAGCTTTATATGGGTAAGGTATGAGTTTTAGGGTTTTTACTTAGGGCAAGATTTGAGCTAGGAAGTAGATTTTGCTTGATAGATTCACTATTTTTTATCTAAAAAATAGAATTTTTAACGAACATTTATTATAATTACGAGGTCGCTTGAGGTCGGGCTCAAGTGCGAAATATTTTTGACTATCAAGGAGCAATCAAATGAGCAAAATCCTGCTTATCGAAGATGATTTAGAAATACAAGGACTTATTAAGACTTATTTAGAGCAAGCAAATTTTGAAGTGATAGCTACTGCTTCTCCACTAGAGGGGCTAGAAATCATCAAAGAATCTCGAAATGGCATAGAACTAGTGATACTTGATTTGGGATTGCCACAAATGGACGGCTTGGAGCTGTGCAAAAAGTTGCGACAAGAGAGTAAAATCCCTATCATTATCTCTTCGGCTCGTGGCGATATTTACAACAAAATACAAGGCTTTGACAAAGGGGCTGATGACTACCTATCAAAGCCCTATGAGCCTGTGGAGCTTATCGCTCGTATAAATGCTTTACTTCGTAGACTAAAACCAAAAGAAAGTGCCTTTGGTCCTTTACGCATAGATACTCAAAAGCGAGAAGTTCATCTAGATGGTGCGCTTCTTGATTTGACAAATACGGAGTTTGACATACTTGCGCTTCTTATCGAAAACCGCCTACACCCCATAAGCCGAGAATCTATCGCAAATACGATTTCTACCATACACGATGATAGCTCACTGCGCAATGTAGACACGCATATCCGCAACCTCCGCATAAAGCTAAATGACAATGCAAAAGAGCCAAAGTTTTTGCAATCTGTGTGGGGGATAGGCTATAAGTTTTGCTTGTAGTTTTTGTAAATATAAATGGCAAACTGCTGTTGTGGTGGATAAGATTTAGCTTTGTAAATCAAGCAATGTATTGATTTTGAAGTCGTTATTTTTGTATTAAATTTTGCTTGGTATAGTGCGGGCTAAATTTATCCCAAAAGGAGACAAAATGAAACAACAATCTACACAAAACGAAATGGCAATATGCAAAAAGCAAAGCATAAGCGAAAGTGCAAAACGATTTGGAAAATATCTCGCTTGCTCTACATTGCTGGCGGGTATGCTCACAAATAGTGCTAGCGCACTAGGTATAGGCAGCTTCAAAATCAACCCCGATATAGGCGTGTCTGCGGGAGCTAATGTCCACGACGGTAGTGCGCTAAATAATGCGTTTTTGCTAGGTGGATATGCTCGCGTGTGGCTAGGCGGTAGCTTGACAATCGCGCCAATGGTGAAGTATAACTATGTATTTGATAAAAACAAAGCAAATGGCTTTGGTAATCTGCAAGTGGGTGGCTTGCTAGGATATAGAGTGTGGAGATTTATCCCTTATATCGGTGGGAGCTACTCTCGCTTTGATAAAATCGGCTATGAGGACACTGCAGCGATAAACTATGGAATCAATTTTGATATTCCTGTGTTACCGCTAAGTGTGGGACTAGATGTATCCTCTCAAAATCCAAAAGTCATCGGTAGTGTGCGCGGTGGCTGGCAACACCAAGTCGCAGTTACGCTTGGGCTTTATTTTTAGGTAATTTTTGGAGGGGGATTTGAAGGCTTTGTTTTTGATGATTTTTTAAGGAGGGGCTAGGGCTTTTGTTTTTGCTTTGAAGCCTTATCTTTAGCGTGAGGGAGTTTGGTGGAGTGGGTTTAGTTTTTTACTTCTGCAAAAATTTACTTCTATCTGTGAATCTTGTCTCTTTCTTTTATATGACTTCTTTGCTTTATGGTAAGTGCTTTTTTAGAATCGTGCTTAAAGTTTGATTGACTTTCTAACTTTTTCTGTTTTTTGTTTATTACTTTTTTTGTCATTCTTAAGGGCTTTGCAAAATGCTGTGTAAAAAATCGCACGATAAAAGTTTTTGGCTAATGGCAACTGACTTGTGCACCGAAGTTCTCATCGTATTTATAGTCCCTTATGATTCCTTGCCAGCGCACTTTTTTGTTGTATTTTAGAGGGGATTCTAGCTCTAGCACTTCCACAAACGCATCAAGTGGGATTATGTAGTCAAGTATTTTGTAGGCTTTGAGTGCGTATTGTGAGGGTGGCTTGGGCTGTTTGGGTGGCTTTTGTGTGTTTTGCTCTGTGGGTTTGGTAGGACTTGATTTTGCATCTTGCTTTTGCTCCGCGTTTGATTCTTCTTGCGATTCTATCGTTGGTTTTTCTTGTGGCTCTTGCGAAGATTTTGCCTCGCTAGAATCATTAGATTCTTTTTGTTTATTAGCGAAATCTTGGTTTTGTGCTTGGCTAGATTGTTCGTTGGTTTGATTAGATTGTTCATTATCTTGGCTAGATTTTTTGTCATTAGAATCAATTTGGCTAGAATCTGTTTGAGAATCGGCTTGGAGAGAATCTGCTTGAGTGGAATCTATTTGGCTAGAATCTGCTTGATTAGAATCTAGTAAGGCGAGATTTTTAGGCTTTGGCAGGATATTTGCCCCCTCACGCTTTGGGATAATCGTAAGAAAACATTTCTTTAGTGGTAGCTTTGCTTTGCTTGTGATTTCTATGTCGTAGTTAAACCCCGTAGTATACACAAATGGGCGAAATTTGTCATATCGCACTTCTATGGGATAGATTATTTTTTGAGATACGGCAGAAATCCCATAAGGAATGCCAAGCAAAATTCCCGTTTCAATAAGAAAAAACACAAAAAGAATGCGTCTAAAACCCCAAAAAATAAGCGATAAAAAAAAGCAAAAAGTAAAAACTAGGAAAAAGAGCATAAACACGCCGATTTCGGCAAATGTGATATTATCAAGCGAGGCTAGAAGCATAGCCTTTAGCGGCGTGAAAGATAGTGGAGGATACATTACTTATCCTTTATTTTGCTTTTTTGTTTGTTTTTCGTGGTTGTTTTGTGAGATTTTGCTTGACTTTTTGCTTTGGGTGTTTTTGATTTTGTTATTTTTTGCGTGCTAGATTTTTTAGATTTTGCGCTAGATTTAGCACTTCGACTTGCTTTTTCTACTAAGCCACCGATTCCAAATCGCCTTGCTAGCTCGGATTTCACTTGCTCGGGGTGGATATTGTGCTTTGCTAGAGCGACAAGGCTGTGGTAGAGCAAATCAGCGCATTCATAGATAAGGTGGGATTGTAGGCTTTTATCGGTAGAGTCTTTTTTGGATTTTTTTGCTTCTTTGGTGTTTTTTTTGCAATCTTTTTTGGGACTTGCTGATTGGAAGTCTTTTAGGGCGAGGGCTACTTCGCTAGCTTCTTCGATGATTTTCTTTGCGATTGTGTCGACACCTTTGGCATAGAGAGAGGCAGTATAAGAAGTGCTTGGGTCGGCACTTTTGCGCTCCAAAAGTGTGTGGTATAAGTCATCAATTATGCCATAGCTTAGGTTTGATTTTGGTGGTTTTGCTTGATTTGTGGATATGAAATCTATCTCTCTAAAAAAGCAACTTTTTTGTCCTGTGTGGCAAGCAGCACCTTTTTGCTTGATAATAAAAACAAGTGCGTCATTGTCGCAATCAATAAGGACTTTTTGCACGATTTGTATATGCCCGCTTTGCTCGCCTTTGCGCCAAATGCGATTTTTGGAGCGAGAGAAGTAGTGCATTTGCCCACTTTGCAGAGTGAGATTTAGGGCTTCTTTATCCATAAAAGCAAGCATTAGGATTTCTTTGGTGTCGCTATCTTGAGCGATTGCGGGGATAAGTGGCGAGCTATCCCACGAAAAAAGCGAGAGAATCTTTTGGATTTTGGTGTTTTGTGGCATTGTTTTCCTTTGCTTGCCTTTGATTCGCCTTTATTGATTTTGCCAAGTTTTTACACTTTTTGCTAGAAATGTGCTTTTCTTGGCACAGTTTTTTTGCAAAAACTGATTTTGCAAAAAAACTTATAAAACTCACCACTGCGCAGGTAGCAAAAATGTAGCCACAAAAATGTAGTCTTACTTGCTAATGACTGCGTTTTGCTGCTTACTTTTGCTATCTACCCAAATATTTGGGACTGCTCCACCGGGTGTCAAAAAGATTTGAGCATCTTTATTTTCTTTCAATGCTTCATTAAACTTGCCTTGCATTTCGATTTGTCGCAGTTCTAAAAGCCGTTGGGAAAGGCTATCATTTACAAGGCGGTTTGCTTGGGATTGCCCTTTTGCTTCGATTTCTAGTGAGTCGGCTTTACCTTTTGCCCTCTCACGCAGGGCGTTTGCTTCCTCTTTTGCTTTTTGGGCATCTCTTTTTGCTAGCTCTACACCCTCGATTCGCGATTTGACTTCTTCGGGCAGGACGATTTCACGCAGCTGGATAGATTCTAGCTTCACAGGTTGATTTGGCACAGAATCTATGCTGTTTTTGAAGCCATTGTAAATAAGGCTTGCTACTTCATCACGCTTGGTGGGTAGCTCTTCTGTGGGGTATTTTCCCACCGCACTTCGCACGATGTCGCGGATAACGGGGTTTATAAGTTTTTGTTCCCACGCAGTCCCATAGTTTGCGATAGTGAAAGGCACTTTGGCTTCATCTAGTCGATATTGCACGGTTAGTTCAATAGAGATTGTCATACCGCTAGTGTCCATTACATTGATTGCTCCATTTCGCAAAATGCTTTGATTTTTGCCGACATTGCCCATATCTTCTGTGCTAGAGAAATTTAGCGTGCGAACTTTTGTGTCGATGATGATGACATCTTGAAAAATAGGGACAAAAAAGTGCAATCCCGGCTTCATAGGATGGTCATAGTCGTATGCACCCATCGTTACTTTGATGCCTGTTTCGCCAGAATTTACCACCACAAATGGACGCGCCATTACAAATAGTAACACAGCGATTACTCCCACTATTGCGTAAGTTACAAAACGAGAGCTTAGCAGATTTGGAGGGAGGTTGAAATTGGGATTAAAATTTGGTGGGAAAGGCGACTTGTTTTTATCGTTGTCTTGGTTATTTCTGTCGTTATTTGAGCCATTTCCACGATTTTGTGGATTTTCGCTATTTTGGCTTGAGCCGTTGTTGGCATTTTTGCGTTTTAGGTGTTCGTTTAAGTCAATCGGCATTGATTCTCCTTAAGTTTTTAGATTTTGTCTTGTAGTTGCGCTTAAGATTTTCGTTTCTGTAATTTTTGTCGCAACTTTGCTTTAGTCAATAAAAGTGAGATAGTGCGCGTATTTTGGATTCTCACCATTGATGATTTTGTTAAACTCGGCTTGGAGGGATTTTGTAATCTTGCCTGCCTTGCCCGAGCCTATGGAATAGAAATCCACCTCGCGTATAGGTGTAATCTCTGCAGCCGTGCCTGTGAAAAACGCCTCATCAGCGATATAGACTTCATCACGCGTGATATTGCGCTCAATAACTTCTAAGCCCAAATCACGCGCTATTTCTATGGTGGTGGCTTGGGTTATAGATTCCAAAGTGTAGTCGTGTGGAGGGGTGATGAGCTTGCCATCGCGCACGATGAAAAAGCACTCGCCACTTCCCTCGCTTACAAATCCGTTTTCATCAAGTAGCAATGCCTCCTCGCACCCACAAGCAATCGCTTCGTATTTTGCCATTTGGGAGTTTAGGTAGTTTGCCGCAGCTTTTGCCTTGCCCATCGAGCTTTTGACAGAATTGCGTGCAAAAGAGCTCATTTTGACTTTGATTCCATTATTTATGCCCTCTTCGCCAAGATACGCGCCCCACTCCCACGCAGCGATTGCTGTTTCCACAGGTGCGTTTGCGTGATACACGCCCATAACGCCATAGCCCAAGAAAATAAATGGGCGAATATAGACATTGCCTTTGTAATCAGCCTTGTTTGCCTTTAGCAAGTCAATATGGGCTTGCTTGAGCTCCTCTAGGCTATATGGGCAATGTATGCGCACAATTTTTGCAGAATTTAACAACCTTTTGCAGTGCTCATCAAGTCGAAAAATCGCTAGTCCCTTTGGCGTCATATATGCTCTTGTGCCCTCAAACACGGCATTTCCATAATGAATAGTGTGGCTTAGGATATGCGTGGTGGCGTCTTTCCACGCCACAAGATTGCCATTTTTCCAAATGTAGCTAGATTCTTTTAGTGCCATTTTTACTCCTTTTTGCAGGGTTTGTTGATTTTATCGTGTAAAGCTATTTGTGTTTAGAGTGTCTATTTGAGCTAGTGCGCTCACTAGGATTTCTATGGTTTGTTTTGTGGCGATTTTTGGTATGGCTTGGTTTGTAACGAGATTTGCTAGCAGAATCTTTTTTTTGCTTGGAATCTTTAGATTCTGTCATTTGAGGGAATTTTGGCATTTCTGGCGTGGTTTTGCTTAGATAATGCGTAAGTAGCTTTAAGCATAGCTGACTTAGCTCAATTTCTTTGCCTATGCGAGAATACGCTTCGATAGCCTCATCTGAAATCTTTGTTTCTAAGAGTTTGTTTAGCCCTTGTGCTGGGTCGATAGGCACTTCAAATAGTTCTAGCTTTGAGCCGACATCATCTTGGATTCTCTGCAATTCTCTATACTCTAGTGGGCTTACTAGCGTGATAGCCACACCCTTTTTGCCTGCCCTACCTGTGCGTCCTATGCGGTGGATATAGCTTTCGGGATTTAGTGGAATGTGGTAATTAAACACGTGGCTTACATTGCTAATATCTAGCCCACGACTTGCTACATCGGTGGCTACAAGGATAGGCACGCGCTTCTTATCGGTATTTCGCCCTTTAAATGCGTTTATCGCCTCTCTCCTTGCCCTCTGGTCTAAATCCCCGTGCAAGGCGACAGAATCATAGCCTTGCGCGTGCAAAAACTCATTTAGATTGTCCGCTTCTTTTTTGGTGCGAGTAAAGATGATTGATGAAGTGGGGTTTTGTGTATCAAGCAGTCGTATTATGGCTTCATTGCGCTCGTTTTCGTTGATGACATAGTATTTTTGGGTAATGTCGTGGTTGGTTACTTCTGCGGGTGCGATTTTGATTTTGGTGGGGTTGATTAGGAGTTTGTCAGCTAGCTCTTGGATAGGCTTTGGCATAGTCGCAGAAAAAAGCAACACTTGGATTTCTTCGGGCAAGTATGAAAAAATCTCCTCAATAGAATCCAAAAACCCCATATCAAGCATTTCATCGCTTTCATCAAGGACGATGATTCTAGGGGAGAAGTTGCGTAAGCGGTTGTTTTGCAAGTGGTCTAGGAGGCGTCCGGGCGTGGCTATCATTATTTGTGGTTTTTTATCCAAAAAGCTAATTTGATGCTTGATATTTTGCCCTCCATAGACGCATATCGTGCGAGTGCGACAAAATCTACCTAGCTTAAATGCCTCATCGCTGATTTGTATGGCAAGCTCTCTAGTGGGAGTGATGATTAGTGCTTCGATTTCGCCGTTATTTTTTAGGTTGTGCAAGATGGGGAGGACAAAGGCTGCGGTTTTGCCTGTGCCTGTCTGGGCTTGGGCGATGACATCGCCTCCTTTTAGCACGGCTGGTATCGCTTGGGATTGAATAGGGCTAGGCGTGCCAAATCCCGCAGCTTCCACGCCTTTTAGGACTGATTTTTTTAGCCCCAAATCATTAAAACTAATTTGTTGTGTCTCCACTTATTTCCTTTTTTATCTCATCTTTAACTATTTTTTGTCTCAAAAATGTATTTGTGTGAATTTTGTTGCTTGTATAAAATTTCGCATAATTATATCGCTTAAGCCTTACATTTTGGTTAAAAATGCTAGATTTTATATTTTTTTAGCACCACAGCACTACAAGTGCTACATATAGTTGGAGATTTTGCTAGATTTTGGCAAGAATCCAAAAAATTGGTATAATTCCACTTTATAGGCTTTTATTTTGGTTAAAAAAAAATGTGGCAAAAAATACAAAAACTTCAAACGATTCAAAAAAAACCACAAAAAGATTAAAAGTAATAAAGGAAACACAATGCCAAACACACCTCCAAATATGAATGCAGATTCTAGCCAAGCCACACTTGCACGCAATTCTAAAGCCTATTTACTCATCGTGCTTGCGTGTTTAAGTGCCTTTGGTCCTTTTATTACGGATTTTTACCTGCCCGCTTTGCCAAAGATTCAAGAGCTTTTTCACTCAAGCAAAACCTATGTCCAGCTCTCTATCACTTGCTCGCTTTTGGGGCTAGGGCTAGGGCAGCTTGTTATGGGTCCGCTAAGTGATATGTATGGGCGCAAACGCGTGCTTGTTATCTCACTCGTTTTGTTTGTGCTAAGCACGGTTGCGTGTATTTTTAGTTGGGATATTGGCTCTTTTGTCGGGTTTCGCTTGTTACAGGGAATCTCTGCAAGCGGTGGTGTAGTGATTTCGCGCTCTGTGGTGGCGGATTTATTCGCTGGGGAGGAATTAGCGAAGTTTTACGCAATGCTTGGTGCAATACACGGGCTTGCGCCTATTTGCGCCCCTGTGCTTGGTGGGATAATGCTTGAATTCACCGATTGGCGCGGAATTTTTGTGGCGTTATTTGGCATTGGTTTGGCACTTTTAATCGCTGTATTTTTCTTCCGCGAAAGCCTGCCATCACAAAACCGCCTAAAGGGCAAAATCTATGAGAGCTTCTCATTTTTATCTATAGCAAAAAATCGCGCTTTTATGCTCTATACGGCGATAAATGCCGTTGCTATGGGGTTTATGTTTAGTTTTATTTCCTCGAGTTCTTTTATTTTTGAGGGGCATTTTGGGCTAAGCGAATTGCAATATGGATTTTGCTTTGGTGCTGCGGCGTTAGGGATTACCATTGGCGCGAGTGTTACGCCATTATTTAAAAGCGAGCGCAAGGCATTAAAAGTCGGCATTATGGGGTTTTTTGTGCTAGGACTTACCACAAGCGCAATCGTGCTTTGGCACGGCAATATGTGGATTTTAGAATCAAGTGTCGTGCTCACGCTTATTTTTCTAGGTATGATTTTGCCTTCAGCCACCGCGCTAGCAATGGAAATGGAGCGCAAAAACGCGGGCAACGCCTCTGCGGTTCTTGGATTTTCACTTTTTGCTTTTGGTGGGATTGTATCGCCACTTACAGGGCTTGGAGATATTTTTATATGCACAAGCGCGGTAATGGCAGGCTCTGCAATCCTTTTGGCAATTTGTGGAATTCTCACAAAATTTATAAAATCTCGTCCTTAAGAAAGGAGTAGTATGCACTTTAGGTGGCACTCAAAAAGACACACGCATTTGGAGCATAGCGCGAAGTTCGCCCTCAAAGGTGCGTTTGCTATCTCGCTTGGGCTTATTTTTGCCCTGCTTTGTGCGATTATAAGTGCGCTTATTAGCATTTATTATTTTGATGCGAGTGCGCAGGTGGGCGCGTTTATGGGGATTCTTTGCTTGCTTATCATTCTTTGGACAAACCAAGCCCTGCCACTTGGCATTGTCTCGCTCCTGCCTATCGTGCTTTTCCCCGCTTTTGGAATCCTCGATGTAAAATCCGCTACGAGCAATTACGCAAATCCTATCATTTTTTTGTTTTTGGGCGGGTTTATGCTCGCCACTGCGGTGGAAAAAATCGGGCTTCACCGCATAATCGCAAAAGCATTCTTAAGCCACTTCCCACCCACACCAAAAGGCGTAATAACCGCGCTTGGCGTGGCAAGTGTCGCACTTGGTAGTGCGCTCTCAAACTCCACAGTCGCCCTGCTGCTTATCCCTGTGGCGTTATCTGTGTCAAAAGATGTCGTGCTAAAGACGCGATTTTTGCTTAGTGTGGCGTTTGGAGCGAGCATTAGCGGGATTACCACGCCTATTGGCACACCGCCAAACCTCATATTTATCGGGTTTTTGGAGACTGTGGGATTTGAGGGGATTGGCTTTATGACTTGGATTATGATGATGCTCCCGCTTACGATTTGTATGCTTTATGCAATGGTGAAAGTCCTCTCTTTTGGCTTGCCAAATGAGACACTTCAAATCGAGGTGTTTAAAGAAATCGGGGTAAGTTTCGCGCATAAGCGGTTGCTTGTTATGCTTGCGTTTTTGCTTATTTTGCTGTTGCTAAATTCCCCTATAAAGCCTTTTTATGACGGGCTAGGGCTAAATGAAAATGTCGTGTTGCTCTTTTTTGGCTTGCTTATGTTTGTGCCAAAGGTTGGATTTTTGCAGTGGGAAGATTCTAAACAGATTCCCTATGAGATTAACTTTTTGTTTGGTGCGGGGTTTTGCGTGGCTATGGCGATTTCTGAAATGCACTTAGGCAGCGCGTTTGCACCGATTTTTAGCTATCTCTCAAGCCTGCCAATCCTCGTGTTTATCCTGCTTTTGTGCTTGCTCGTGCTCGTGCTAAGTATGTTTATTAGCTCTACGGCACTCATTGCGATTTTGCTCTCTATCATTTTTGCGAGCACGAAGGGGTTTTTGGACGCGCAAATGCAAAGCCTTGTGATGCTTATCGCCACGATTTGCGTGGGCTTTAGCTTTATGTTTCCTATCTCTACACCGCCAAATGCGATTGTTTTTAGCAAGGGTGGGATAAAAATCTGGGATATGTTTCGCTTCGGTATCGTGCTAAGCGGGGTGGGTATCGTGCTACTGATTGCCTTTGCAATGCTGTATTGGCGGTGGTTTTTGTAAGGGGGTTTTGTGCGGATTTTTGTTTGGTGGTTTTAGACTTAGCGCAAGTTTTTGGCGCGGATTTATGTTTGCGGATTTTTGGTTTTTCTAGAATTTAAATTTTAAAAAAGGCGTTTGTTTAGTGGCTAGAATAACTCACTATGCGAGTAAAAATATTGAATATTTTTAACAAAAATATGGACTTTTTCTTTTTACCAAGTGTTTTTTGTGTTATAATCCGCTTGTTTTCTAGGGGGCACTTGTCCCCACTTCTATTCAATCCTATTTAGCTTCTTAGTTTTTTATATTCTCGTTATAGCGTGCGTAAGTTATCAAATCTTTATCAAAATTTGTGATTAAATCATCAAGAAACACCGTGATTTTACTTGGTTTTATGGCTATGTATGCCTTTTCTTTGTGTTTGTTTTGTATTTTTACATTTAGTCTAGGATAACCATTTTGCGTAATTTTGTAGAGATTTTCAAAGTGAAAAGCGCGGTTTCTAATAAGTCTAAAAAGTTGGATAATCGCACTTACTTTGTGATGACGCATTATGCTTGTGCTGTAAAAATGGTGCGGATTTTTCGCACAATATTTTTTCAAATCTAAATTATCCAAAAAATCCTTGCCAAATACTTGATTGTGGATTTTATAGTGCTCTACCACTCGCACCCAAAAACCCAAACTTTGCATAGAAATGATTTTATCGCGCGTTGGATTTTGCTCGTTTTTATCCTTTTTTAGCTCAAAATCTTGTGGCAGAGATTGTAGCCATTTTGGATTTTGTGCTTGCATAATCTCATCAATGCTATTGCGCAATATGATTTCTAAAATACCTATTTTGCGTGATATTGTGCCAATTAGAGCGAGATTTTCCTCGTGTTCTTGTGGGCTAGTATAACCATTTAGCCTTGCTTGTGAAAAAAGTTTGATAAATTTTTGTGCCTGCAAAAAAATCCTTATATTTGTATATTTTTGCGTGATTTGTGTAGTTATCTTGCCATTAAACTTCGCGTATTGTAGCATAATTTTATTCCACGATTGGGGGTTTGTTTGGTGGGAGTTTTTGCTATGTTGAGCGGAGTGAAATTTCTCTATTGTATTGTGTGTTTCGTTATTTTTGTATTCCGCACTTTTGTTATAGATTTCCCTATCTTGTCATTTTGAATATTTGTAAGAATGCGAAAAATCTCTGCGATGATTTGATGAGATACTTCGCTTGCGCTTAAGTATGACAAAAAGGCTTGCTTACAACGCTTTCTATGTGGGGTAAAAGCGTGTCAGTCAATATGATAAAAGGTGTAAGGGCGTGTGAGTTGGTATGACAAAGCGCAGAGTATCAATCAGTATCAAATAAAACTTCTTGTAGTATTTTAGGTTTTTTAACGCTAAATTCAAACTTGTTTTCGGCTATAAAATTAAAAATATCCATACATTCTATTTTTAATTCTTTGCAGATTCTAGGGATTTTTATATGTTTTCTTTCCTTGTTATCTATAAATTTTTCATTGCTTATTATCGTGTATTTATTTTTCAAAGCAACAGCCACAAGCCAAGCATCTGCCTTATTCTCATCAGCAAATTTTTCTTTTGCTAAATTATTAACACTAAGATTTTGTGAATGCTTGATAACTTCTATATAGGATTCCATATATTTTGTTTCATCAATAAAGAATTTTTGTGGTAAGTTTTTTATAAACTTGCTAACCCAATCCTCTTTCGCCATTAGTTCTTTCTTTACTTTTCTAATGCTTCTAAAAGAATCTTTTTTGCTTAAATATTGCATCAAGTTCCAAAATTCAGCAAAAAATGTATGATTATAATACCGCAAGTCTGAATCTAAAAAGAAATTTGTATCAAATAAATATTTTTTCATATTTTTAGCTCTTTTCTTATGTTGTCAAAATGTTTCATTTCTTTTATCCCCAGATAGTCCATAGCAGTATTAAAGTCTAAATTGTTGTTTAATGTTTGAGTTACAATCGCCCTTGTAAAATTTGCACTATTTTCCTTGATAATTCTTCTAGGGGTTTTATGCTTATCGTTGCGGGCAAAAAACTTTTTCTTAGGTAGATTTGTTAGATATTCTCTGTATTTATCGTAATCTTTCTTAGAAATAATTTTTAAATTTATCGCTTTTGTAGCGATTGCCTCCTTGCTTGCTAAGCACTCTTTTTCTATAAATTCTGCATTTTCATTTATTTTCAAATTTTTATCCCATTTTTCTAAGATAAACTTCTTTGGAATCAAAATTTCGCTAGCAATTTCATTGCAAAATTTTTCTATTTTTGAATGTTGGTTATCATTGGTTGTAATTCCATTCTCCCCACATAAAATGTGGGCTAGTTCGTGCAGAATAGTGAAAATTTTACCACGATATGAGTCAGCGTTGTTTAGAAATATTACAGGTGTGTAGCTGTCATACAAACAATATCCCCTACAATCCTCTATTTCTATTTTTGTGCCCTTTTTTCTATCTATGCTACTTGCAATAAAAATCAAAAAATTATTATTTTGTAGCCTGTCTATAAGTTTTTGCATAGCCTTATAGGGGTCTTTTGGCAAGGATTCAAACGAAACGAGCCTTTTTATGGATTCAACAATATCGTTTTTGTTATTGTATTTTTGCGTAAAGTTTTCTTTCTCACCCACTGAAATAAGGTAATCTCTATACCATAGTTGTTTATATTCACTATTTTTTACACTTTCTTTTAAGGTATTTGATATAGGCAAATTTAAGTTTTTTCTGCGCAATTCAGGTATTTTGATATTCTCTTGCGGTAGTTTTTCCAAAAAAAGATAGCCAAAAGGAATTTGTAATTTGCTTGCTATTTTAGACAAATCTCTATATTTGATATTAAGTGTTGAGTTATTAGGATTTTTTACAAAGGCGATAAAATCCCTTGCCCCACTGCCAAAAACAGAATTAGCTATATGTTCTAGTGAAAGATTGTTTCTTTCTAGTGCTTGGGTAATGACGCTTGCGCTTGGTGTCATACTCAACTACTCCATTTCTGTTGGTTTGTTAGGATTTTACCAAAATTCTAGGGTAATGTGGCGGGTTGTAATACATTTTTGGGCTTTTTTTGTTGGTTTTGTTTGATATGTTTTTAAGATATTTTATTGTATCCAAATAGGTTAATCTCGTCTGGTTTTGTATATTTTTCTAGGTTATCAATTTTTGATTTGTCTATTATTGGATATTTTTTAATTAAATTTTTTAACTCATTACAACTTAGCCAATTAACATTCCATAATTCTACTTGATGTTTTTTATTTTTAGGGAGTGAATTTATGTAATCAACCTCTTTACATATTTGTTCATCAAAAAAATTTTCGCTAGAAATGTTCAATTTAATAACGGCTCTTTGAAGCCAAATTTGCATATAAGCGTTATTGTTGATTCTTTTAAGTCTTTGGATTGTGTTATCAATAAATTTCTTGTTTTTAATTTTGTCAAATAAAAAACCTAAAATTGACATAGTAATAGGGTATATTTTTGGATTAAGTGAAGCAATATCCACTAAAATGGCGATTAGAACATAGGTGTCTTTGCCTAATCGTGTTTTAAAAAGTTTGTTTGTAGCTACCTTTTTATCTTTTTGTTTAGATTTATGCAAATCACTTAAAAGTATTTGTAAAACTTTATTTAGTGTGCCACTATTTTGGTGCTCTAATGCAAATCTATGAAACATAATAAGTTGTTTTTGTAGTGTGGTCTGTCCTCTTAGGTTTGATTCTAGAAAGAGCCATTCAATCTTATCTTTTTTAATAGAGCCTTGAATAACATTTTGTGAAGCTGTTGTTTTGTTTGGATTTAATTTAAGCCCTGTTTTTGCAAGAATTTTAGATAGGTTTTTAAGTATAAAGTCCGCAATTTGTGGATTATTGACAAATATTTTATAGTCATCTCTATAACGAATTATTCTAAAATCTTTCTTGTCAATTTTATTTTTTTGCAAAATTTTACTCAAAAGACTATCAATATAAACTAAAACTATTTCAGCAATAAAATCCATTAGATTAGAACCTTGCGGAATGCCGTTTGTTTGTCCGTAGCACATATTTCTAATATACTCATCTATTTTATTGCCCAACAAATCATCATTATGTCCTCTATTTTCTTTTGCTACTTTCTTTGTATGCAAAGCCCAAGCAATGGAGTGCGTATAGATTGAGGGGTAAAAATTTGTTATATCGGTATCAAATAAATAGTCAAATTCTAGGCTATATTTTATAGATTCTTGCTCTATTTTTTCCCACCATTCCAAAATTTGTTCTGCTTTATTTGGTCTGTTAGTTTGTGACTTAATAGGAATACTATGAGATTTTATAAAATTATTTTTGTTTAGTTTTTTGAAATTATTTTGTATAAAATCCCAATTTTTTTGCTTTGTGATTTCTCGCACAAGATACACATATATGAATGGATTTATTAGTTCAAATGGACGCCAATCGTATCGCCCATTTTTATTATTAAACAATTTATAATTAACATTGTCAAAATTTTTTGACTTAGTGCCACCTATTGCTTTAAAAGTAATATCTTGTTTATTTTCAATTTTATCATCTATGGCTTTAAGTAAGGGTTCAAAATTTATGTATGGTGGTAAATCAAAGTTGCAATAGCTTTTTTCCTCCAAGAAAAAGTTTTTAGCTTCTTTACAATTAAGTTGCAAAATATTTTTTCTTTGGTTAGCCACGCCTTTTGTCCTTTATTTTTCTTTCCAATTTCTTAAAATCACACTTCAGTCCGCCTCTTATATTGCTGTCATAATCGCAAATATATGTTAGGGTTTTCATATCAAATCCAAGCACTTTTAGGCAAATGTGATAATCCAAAATATCCACGCTATCTTTGATTTGCGAAGTGGCAAAAAAGTTGTGTTGCGTGTTAAATACACTTTTCATTTTATTCCAATGACTTAATGCTAGCTCTTTCCACAAATCATCATATTTGTTTATTAGCTCCATTTTTGGTAGCCTGAAACTATCCATAATGTCTTTGTTATTATGCCTGCCGTCCCCATAGATTCGTAGCCACCAATAATACACATTTGAATTGATAAGACAAAACACAAAATATTTATTACTCACGCTAAAAGACTTTATTTCCGTGCTTTGATATGGAATCTCCAAAAACGCGTTATACCAATAATTACCGCTTGTGCGTATGTATAGGCACTCATCGCCACCAAAGAAGTTTCCAAGTTTGTTTGGCAATTTTTTAAGATATTTTAGTAGCTCTAGATTCTTCAAAGAACCGATTTTTGGCACTCTATGCCTTTGTGAAAAATCCTTGCCAAGTTCATCACCAATAAGCAATAAATCATCTACATTGCTAAATTCTAATTCCTCGTGTGGGATTTTTTGACGCACAAAATTACTTGTCCTAAAAACCGCTTTTTGCTTGTGGGCTTTAGAATCCGCAAAGAGAATGCACACACTTTGCGACATTTTGTCAAACTGCGGAGAGCCGTCTCTATCATAAGATGATATTTGTATGTATTTGTAGTTTGAGTGCAAAAGATTTCTTAGCCCACTTTGTGCTAGCGAAAACAAAAGCGCGTAGCTTGTAACAAAACTAAAACGCGCTCTTTGTTTAATGAGTGTGTGCGCTAGCTCGGCGAAGTTTGAGCTAATCTCGCCAAAATAAGAATGTGGAAACGCGGATTCTATGATTTGTTTTTGTATGAGTTTGTTTAGATTGCCATACGGTGGATTGCCAATGATTAAATCAAACCCCATAAAGTCGCCATTGCTATCTAGCACTTCAGGGAATTCAAATCGCCATTCAAACGCGTTTTTATACTCCTCGCCACTTAGGGCGGAGTCGAGTTTGTGTCGCAGATATTTGATATTTGCATAGCTTGCTGCGGCTTGCTTTTGCTCCTCATCGCTTAGGTTTTTATCATCAAAAAGATTGCCCGTGTAGCCACCTATGCCATCTAGCAAACTCTCATCATCAAGCATAAACATACCAAAATCGCGGATATGATTTTTGATAGCTTTTTCTAGGCTCGCCTTTGTTTTGGGGTCTTTTAGTGTGAGTTTGAATGTCTCTTTGAGGTTTGCGATTTTAGATTCTATGTCTTTTTTGCTTGCTTTGAGTTCGCTTTGGTTAGAGTGCTTGTAGTCTAGCACTAGCTTTTGGTAGTCTTTTATTTGTTTATTGATATTTGGGATATGTCGCAGGCTATCTTGCAGGCTAAAGCGACTTATAAGGCTATTGCCACATTTTATGTTTATGTCGATATTTGGCAGGGTTTGCATTTGGTGGTAGTTCTCTGGCAAGTGTTCATCAAAGCCCTCGCTTGCCTGAGTGAGATAGTAGCTATTTTTGAGTAGTTCTATCCAAAGGCGTAGTTTGCAGATTTCCACAGAATTGGGATTTATATCCACACCAAAGAGGTTGTTTTGGATTATGGATTTTTTAAGGGTAAAAAGGCATTTTTGCACGGCTTGATTATTGTCATTTGGCTTGGTTGGCTTTTTGTAGTCAAATACTTTGTCTTTTGCCACATCGATGATGATTTCATCATCATCGATTTTGAGTTCGTATTCGTTGAGTTCATCGCTTAGTCGCAAGGAATGATAGATGCGTATCATTTCGCATAGTGCGGAGACAAGGAAGTGCCCGCTGCCCACGCTTGGGTCGCAGATACGCACCCCGCGCAAAATCGCTTTGAACTCATCTTTGCGCTCTCTCTCATCGCGGATAAGCTCGGCTAGCTGTGCTAGGCTTGTAGCGTTCCACTTGGGATTTGCTTCGTTAAATCGCTCTAAGATGACTTGCTCTAGGCTAATGCGACACATATAGCTTGTGATGAAGTTTGGCGTGTAGAAACTCCCCTCTTTATAGCCATTTAGCTTCTCAAACACTAGCCCTAAGACATTTGTTTTGATAAGCTCTTTTTGCTCGATAATTCTAGAATCTTCGCCCTCGTTGTAACCGCTCGTGTCGCTTTCGCCACTGCCAAAGTCAAAGGCGTCTAAAAACTCAAAAATATAGCTTAGCAGATTTACTTTTCCCGCTTGCCTTTTGCCCTCTTTGCGCACTTGCGTGGTGGCATAGTAGGAAAACTCCGCGCTATTATCAAGCATAGAAATCTCTAGCACCTCCTCGCAAGGCTGTCGCTCAAAAAGACTGGAATTTAGGTGCGGGAGGTAGGCTAGGGGAGAGTCCTTTGGTCGCTTGCTATGCTCCTTTGCCAAAATCTCAAAGAAAAGGTGGGAGAGTGCTTGATAGTCCTTTAGCTTAGATTTGTTTAGGAATGCTAGGGCTTTGTCATCGTTAAATCGCACAAGGTTTGCCTCGATGAGCTTTAAGAAAAGTATGCGGTTTAGCCACAGGATAATGTATTGCATCACAAAGTCTAGATTTTGCGCCTCGCTTGGGTGGGTGGCTTGTAGTTGAGTGATGATGAGATGATAGAGGGTGTTTGCGCCCTCAAGGCTTTCTTTGCTAGGCAGGATTAGGATTTTGCCACTGCGCTTATACTCGCTTAAGCCCAAAATGTATAAGAGCTCGTTATAAAATCGCGGGCTTAAAGGATTGCTCTGCTTAAACTCGCCAAAGAGGAAGTCTTTGTGAAAGATTTTGCAAAGGGTTTCTAGGGACTTTTTGCCCTTTGGGGTGAGGGCTTGCATAGTGCTTGTGGCTAGGTTTTGTGTGGGGCTTTGGGCGGTGTTTTCGGTGGCGTTTTGGCTTGGATTTTTGTTTTTTGTGCTTTGTGCGGGGGTTGTGCTTTGCGTGGAGGTTGCTTTGGTAAGCCCTGCTAGGTTTGATAAATCCACGCACACACCGCAAATCTCATCATCAAGCAAATCCAAAATGCCCTGTGCCTTTGCATAAAAATTGCTCGTGTCGTTTTTGTATTTGGCAAAAATATCTTTGATTTTGGCGTTTTTGGCAAAGAGCCGCTCAAACTCCTTGTAGCCAAAGATAAAAAAGCGCGTAAAATCCGTGATGATGATAGTTTCTACGCTGAAATTTTGCTTATCCACCACTTCGCGCAAATAGTATAAAATCGCCTCGTGCAGTGCCTTGCAGTTGGGATTTTGGGGAGAAAACATTTGCTTGCTTTTGGATATAGATTCTGGAAGTTTTGCCTCGATTATGACTTTTACGCTGTCATTTTGCAAAAGGGCTAAGTCAATCGCGCTATTTACGCTTTGTGCGCCACTTTCTTGGTCGATTTGGGTTTGAAATCCTAGCGCGTCAAAAAAGCGCGCTAGCTCGTTGCCTGCAATGTTGCGCTCGCTGTATTTGGTGGTGCTTGCGCTGATTTGGGCGAGCTTAGCTTGGGCATTTGTGTGATACTCGCCAAAGACTTTGGCAAAGGTGTTTAACTCGTTTTTCTCTAAGCCCTCTTGTGCGTAGATAGAGTTTATCTCCTCTAGTTTGAGTGCGCGAAATGCTAGCATTCTTTTAAGTCCTTATCGCTTAGGGGTTGTCGCGCTTGGGGTTGCATTTGCATTTGTCGTGCTCGCTTGGCTTGCGTCCGCGCTTGCTTCACAAGTGCTATGCTCGATGATGATAGGCAGCCCCAAGTGCAAGCCCCTGTCCTTGTCATAGTGAATCATCGTAGCAATCAGCAATATAGCTGCTATGATAAGCACAATATCTCGCAAATCTCGCAGTCCCGCGTCTTTATTCTTTTTCATCGCCTTACTCCTTATTTTGTGGGTTGTGTTTTATCGTGTTTTCTTTATTGCTCTTTTTACACCCCGCGCTTCTTTTTGCGCCTCTTTCTTGGTTTTTGTGGGGCTTTTGCATTTGGCTTCATTTGGCTTCTGCGCTTGGCAATAAAAGCAAAAACAGATACCAAGCGATATTTTATCAAACCTGAATAAATTTTGACAAAAATAGCACTTCTGGGATTTTTGTCATTTTAAAATTTAAAACTACACCGCAGCAAAACCAACTAACGCGAGAAATAAGGCTTTATCATTTTTGTGCTTTTTGCAAAGTTATTACACTTAAAGTTGCAAAAATAGCAAGTTTATTTATCCTTATAGTGCGTTTTGCACGCCACGATAAAAATATACTCTTTGTCAGTGAAATACACAAGGCGGTGTTTGTCATTGATACGCCGCGAATACATACCGCTTAAATCTCCCTTTAACGCTCCGGGCTTACCAAGTCCCTTTAGCACACCATTTCGCTCAATGTCTTTTATAATCGTGTTGATTTTGTCTAAAATCTTTTTATCAATACTTTGCCAATATAAATACTGCTCCCAAGCATTATCCCAAAAGACTTTACGCATTGATTAGTTCTCTTTCAATGCCACGCCCTGCTTTTAGCTCTTTGTAGCCTTGCTTTAGCTGTGCCACATTTTCGGGGCTATAAAACGCTTCTTCCTCCTCTTTACTCTTTGCCTTTATGCTAAAAGGAATCGCGCGTTTTTTAAGGGCTTGTTTGATAAACACGCGAATCGCGGTGCTGGTATCTAGCCCAAGCTCATTAAAAAGCGCGTCTGCTTCTTTTTTTGTCTGTGCGTCAATGCGCACTTGTAGTAATGTCGTTGCCATAGTTATCCTTTAATTTAGAATTGAATTTGTATTGTAACATAATTTTATTGTGATGATATTACACTTCACAATACCCACTCCTTTAAGTGCCCATTTATTTTGCATTTGGATTTTGTGATAATTTTGCACTCAAGGAGCAAGTTACCTTTTAAATTTTAAAAATCTTTAATGCTCTCTAATCTTTAGTCGCTTGATTCCGCGCGTCATCATAAAGCTTTGTTCATAAAAAATTGAGAGCACCACTAGCACGCCCGCTACGAGCGAGAGCGAGACAGAAAACATAATCATAAAATTATCAAAAAAACTTAGCAGATACTCTAAGCGCGTGGCATCATCTCTATGCTCGATAAAATCAAGGAGCGAGATGATGCTTTGGTAGCCGTATTTGCCCGGAAACATAGGCAAAAGTGCGGGGAAAATCACCACTTCGATAGGGGCTTTTAGACGCTTAGCCACAAATGTGCCAAGCAGCCCGATAAAAAGGCTCGCCACAAAGCTAGCTCCCGAAAAACTAAGAGCTCCACTCTCCATAAGTGAGGAGCGCGAAATATGCCCGATAGAAGCAAAAATCCCGCTCCACACAAGTGTCTTAAGCGGTGGGTTTAGCCCATAAGTAAAGCCAAAGCCCGCCAAAAACGCGCAGATAAAATGCCCGATGATTGATTGCATAAATGAGCCTTGCAAAATCTCTGTGTGTAAAATTGCCAAAACCCCCGTATGCTGTGCCCAAAAGCTCGCTATGTCGCTATGCAAATTGAAATCAAACATTTTTACTCCTTAAACATTTTTGTGCTTTTTGCGTGTGTTTTGTTTAAAAAACACATAAAATCCGCTCGTTTTAAAAGCCCACAAAAACACCACCAAACCCCTTATAAAATATTGATTTTAGCAATCCCAAGCGTGATAAACACGCCTGCGGCAAGGCAAATCATCACTACTGCCATATTTATGGTGCGCGAAACCCCCATTAGCGTGTTTTCGTGGATAATATCCACAAAGGCGTTGATGATAAGAGCACCCGGGATAAGATAGAGGATACTCCCTGCGATAGCTATATCAGGTGTGGCTGTGATGCCTAGCCACACGCCGATATAAGCTACAAAAGACACGATAAAAGAGCATAGCAGGTATTGCGCTCGAGAATCTAGCTTGATTTTGTGGCAAAAAATGCGCGTCCAAATCCCCACAAAAGTCCCTGCAAATATGCAAAGCAATGCACCCAAATCCCCACCAAAAAGCCGACAAAACGCCGCGTTGCCCACACTTATGATAAACACGCCCAAAATCGGGGATAGTCGCTTTTGGGCGATATTGTAGTCATAAGACTGCTGTGCTTGGGGGAGGGTAAGCTTCTCATCGTGGATTTGCCAGCTTAGTGCGCTTAGGTTTGAGATAAGCGCGAGATTTAGGCTTAAGGGAGCGTTTTTTATGACTTGTGTGCGCCTTTTGTCGTAGTTTTGGGTGTCAGTGATATTTATGGTAATGTATTTTAAAAACACGGTCAAATGCACCTCATAGCCCCACGCTCTAGCGATTCGCTCGGTGCATTTGATGATACGCGAAGTGTATGCGCCATTGCTAAGAAGCGCGCTTGAGTAATGCGCCAAAAAATCACACGCTTGCTCTATGGTGGGCTTTTGAGCGAGCTTTTTGGTAGTGTCTTTGTGTGGCATTTGCACTCCTTAAATATTTTTTGCAAATTTCTGCAAGGTAAGCCAAAAATTTTGCAGTTAATTTTTTGGCTAAAATCCAAGCCTAAAATCTAAGCAAGCTTAAAATCTAAGACAGAAGTATAAAAAAAGAAAGTATCAATTTGTGTAAAAAAATGTAAAATTACTTCAAAATCAAAACAAATCAATGAGATTTTGCGGACAAAATTTGTTTTTGCAAAAAAGCAAAAAATAAGGCATAGAAGTGATAGAATCTGCTCAAAAAAATCTAACCACAAAAGCTGGCAAAATCAACGCTACCGCCGTCTATAACGAGCTACGCTTAGAGCATTCCCTAGAAATTATCGCACAAAAACTTTTCCTCCACACAGGCACTTTGAAGCGGTGGGAAGCCACGAACAAAATCCCCAATGAATATCTCTATGATTTAAACTTTTTGCTAGGCAATAAATACGACTTACAAAAGATAGATTTTCGCTCACATAATGAGTTTTTTACCAAAAAAGAAGTGGCAAAATATTGCTATGATTGCTTTGTCAAATTCTTAGAGATTCATAAAATCGATTTAGTGCAATACACTTTTATTGAGCCTAGTTGCGGGGATTTGAGCTTTTATGAGCTAATGCCAAAAGGGCAGCGAATCGGGATTGATTTGGAATACAAAAATGATGAGATTTTGTGTGAGAATTTTTTGGGATTTGCACCAAATGTGGGCGAATATAGTGAATCAAAAGAGCGCGAATCTAGAGAATCAAAAATGGGCGAATCTAGTGAAAAATCCAAAAAATATATCGTGCTAGGCAATCCTCCCTTTGGATTGCGAGGTAATCTAGCCTTGCGATTTATCAATCATTCTAGCGATTTTGGCAACGGAAGCTATGCGGATTTTGTGGCGTTTATCTTGCCACCTTTGTTTGATAGCGATGGCAAAGGTAGCCCCAAAAAGCGCGTAAAAGATTTTACCCTCGTGCATAGCGAAAAACTCCCTTTAGATAGCTTTGTGTATCCAAATGGCAAAAGTGTAGAAGTAGCCACGCTCTTTCAAATCTGGGCACACAAAAGGCTAATAGAAAGTAAAACCCTAAATATCGCCCCAAGTGCGCCAAAAACCTGCAAAGACTATATCAAAATCTACTCACTAAGCGATGGCGGGACAAGCTCAAGCACGAGAAACAAAGCAATGCTGTATAAATGCGACTTATACCTGCCAAGCACTTGCTTTCACTCTAGTGGAAAACCACAGATGAAAATCTATGATGATTTTGAATCACTGCCACATAGGCGGGGCTATGGCATTGTGATTTTACAAGATAGAGAGCGCGTAAGAGATGCTTTGAAATCCATTGATTGGGTAAAGGTTAGCTTTTTAGGCACAAATTCTAGCTTGAATCTACGCACTTCGCTAATTGAGGAGGCGTTAATAGAAAAAGGATTTTATGATAAGCATTAAGCCCCAAAAAATCAAAAGAAAAATAGGGGATAAAAAATCCAAAATCAAGCCTAAAGCCAAAATAAATCAAATCCAAAATGCGAAAAATCAAAAAATGCCTAAAATCATAAAATCACTACAACAAAATCTTATTTACACTTAGGATAGGCAGGGACGATGACATATTTTGCTTTTTTGTCTGCATTTTGGATTTCTAGTTTTTTGCCCTTTTTTGCACCAAGAATCAAAAACTTTGAATTTGTAGAGCTATTTTCATAGTTTGGATTATCTTCGTTCAAAATCTGCACTTCTGCCCCCACAATTCGTTTGCATTTTGCGTGTATTTGTGCTTGCTTTTTCGTGCAATTAAAGCATACTTTTGCGGGGAGTTTGGCTTTTTGCCCACAGATTGTAATGATAGGATTCTCTCCATCAGAACTTACCATTGTTACGAATTTCCCACAGCCACTGCACACAAATGCAAGTGTACTAAGTGATATTATTTGTAGCCATATTTTCATTATTGCCTCCTTATTTTATCCTGCAAGTTTGCGGATATACTGGGATTATAAGTTGCTCATTGCTGTATTTGTATGCAGCACCAGAAGCAATGTCAATACTTGAAAACACTATTCCAATGGGACAAGGGACGATAAGAGCACAAAACATTGTGTTGAACGAGAATTTTGGATTGTTTTATCATAGCACCGATAGTGCTTGAGTGCACTTTGCTATCTTTGTAGCCTTGATTATCTTTTGCTAGCACGGTTATAAGCACACCTTTTCGTGGTAGCTCTACCTCTGCGGGCAGTTGCACTTTTTCTTTTCCTATGGTTGCGACTACATTTTGTCTATCTGAAGCCATAAGTAGCACTTTTTGATTGCTACCGTCAATAAGTGTGGCACAGCCACTAAAAAATATCCCCAAGATTGCGACATATAAAAATCCTAAACTTTTCATATTTTAAGCTCCTTTATTTTTAGTGTTATGTCTGTTACCAATCCCACTCGCTATCTTGCGGTTTGGATTTTATTTCTTTTTCTTTTTGTTGTTCTTTTTCAAACCTTTCTTTATCCTCAAGCCATTGTCGCATAAAATCACTTCTTATATGTTGTGATACATAAGTCGTGCAATCCTCCTCATCGACAAGGGTAATTTTTGCACCTCCAAATAACCCTACTTTTGTCGCCATTTTTACACAATAGATTTTCCCAGCTTGTGGAGTGAAGTAAATATGTTTCCTAGCTATTATTTTTGTAGCGATAAAAATTGGCTCTCCACTTGGGACAATGTCTATATAAAATACCTCGCCCGGTCGCCCAAATCCAAAAAAATAGCCCTCCTTGAAATCCTCATTTGCTTGTGCTAGGGTGTGTATCGTGGCATTGTAGCGCGTGGTGGTATAGTTTGTTATCTCATTTGGCATAAAGCCATAGATTCTAGCTTTGTTTGGTGGTGGGTTTTCTATGCCATTTTGTTTTTGCTTTAGCACAAAACCATAATCTTTATTTGGGTCATATTTTTTGCCAAAAGCAAAATCGCACACCAACATTCCTATACATACCAAAATCACAAGTTTGCTAGATTTCATTTTTACTCCTTATTTATACTCAAATACATATCGCGCTCCCACACTTGCGCCACGCGAAATATTTGTTTTTAGATTTGGGTTTATGTGGGATTGTGTGAAATTCCAGCTAAGTGCGTGATATTTGGCAAAAACTTCGATTCCGTGATTTTGTGCGAAGTAGTATCGTGCTCCAAGCTGTATAGGCAGTGTGGCTGAAATAGTTTTGTTTTTTGTATCGTAAGGATTGTATGTAGGGACACAAAATACATATCCGCTACATTCATCTACTTCTTTTTCATACCACCCACCAAATAGAAAATCTATCGACACACCGATAGTGGCAAAAAGTCGCAATGATTGATTTTTCTTGCGCCACACATCGCCAAAAAACCCTGTATGCAAATACACATCATATAAAAATTCATTTTTGATTTTTTCTGTTTCTACTATGTCTGCATAAGTATTGATTTGTGCTAGTCCGTCTTTCCACTTCATATCGATAAATTCCATTCCCACTCCAAATGTCCAGCCAAATCTGTCGCGGATATAGTAGTTTCCATTGAAAAACAAATCCGCGCCGTGCGCTAGGGAATTATCTTTGGTCAATTCGCTGATTTGAGTTCCATTTTGCGTATTTAGCTCAGGTTCAAACCTTTGTCTAGCATTAAACCAGCTTGCAACATATCCTATGCCAAGCTCCCAAGTGAAGCTATCATAAGCTCGATGAAATTTTACAAGATTTTGATTGGTCGCACCGCGTGGTGTATGTTGTGTGTTTGGAGTAGACTCAGAGGAGCTAAAATCTAAAGTATTATCATTTGTGTTTGCTTGGGCTAAGCTAAAGAAAAGTAAAGAAATGCTAGTTACGAGAGAGAGAGAGAGAGAGGTTCTTGATATTTTTAGGCAAATCCATTTGAAAGTTCCTTTTAGGTGTGATTTATCATTGCCCTTGCTGTTTGTTTGTTTTCAAAGCAGGGCAAAAACAAGTGCAGATACTAGCATATAAAATATCAAAAAAAGTAAATCTAGTTTTGTTTTGTAGGCAAAATATAAAAATCTTGTGGCAAAATTTGCCAAACATATATTTAGGCACATATATTTAGATTATTAGAGATTTTACACAAAGGAAAGCAATGCGGCTAATCGGTGCGAGTTTGGTTTTTGTATGTGATGAGGATTTCACTATCATAAAGAATGGTGGTGTGGTGTTTGAAAATGGGCGGATTCTCGCTGTGGGAGAGTATAAAGAGCTAGAATCCAAGATAGAATCAAATACAGATTTTAGCATAGAATCTAGTGCGGATTTTGGTGCGGATTTTGGGGCAGGGTTTGACGCAAAATCTAGCATAAAATCTAGTGTGGATTTTGCCAAAGGCTTTGGCAAGCTTAGCGGGCGTAGTTTGGATTCTAGTTTTGATAGGGATTTTGCGCTAGATTTTGCCAAAAGGGAAAAAAATAAAAAAAAGGCTAAAAAGCCTATAAAAAAGCAGTTTTTTAGCGACTGCATACTACTACCTGCGTTTGTAAATGCTCATATTCACTTTGAGTTTGGGGCAAATACGACTAGCTTTGCCTATGGGAGCTTTGAGGCGTGGCTAGCCTCTGTGATGAGCTATCGTGGAGGCGTGCTAGAGAAGCTAGAATCAGTGCTTAAAAAGCAGATAAACACACAGCTGGAATGTGGGGTAGGGAGTGTGGGTGCGATTTCTAGCTATGGAGGGGATATGCTAGCGTTGGCACACTCACCTTTGCGTGTGTCGTATTTTTGCGAGGTTTTGGGGGCTAGTGAAGTGGAAAATAGTTTTGTAAGGTTTAGGGAGCGGTTTGAGAGTGCGTTTGAGGTAAAAAGTGAGCGATTTATCCCGCGCGTAGCGATACACTCGCCCTACTCGGTGCATAGTGAGCTAGCAAAAAAGGTGATAGATTTTGCTACGCAAAAAAGTAGCACAAAGCCTATCATAAGCGCGCATTTCCTAGAGTCTGCAAGTGAGCGGGAATGGCTAGAGTCCAAAAGCGGGTGGTTTAAGGGCTTTTATGCCGATACGCTAAAAATACCAAACCCAAAGCCACTATATGAGATAAGCGAGTTTTTGGAGCTTTTTAGTGGCGTGCAAGCAGTGCTTACGCATTGTGTAGCAATGAGTGAGGTGGAGCTAGGGCGGATTTTGGACGCGGGGCATTTCATCACTACTTGTCCTCGCTCAAATCGCCTGCTAGGTGGCAAAATGCTTGATATTGCACACTTTAGGCGGGTGGATTCTAGGTTTGCACACTCGCTTGCCATTGGCACAGATGGCGCAAGTAGCAATGTCGATACAAATCTGCTAGATGAGATGCGCTCTGCACTATTTGGGCTAGGGCTTTGCGAGGGGTTTGGGCTAGGAGAGGCTGCAAAGCTGCTTTTGCTTAGTGCTACACGCTATGGGGCGCAGGCTTTAGGGCTAGAAAATGGCGAGCTAAAGCGCGGGAAATACGCTGATTTCGCGCTATTTGGGATTCCCAAAATCGCTGATTCTGCTACGCCTATTTTGCATTTTCTCACAAATGCCAAAAAAGTAGATATGCTATATATCAATGGCGAAGTGGTAATAAAAAGGTAAATTCTCTACTTATTTTTGTCATACAAGCTATGATGCCAAATGCTAAAGCCAACTAACGCGACACCTGAAGCGATATGCAGATTTCGCGCAAAATTGCCCTTAAAAAAACACTCTGTTAGCTTTATACGGTTATTTAATTTATGCAATCAATTAGCTCAATCTGAAAATATGTTTTTAGCAATTTTTAATAATTCGCTATTAAGATTTTGCGAAAGGCTAAGTTTATAGTTGATTAGATTGTCAATTTGTGCTTCTATGCTATTTGAATAAAGCAATCTATAAATACGCACTTTTTTATCTTGTCCGATTCGGTGGATTCTGCTAAATGCCTGTTCCTCAATGGCTGGATTAAACCAAGGCTCTAATATAATAGCATTTTGCGCATTTGTAAGATTTAGCCCGATACCACCAGCTTTTAGGCTTACCAAAAACACGCTAAATGGACTATTGGGTGCTTGGAATTTTTCTATCAATTTTGCTCTATTTTGTTTAGATATACTGCCATCTAAGTATAGAAAATTTATTGTGTTTAGTGCGATTTTAAGTTTTTCCAAACTCTTTGTAAATTGTGAAAAAATAATCACTTTCTCGTTTTTGTCAATTATATTATGAACCAATTCAAGCAACACATTTAACTTTGAATCGTGTAGATTTTGGCAATCATAAAGAATGGTAGGAATAATGCTATGCAAACTGCAAAATTGCCTAAGCCTTAAAAGTCCTTCTAATATAACAAAATTTGCCCTAGCAGACAAACCAGATTTTAAAGCAGAATAAAAGATTTTATAGATTTCATTATAGGCGTCTTTTTCAGCACTGCTAAAATCAATAAAAATAGTTTCATCATATCTATCGGGTAGATTTAGCACTTCATCTTTTTTGCGTCTTTTGATAAATGAACTTAATAATTTTATACTTAAATGAATAGCATTTTGTGAATCGTTTATAAAAGGAGCAATTTTGTTCTCATAAAGCCACTTAAAATTCACATTAACTGCGCTCATCATATTCCATAAGTCTAACAAAGAATTTTCAATGGGTGTGCCACTTATGATAATAGTAAAATCGCGCTCTATTTGATTTATTGCATTAAAAATTTGTGTTTTGTCATTTTTAATCTTTTGCGATTCATCTAAGATTAAAAGTTGATATTTACTAAGTTTTGAAAGGTTAATTCTTGCACTTTCATAAGAGAGAATTTGGATTTTAGAATCCTGCAAATTTATGGAAATATCATTTTCGTTAATATGTGAAAATTTTAAAATTTCATTTTTCCAATTTTGCACAAGTGAAGCTGGTGATATAATAAGAATATTACTAATATCATTAAGCACAAAAAAGCAAATCGTTTGTAGCGTTTTTCCTAATCCCATATCATCAGCCAATAACCCTCCACACGCGTTATTTTTATATAGATTACACAGCCATAAAACACCATCAATTTGATAAGGTTTTAGCGGAACTTTAATACTTTTTGTTAGATTTTTTAAGGCATAATCGCAAGGATATTGTTTAATATTCTTAATCTTTTCTAAAAACTCTACAATATTACTTGGCTCAATATTAGATTGTTGTATAACCTGTAATATGGTTTTTTCATTGAAATCTGAATCTTTAACAAATAGCACTTTATCATCAAATTCTACATAATTTTTACCTTTCAAATATGCTTGTAATAAATTATTATACAAATTTGTATCTACTTCTACATTTTTATCAAACGATAAAAATCCACTAGAATCTTTGCCAAAACTAACACTTTTATGCTTATTGTCTTGTGATTTTACTAATACAATAAATTCTTTTTTAAGTGCATTTAACTCATCAAAAGAAAAATGAGTTTCAAAGATATTTGGGACAATCTCATTTGCTTTGTTGATAATATCAGCTGTATCCATTTTAAAAAGCATTTTTTCTTTGACTATTAAAAAATCATATCCTAACGGAATTTCATTGCCACTAAAATCAAAATAAGATTCCACACGACATTTATTGGCAAAAATACTTGCAATGTAAATCTTAATATTTGTCGGTTTAAGTTTATCAAAGCTATAAGAATTTGCTTTAAAAGGCATATTGTATATTCGCCTTAAACTTCTACTTCTAGTTTGCGTAAATAAAAAATTAAGATTCGCAATTTTTTCAAACAATAATTCACAAAATAATTCTTTTTGTATGGTAAAAGGCGGATATTTGCCATCAATTTGTTGTAAAAATATTAGCAATTCTTTTTCACCATCACTTAATTTTGCATTGGCAATGGCACTTTTTGTCCTAACGGCTGGTGCTAATTTATCTACATTTTTTTGAAACTCTACGCAAATCTTATCGTCAATGCAATTAAATCGAAGTCGTAAATCATATCGCATAGACATATTTTAGTCCATTAAGTAATGATTGTTTAAATTTTATTCTAAAATTCTCACTACATTCCTTTACTAGCTCTTTGCCTAATAATTCTTGCCTACCTTTAAAGTTATATTCATCGATTCTACACCCACCACCACAAATGTATCTAACACTACAATTTTTACACGGATTTACAAAATCTACACTACTTTTTGCATTAAATTCTTTTGCTTTATGTAAGACTTCTTTTAAATCATCATTGATATTTGCAAATGGACGCAACTCATCAATACGATTACAAAGATAAATATTGCCGTTACTTGCAAAAGTCAAATTTCCATAGCCACAATTTCTAACGCGCTGTTTTTTCTCAATGCTGATTGCTAAATTTTTTAATTTATAATTAGGATAGATTTGCTCCATTAGCGAATCTGTCGTTTTTGCATAGTGCTTAGATTCATCATCAAATTTCATTGCAATGCCACGCCCACCAAGCATTTTTTGCGATACAATAAAACTCAAATTTTTCCCATATTTTTTCAGCAAATCTGTCGCAAATGCCACAAAACCAGCTTCTATTTCATTGATATTAGCATAAGTCGGTGTTGTAGCGATAATAACTTTTGTGCCACATTTTAAAAATTGCTCCACGCAAAATAATGCCTTTTGAAAGCTATTAGCCCCGCGCACCTTTGCATTCATCTCTTCATTTATGCCATCAATGCTAATTTGTATATCATCTATAAAAGGCGCAACATCACTAATTTGCTCTTTACTCCATAGCGTCCCATTGCTTTTAAGGCTTACTATAAAACCAAGACTTTTAGCATATTTTATGACTTCTATGCACTTTTTATACAGCAATATTTCCCCACCACTAAAAATAACTTCTTTTGTGCCATTTTTTGCTAATTCATCAAGCACAGCAAACCATTGATTTGCTTCTAATTCATTTTTATTTGCCACTCCAGCATTGACATAGCAATGCGGACAAGATAAATTACAAGCATTTGTTAAATATATTTGCACAGTATCATACTCATCATACATATCAAGCGGACTATCAAAAAATTCTCTATCTAAAATTTGTGCCACTACAAAATTAAAATCCGCTTCATTTTTTGCCATTTTTTCAGTATCAATAATGGAATGTTGTCGTAGATTTTCAAATATCTCTACTTGATTTTCATTGAACAATCCTATGATATTCCCGCAACCAGGTGCAATGACTAACATTTCATTATTGATTTTGCAAAATTCTAGCGTTTTAGGCAGAGGCAATATATCATTTTCATTGATTTGATTTGTGGAGGTTGTCATAAAAATCCTAAAAGCACAACTTTTAAAATTAAATAATTTTAAAAGTTGCATATATTGCAAAGCTGTATGGTTTTGCTAGTTGCCATTAACTTGGCAATTTTTAAAACAATAACGACTAACAGCCTTGTCTTTAATGACTCGTTTTACAATGGTAAATTGCTTCATTTTCGCTCCTTTTGTTTAAATAACGAAGCGGAACGATACCACAAAAAAAAAATGTCAAGCGTTAATATGAATATAATGGAGTGGTGCTATTAGGTTTAAAATGTTTTTATCGTCTGTATTCTATTAAATTGCCACAAGCATTGCTAATGCAACATATCTAATGAATACTAGGGCTTTGGTTCATCGCAATTAGAAATGCCAAGTCCCTTTCGCAAATCGCCCTACTTATTTTTATCATACAAGCTATGATGCCAAATGCTAAAGCCAACTAACGCAACACCTGAAGCGATATGTAGATTTCGTGCAAAATTGCCCTTAAAAAACGCGCTTCCCACACAAGTAAGCAGTGAAACACTCATTCCTAGCTTGGCAAATTCTCTTTTTGATTCGATTGAGGTAAAGAGTTCTGCGACTTGCAAGGTTTTTAGGCTTAGATTAAAGCCTTTGTCTTTTTTAGCCTCGCTGATTTTTACGCTCTTTGTCGCGCTTGTTGTTGTGTTTTGACTTTTTAGCGTTTTTGCGCCCAATGTTTTTGCGCTTTTTGTGTTTAGTGTTTTTGTTGTTGTGTTCATTTTCTCTCCTTTTTGTCTTTGAGTATTTTTCTAAACTTCTTAGCACTTCCATTTGCCACTTTGCAAAGCAGCACCACGCAACCGATGAGAGCTAGGGGCATTAGTGGCATTTTCCCTCCCTATCTTTTTCTCACAGTTATGCCACGCAGGGCGTTTAGCAATAACCCGATAGTCGTGCCATTGTGCAAAAACGCCGTCTGAATTGGGGAGAGTTTGCCAAAGGTGGCAAGAGCCAAAATCGCGCTATTTACCACCACCGTGATTTTGAAGTTTTTATTGACTTTGTTTAGGCACGCAAGCGCAAACTCTCGCGCGTCTGCCACCGACTCTATATCATCTTTTAGTAGCACAATGTCCGCGCTTGCTTTGGCGATGTCTGCGCCCTTGCACATTCCGATTCCGCTATGTGCTTTGATAAGTGCGGGTGCGTCATTTATGCCGTCCCCCACAAAGGCGACTTTATGCCCCTCATTCATTATAGATTCTAGAATTTCAGCTTTTTGGGTGGGCAAAAGTTTGGCATAAAATCTATCGATTCCTAGCTCGCTAGCGATTTCCTTTGCCTTGCTCTCCTCATCGCCTGTAAGCATTATGACTTGTTTCACACCACTTTTGCGAAGTCGCGCAATGGCTTCTTTGGCATTAGCTCGCAGGGAATCTTTTAGCAAGATTAGCCCAAGTAGTTTGCCATCATAGCCGATAAAAAGCGGCGTATGTCCAGAATCTAGAAGCTCTTTTATCTTAGAATTATGAGGCGTCATATCCACGCCCTCATCGTCCTCTAAGAAATGCCGATTGCCGATAAGCACTTCTTTGCCATTGATTTGGCTTTTTACGCCGTGCGCGACTATGAAAGTTACTTCATCGTGGTGGATATGGTTAAACTTCTGCTCCCTTGCCGCCTTTACCACCGCTTCAGCCACAGGGTGGAAGTAGTGCTCCTCAATGCTAGCAGAGAGATTCAAAATCTGCTCTTTATCCCAACTTGGCGAGAAGCTATGCACCTGCACGACTTCTAGCTCGCCTTTGGTAAGCGTGCCTGTCTTATCAAAGACAAAGATTTCGGCTTCATTAAGCGATTCTAGGCTTTTTGCACCTTTGATGATGATTCCATTTTTCCCCGCACTTGAGATTGCAGACTTAAACGCCACAGGCGTAGCGAGCTTCAAAGCACAAGAATAATCCGCCTGAAGCACACTTGCCACGCGTGTCAAATCGCGATTAAAGACATAAGAGAGGATGGCAAGCCCTAGCGTGATTGGCACGAGTTTATCTGCCATTTTTGACGCACTTAGCTGAATGGAGGATTTTTGCGTAAGCGTTTCTTGGATATAGCTTTTTATTCGCGCGGTGGCTGTTTGGCTACCTACGCTCTCTGCCCACACTTTGATTCGCCCTTCTTGCACGATTGTGCCAGAGAGCACCCTATCGCCTCTTGCGCGCTTCACAGGCGTGGCTTCACCCGTCATTGAGATTTGATTTACCATTGCTTCGCCAGAGACAATATGCCCATCGATTAGGATACTATCGCCCGCACCCACCACGACAATATCGCCGATTTGCAAATCTTGCGTTTGCGTTAGCACCAACTCTTCTTTGCCATTTATGTGCTTTTCTACCCACGCTTCGCCACCTTGTGGCTTGCTAAGCTCTTGGAGCAAATCATCGCTTTTATACATTGTCATTTCTTCGATGTATTCGCCCAAAGTAAGCATAAAGTTCGTGGAATTTGCCGTGCGAAAATCCGCACGATAAAGCGAAATCGCCACAGCCATAGCCTCTAGCACGCGCGAAGTAACGCCATCGCTTAATGCCTCTTGCACGCCACTTTTTAGCAATGGATATGCTGCAATCGTGCTAAAAGCCGCCTTTGGTGCTAGGGGCTTAATAAAAGGCTCGCTAATAAGCGCGGTGGCTGAACGCACCACTTCTGCACTGCTTGGAATCTCATCGCGTAGGGTAAAAATACTCGCGCTTGAGACTTGCCTTTTTGAAGTGGTTAGCAGATTTTGCAGTGTGGTAAAGATAGACTCCGTAATGCGCTCTAAATCGCGCTCATCGCCCACATAAGTGATGATGACATTGTGCAAAATATCATTTACACGCACAGATTTCACGCCCTCTATGCACTCAATCTCCAAACGAAGCGGAATTGCTTGAATCGCACCGCCTTTTTTGAGCGCGTAGGAAAATCGCGCCCTATTAGCAGTGCTGTGAATGAGCTTTAAGCGCACAGGAGCAGTTTTTGAAGCCATTAGCGCGTCCTTAGTTAGAATCTACTTCTGCTTTGGCGTCTTCATATCGCTCTTTTAGCTCCTCAATTCCCATTTCAAAAAGACTTGAGATTTTTGCAAATCCTTTGAAAATCGCCTTTTGCGCGTCTTTGTTGGTAAGGATAAAAGTCGCTACCGCACCGATAAACGCGCCTTTTAGGAAATCTTGTTGTGAATTTCCAGAATTAAAAAACGAGCTTAGCGCACTTGTGGTATTGCCTTGCGCGTTATTTTGACTGCTTTGAGTGCCACCAAAGGCATTGCCAAAGCCGTTTTGGGTTTGCTGATTTTGCGTGCCAAATGCCGTGCTTTGAGGGGCGTTTGAAAAGCCACTTTGATTTGCATTGCTTTGTGAAGTGCCATTTATGTATGGATTGCTTTGCAATGAATCAAGATTTTGTGTTCCGCTATTGTCAGTGTTTGTCTGATTTGTTCCGTTTTGATTTGTATTTGCCATTTTTATTCCTTTATTTTTTGTCCTCGTTAAGGTTGCTGATGACATATACACCAGCCGCACCTGCGAGTAAGTATGCACTAGATTCTAGCACCGCTTGGAATCCGCCTTTGTTGTTGCTACCAAGTGCGTTTGACACACCGATAGCACAAGCCGTTACGATAGCACCTTGCGCACCAGCTACAAGAGTGTTTTTGATAGCTTTATCTTGTGAGATTGTGCCCTCTTTGTATTGCTGATAGTTTGTGTATGAAGCGAGCAAGAGTCCTGCTACGCCACCGCTTACTATGTGTCCTGTGATTGACCTTTGAGCTCCTGTGTCTAGCAACATTGTTTATCCTTTCTTGTGTTTATATGGTAGATGAGTTTGTGATGAGTGTCGGCTGTGTCGTTGTTTGTGCTACTTTTTTGGTAGGCTTTGTAGCCGTTTTAGCACTTTTTGGTTTTGTGCTTTTTGTCGTTTTTGCGTGTGTGGCTTTGCTTGCGCTAGTTGGCGTGGATTTTTGAGTGCTACCTTGCTGCAGGCTACTTACACCGCTTTTTATGCTTTTTGTTAGGCTTTTTGCTCCGCTTTTTATGGAAGTGGAAACTTTATCGAGAGTTTCTTGTCCCTTTTTTAGCCCAGCTTTGAGTTCTTTGCTCTTTGCTTTGACCTGCTTAGAGAGCTCTTCTCTGTTGTTGTAGGCATATACTGCTCCGCCACCGATGACCAATCCTAAAACAAATGGTATTGCCATTTTTGACTCCTTTTTGAGAAAATTTGAGCGAATCATAGCATAAGTTTTCTCAAAAAGGCATACATTTTGAGAAAACTTATGCTAAAAATGCAATTTTTGCAAAAAATTTACTAATTCATCTTGGCTTAATTCCCCCTTCTCAAGTTTTTTCACAACGGTTTTTGTTTGATTATAAAAATTTTGAATTTGCCCAATAGAGCTTTGTATCTCGCTTAAAATAGGGCTTTGTCGTGCCAAATCACTTAGTGAAGCAAAATTGGTTGGATTTAAAGTGGGATTAAAATTGCCACTTGGATTATTTACCCCAAAGGCTTGCAAAAATGCTCTAAGCAAGTCATTTTGCATATTTGTGCTTTGTTTGTTTTGCTCTGTGCTAGATTTTGGGCTTTGTCCTTGCAAAAGCGGTATATGATGATTGTAGCTTAATGCTTGGAGCTGATAGAGTGTATCAAGGACTTGTGGATTTTGGTGTGATAGATTTTGTGCTTGCAAGTTTTGCGCTTGCTTTATCAAAAAATCGCTACTTTTTAGATGATGAGATTCGATACCAAGTGCCAAAATATTTAAATATTGAGAATCTAGCTCCCCCATTTCATTTAATAGCTCTTGTAAAATATCATCGGGCAAAGCACTTGGTAAAAGGATACTCTCATCTGCTAGCATAGCTTCTTCACACTCGCTAAAGTCCTCAAATACCACTTTAGCTTGCGCTATTGCAACCTGCTCTTTTTTGGCGATTGTGGCAAATATTTTGTGAAGTTTTCTTGCAGATTCATCACTTCCATTGCTCGCATTATTTGTATAATTTTGAGAATTTATATCCTGCGCGTTTTCCCACATTTTTTCTTGTTCTTGTGCTTTTTCTTGCGTATTTTCCCACTTTTTCCCTAGCACATTTTGTTGCACGCCTTTATAGAATTTAGCGGACTTTTTTCGCTCATTTATCGCTAGATAGAGGATTTTTGCCTCGCTTATTTTTGCTTGCTCCATTGTGGGTGCTATCGCCTCTTGCATTGTAGCCTATCCTATGCCTTTGCCTAGATTTTGTGAGAATTCATTGAGTTTTGCTTCAATCTGTGCTAAATTTTTCTTTTTCACCCAGCTTTCCCACAAATTCGGCTCAAAGAGGTTTTTATCATACTCGATAGTCGCACTCCCCACAATCGCATTTACCTTGATATTTTTTACCGCAGGTAGTGATTGCAAAAGCGTGATGATGAAGCTCTCTCCCTCCTCATTTGCAGGCAAAACCTCTCTTAAAGTTGTTTCTTTCGCCCATTTTTTGATAGCAGGGAGCTTGGAGACATTCACGCGGATTCTAATGCGCCCCGGGATATGATGGACAATGCTAAAAAACTCCGCAACTTGGGTAATGTCTTCCATTGGTATTTTTGGTATTTTCACGCTTAAGCCCTTAAATGATGAAGTATAATCTAAAAAATGTGTCCCAAAATTTTGGCGAGATTGTAGCATAAGTTGTGTTACAATTCTTTCTTATTTTTATCTTTACGCATTCTACAAATTCTACAAGCATTGCAAACTAGCACAGATATTCTCACAAAATCAAATGGCACAAAAATCAAGTGGCAAGAAAAACGCAAAAATACGCTACATAAAAAGACACAGATAAAAATGTTTTATCACATATAAATTTTGTAAGAATGCTTATGAAACGCTAGCTTTTGGTTTGTTTTATAGCTGTTTTATAGCTTTCTTTAGCAAAATCTACAAAAATATGTGTAATATCTACGCACTGCTAGTGATAAAAGTGGGTTATTTTTGCGCACTTAAGTTTTGCATAAAGTTTGATAAATTACAATAAATGTTTTTTTGTATTGGCTATAATGTTTTGGTTTAAGCAAGATTTACTTGCCAAGCAAGTTGCCACACTTCCCATTCCAACCACAAACACACTTAGGAGAAAGCAAATGAAATACATTAAGTTTTTTAAAGAACTTAACAACAAAGATGTCCCTCTCGTAGGAGGCAAAAACGCAAGCATTGGCGAAATGTTCCAAGAGCTAGTCCCTGCTGGCATAAAAGTGCCAAATGGCTTTGCAATCACTAGCGAGGCGTATTGGTATCTGCTAGATAGCGGCGGAATCCGCCAAAAGATTGTGGATTTGCTAGATGGCGTAGATGTAACTGAAATCGATGTGCTAAAAACACGCTCTAAGCAAATCAGAGAGCTTATATTTGGCACGCCTTTCCCTGATGATTTGCGTGAGGAAATATTTAAAGCGTATAAGATTTTGAGTGCCGAGTATGGCAAAAAAGAAGCCGATGTCGCTGTGCGTAGTAGTGCGACAGCAGAGGATTTGCCCGATGCGAGCTTCGCTGGACAGCAAGATACTTATTTGAGCGTCAAGGGACAAACCGAGCTTATTCACTATATAAAATCTTGCTTTGCTTCTCTCTTTACCGATAGGGCTGTGAGCTACCGCGCTTCAAGGAAGTTTGACCACTTCAAAGTCGCGCTATCTGTGGGTGTGCAAAAAATGGTTCGCGCAGATAAAGGAAGTGCTGGGGTTATGTTTAGTATAGACACAGAGACAGGGTTTAAAGACGCTGTGTTTATTACTTCGGCTTGGGGACTTGGCGAGAATGTCGTAGGAGGGCTTGTAAATCCTGATGAATTCTATGTGTTTAAGCCTACGCTAAAAGAGGGTAAACGCCCCATAATCAAGCGTCATCTAGGCACAAAAGACAAAAAAATGGTGTATGCTCCAAAAGGCAGTGAGCACACCACCGTGAATGTAAAAACCACCAAAAAAGAATTTAATAGCTTCTCTATAAGTGATGCAGATGTGCTAACCCTTGCTCGATATGCGATAAAAATTGAGGAGCACTACACAAAAGAAGCAGGCGAGTATCGCCCTATGGATATGGAGTGGTCAAAAGATGGCGAAACGGGCGAAATCTTTATCGTGCAGGCTCGCCCAGAGACAGTGCAAAGCCAAAAGCACAAAAAAGATGATGGGCAAAAGCTAGAAAAATTCCATTTTAAAAATCGAAGTGCTGATAGAGAGATTTTGCTAAGTGGCCGTGCCATAGGTGGCAAAATCGGTGCGGGTAAGGTGAGAATCATAAATGATTTGGAGCATATGAATACCTTTAAAGAGGGCGAGATTTTGGTAACGGATAATACCGACCCAGATTGGGAGCCTGTGATGAAAAAGGCTTCTGCTGTCATCACCAATCGTGGTGGGCGCACTTGCCACGCTGCGATTGTCGCACGCGAAATTGGCGTGCCTGCGATAGTTGGCGCATTAGGTGCGACTGATAGGCTATACACAGGTATGGAAGTAACGGTATCTTGCGCAGAGGGCGAGGAGGGCTACATATACGCAGGTATCCACGAATACGAAGTAGAATCTGTAATGTTAAAAGATTTGGGACGACCCAAAACCAAAATCTATATGAACATAGGTAATCCAGAAAAAGCATTTGGCTTTGCTCAGCTACCAAATGATGGCGTAGGACTAGCGCGAATGGAGCATATTATCCTAAACCAAATCAAAGCCCACCCTCTAGCGTTGCTTGATTTGCAAAATGGCAAAAAAGACATAAAAGAGCGGGGCGAAATCGAAAAACTAATGGCAGGCTATGAAAGTCCAAAAGATTTCTTCATCGAAAAAATCGCAGAGGGAATGGGAATGATTTGCGCGGCTTTTTATCCAAAGCCTGTGATTGTGCGACTAAGTGATTTCAAAACAAACGAATATCGCGGAATGATAGCAGGGCTAGGATATGAGCCACTAGAGGAAAATCCTATGCTAGGCTATCGTGGGGCGAGCAGATATTATTCCGAGCTGTATAAAGTAGCGTTTGAGTGGGAATGTGAGGCACTGTGTAAGGTGCGCGAAGAGATGGGACTTACAAATATGAAAGTTATGATTCCGTTTTTGCGCACGCCTGAAGAAGGCAAAAAAGTGCTTGAGATAATGCGCCGCAAAGGGCTAGAGTCAGGTAAAAATGGACTAGAAGTGTATGTAATGTGTGAATTGCCTGTGAATGTAATTTTGGCTGATGAGTTTTTGGGAATGTTTGATGGATTTTCAATCGGCTCAAATGACCTCACGCAGCTGACTTTGGGCGTGGATAGGGATGGACAGCTAGTAAGTCATATATTTGATGAGCGCAATCCTGTAATGTCAATAATGTTTAAAAAAGCTATTGAGGCGTGCAAGAAGCACAACAAATACTGTGGAATCTGCGGACAAGCACCAAGCGACTATATAGAAGTGGCAGAATTTTTGGTGCGTGAGGGGATAACCTCTATTTCGCTAAACCCTGATTCTGTGGTGGGGACTTGGAGTAGGGTAGTAGAGCTAGAAAAATCGCTCAAAAAATAAGCGCGATTTTAGTTGCGTCTTTCTTTTGTTTTTTAGGCAAAATTTTTACAAAGGATACAAAATGCAAAAAATAGATATGTGGCTTTTGAGTAGGGCATTGGCAAGTGTGCTAGTGGGGGCTGTGGTGCTAAGTAGCTGCTCTGACATAAAGTATGTAAATACCGCAGAATCCAAATCTTATACTTCGCTTGGCATTGATTATCACGATTTGGAAGAGGCAGCGAGCAAAAATGTCGCTAGCTTGCTAGAGAGTGGATATGTCAAAAATCTAGCAGGGCTAGATAAACCCAAAATCCTAGCCATCTCTGATGTGATAAATGACACTATGCAGCATTTTTCCACAGAGGAACTTACGCGCAAAATCACTCGTGATATGCGAAATAGCGGGAAATTTATCCTTACTATGGCGTTTGCAGGGAGTGGGGGGAGCGAGGATAAAATGATACAATCAGTGAGGGATTCTCGCAAGAATGAGGAAGTAAATCAATATGCACTGCCCGAAAAGGGAGAGATTTTGCCACCAGAGCTATCGCTATCGGGCAAGATTATCCAGCGCAATGTCAAGGTAAAATCCAAACAAAGAGTGGATTATTTTTTCTTACTTACGCTTACAGACATAAAAAGCGGGCTTGTCGTGTGGGATAATGAAGTAAATATCATCAAAGTAGGTTCAAACAAATCTAGCGCGTGGTAAATCTTTGGTAAGTCTTGTTGTAAATCTTGTGGTAGGTGGGGGGGGGGGGGGGAATTAGATTTTGCTTTTTGCGTGTTTTAGATTTTGCACTTGATTTTTTGGCGCGAAAATCTATTTTGTTTTTGTGTGTTTGTGTGCATTTATGTCCTGCGCTCTTATGCACATTGTGAGACTAAATCATCTGTATATTTGCATACACTTTGCGCTTCAAATCCACTCAAATTAGCTTGCAAAAGGCTAGCAAGTGTGATAAGACTTATTTCAAAATCTACCTCTAGTTTTTAAGTAGATACAAAAATCCCTCTTACAAAAAACTACAAAATCCACTTCGCGCAAGAATTCAATCAATTATGAGATTGACATTTTAAGAATATTACAAAGATTATTTAGCTTGTATCGACTTAGCTTATCATCGGCTCAAAAAGCTCTAGAAATTCTTTGATTTGCTCTAGTGCTTTGCGTCTATGAGAGAGGGTGTTTTTGACTTCGGGGGCGACTTCTGCTAGTGTGGTATCAAAGCCTTTGGGGACAAACACACTATCATAGCCAAAGCCGTTTTTGCCTCTCTCTTGTGCGATTACTTTTCCCTCGCACTCTCCCACAGCACAAAACTCCACTCTTTCTCCGTGCGCTCCCTCTCCCACTAGCGCGACACAAGCGACAAATCTCGCGCTAGATTCTGCTAGTTTGTGTTTTTTTAGCTCGTTTATGAGTTTGTAGCGATTTTCTTCATCGCTTGCATTTTTTTTGTTGTTTGGGCTTGCATATCGTGCGCTTAGGACACCGGGCTTACCCTCAAGCGCATCTACACAGATTCCGCTATCATCAGCGATGATGAATGTATTTTTTTTCTCTTGTGGCAGGGTGTTATAAATCGTCTTTGCTTTGATGAGCGCATTTTGCTTAAAAGAGTTGCCATTTTCGTTCGGCTCTAGTGTGATATGGGCTTGCCTTTGGCTCATTACCTCGCCAAAATTGCTTAACATAGTGCCTAGCTCACGGATTTTCCCTTCATTGTTGCTTGCGATGATAAACTTAAACATTACTTTGCTCCCATTTGTCTTTTGCATTTTTCTAATGCACTTTTTTAGCTTTTCAAACTTTTCCTAACACTTTTTTCACTTTTGTTTGTGCTCTCGCTTTACTCTGAATTGTGTTTACCTACTTTTATCGCTATTTTGATTTTGTGTTTTAGCGATAAATGTTTGGCGAATTTTGCTACAATTAGCGCGTTTTTGTGGCGTATGCGCCACTTGATTTTCTCCTTATAAGGACATCAAATGCTAAAAGCGATTTTGCCCCTAAGCCTTGTTGTGTGCTTGCGATTTTTTGGGCTTTTTATTGTGTTGCCCGTGATTGCACTATATGTAGGGGAGTTTGGCGATACTTCGCCTTTGCTACTTGGGCTAGCAGTCGGCGGCGCTTACCTTACGCAAATTCTGTTCCAAACTCCTTTTGGAATCTTAAGCGATAAAATCGATAGAAAAAAAGTCGTTATGGCAGGGCTTTTTATATTTCTAGTGGGTAGCGTGATATGCGCTCTAGCTCATAGCATAGAGATGCTTATCATCGGGCGACTTGTGCAAGGGGCAGGTGCGATAGGCGGCGTGGTAAGTGCGCAGATTACGGATTTGACGCGTGAAGAGAAGCGCACACAGGCTATGGCGATAATGGGCGGGGGAATCTTTGCTAGCTTTATTTTGGCTATGCTTTTAGGACCGCTTATCGGCGGGCATTTTGGCTGTGAGTGGCTATTTGCTATCACGGCGTTGCTTAGCCTTGTGTCTATGCTACTTTTGGGATTTTGCGTGCCAGAGACACCCAAAATCCACTACTCCTATGAGGAAGCACCAAGCAAGCGGATTCTCACAAACAAAAATCTAGCTATTATGAATCTTAGCTCGTTTTTAGAAAAGGCGTTTATGACGCTGATTTTTGTGGTGATACCGCTTGTGTTTGTCGAAGAGCTAGCTCCTATCGTAGAGATGGGCAAAGAGGATTTGTGGAAAGTGTATACGCCAGCTGCGATTTTAGCCATACTAGCTCTCGCACCTGCTAGCATACTCGCAGAAAAATACGGCAAAGCAAAGCTAGTGATGGGCTATGGTATCGCGCTATTTATGGTGGCATATCTTGCCATAGCTTATGGGGCGCATAGCAATATGCTTTGGCTGTTTGTCGGTGGAATCGTGCTGTTTTTTTTGGGATTTGCCACACTAGAGCCGATAATGCAATCTCTCACGAGCAAATATGCCAAAGCACACAATCGTGGAGTGGCACTAGGGGTTTTCACTACATTTAACTACATAGGCTCATTTGCAGGCGGAATGCTAGGGGGGATTCTCTACCATACGCTTGGAATCATCGAGCTAGGTGTCAGCATAGCTGTGGTGTGCGCTGCGTGGCTACTCACACTCCTTGCCCTAGATAATCCCGCAAAGCAAAAAAATATCTACTTGCCATTAAGCAAATACCCTACACAAAGTCTAGCTCGATTGTCCCAGCAAGCAGGGATAATCGAGTGCTATGCTAACAAAAGCGAGGGGACAATCATTGTGAAATATGACACGCAAGTGCTAGATGAAGCCCAAGCACAAGGGCTTGCCGATAGTATTTTATACTCGCAATCCATAAAGCAAAATCCATAAAATCTAAAATACGATATAATGCCAAAATCTTTTTTGCAAAATCTAGTTTTAGGAAAAAATATAAGGAGCGTAAAATGACTATCATACTAGAGAATGTAGATGCTGAAACTTTGCGAGTGATAGAAAGCCTAAAGGGGCTAAATAAGGATTTAGTCATCACCCAAGAGGTAGATGAATGCCCGATATGCAAAGCACACGACTATACACTAAAGCCTGAAGTAGAAAGAGAGATTTTAGAATCTATCGCAGAGATGGAGCGAGAGCTACAAAAAGGCACACTAAAGACATATAGCGATATAAATGAATTGCGAAAGGCACTAGAGTCGTGAAGTTTGAACTCATATATGCAAAGGCATTCAAAAAGAGTTTCAAAAGACTTAGCCATACAGATAGGGAAAGTGTAAGTGAGATTTTAACAAGGCTTGCCAATGATGAAGTGCTAGAAGCAAAATATAATGACCACGCATTGAGTGGAAATCTAAAGGGGGTGTAGAGATTGTCATATAAAACCAGATTTGGTGCTTATATATGCTAAAAAGTTTTTAGAACTTATAGCTTTAAATGTCGGCTCACATAGTGAGCTATTTTAGCCACTGCCTAAAGTAAAAACTAGGATACAAACTATGCAAACACACGATAATGCTAAAGAATCGCACTCTACAAAATCCAAATCCACCACAAAAACAGACACAAAATCCGCTCAAAAAACTGCCACAAACACTACCTCAAAAAAAACCACCCTGCCAACCATAAGCAAAAAAATCCTAAACATAGTAGGGCGGACAAATGCAAAATACGGGCTTATAAAGGAGGGCGATAGGATTTTGCTAGGACTTAGTGGAGGCAAGGATTCTACGCTTTTGGCTACGATACTAGCATATATGCAAAAGCACGCGCCTTTTAAGTTTGAGTTCAAGGCTATTACTATTGATTATGGGCGTGGTGGCGAGTATGAGTGCATAGCGGAGTATTGTGAGGCAAATGAGATTCCTTATGAGCTTATCCGCACGGATATTTATAAGATTTTAGAAGAGCACAAAAGAGAGGGGACGATTTATTGTAGTTTTTGCTCTCGTATGCGTAGGGGTAGCCTATATACACAAGCGTTGCAAGGAGGGTTTAACAAAATCGCGCTAGGACATCACCTAGATGACGCAGCAGAGAGCTTTTTGATGAATCTCACTTATAATGGTGCTTTGCGCTCGATGCCGCCGATATACAAAGCGCAAAATGGGCTTTTTGTGATTCGCCCGATGATTTTTGTGCGAGAGAGGCAGATACGCGATTTCATCGCTAGCAATCAAATCTATATCGCTCCAGATTGTAATTGTCCGATAAATTGGCTACCAGAGGATAAGCGACCAAAAGCACGCGCAAATACCAAAGAGCTACTCTCTACTTTGGAGGGCGCAAATCCATTGCTTTTTAAATCCCTCCAAAATGCGTTTAAAAATCTGCACGCAAATAGTTTCTGTGATGAAAATTATCTTGACAAACAAGACTTGATATAGATTTGACAAGGGGAGGAAAATCTGCAAGCGATGAATGGGGTAGCTACAAGGGAGAAGTAAAAAAAATGTAAAAAATTCATAAGAAGTGTAAAAGAATAATCAAAGAAAGGCAAGGACTCACCACGCGATTTTTTACAAGGAGTTTGAAAAACATTTCTGTCGGGTTTGTGTTGGTTTAGCACCAAAGCAACATTTTAAGGTAAGTTGCCAACCTTGTGATGAGCCTTGAAGCGTGATTGTAAAAAACAAAAGTATATTATTTGTAAATGAAATATATATTTTTGGTAAAAATAAAATAGAAATTGTGAATAAAGTGTGAATTTTGTCTTGGAGTATTTTTGAATCGTTGTGAATATTTCTAGGAAGTATTTTTAAAAGTTACTTTAAAAGTGCGTTTTAAGGAGATTTTGTAGAATCGCTAGAATCTGTGCTTGTAGATTTTGTGTTTTTGGCAGAATTGTGGCGAGAAAAAATATTTATACATTCCACAAGAAGCGAAAATGCCATAGCAAAATACACATATCCCTTTGGGATTTCATAGTGCAAGCCATCTGCGATAAGCACCACTCCTATGATAAGCAAAAATCCTAGTGCTAAAATTTTTAGGCTAGGATATGCCTCTATTACGCGACAAATCCACTCACTTGCAAACATCATCACACCCACAGCTACCAAAATCGCGCATATCATTACTTCTAAATGCTGTGCCATACCCACTGCAGCAAACACAGAATCTAGCGAAAAAATAATGTCTAAAAATCCAATTTGAGCGATGATAAGCCAAAAGCTAGGCTTTTTGGGTAGATTTGATTGCGCTAGATTTTGCCCAAAGGCTAGCTCGTGGATTTCTTTGGTGCTTTTGTATAACAAAAAGACACCACCCAAAATAAGGATAATATCCCTCCCTGAAATCCCTAGCCCAAATGCGTAAAAAAGAGGTTTTGTAAGTTTGGTAAGCCAAAAAAGAAAGCCAAGCAGGGCGATACGAGTAAGCCCTGCAAAGCTAAGCCCTAAAATCCTTGCTTTTTTTTGCTCTGCCTTTGGCAAGCGAGAAACCAAAATAGCTAAAAAGATTAGATTATCCACGCCTAACGCGATTTCTAATAACACTAGGCTAATGAGTGCGAACCACGATTGTGGCGAGGCGATAATATCTAGCATTATTCATTCTTTTGGCATTATCTTTGACATTGCAAGTCTAAATTTGGATTTTGTAGCAAAAAGCCCACATAAAGCATTTTTTAATCTCTGCAAAAAGCCTTGCAAATAGCATTTTATCCCTACAAAGCCTTGCAAGCGCGAAATCAACCATTTATAGCCAGCCTTTTTTCTTAAAGATGACGATAGGAATCGCAGTGGATACAACCATTGCAATTAGCACCACAGGATAGGCATAAGGTAAATCAAGCTCGGGCATATTGGTAAAATTCATACCATAAATCGTGCCAATAAGCGTGGGTGGCATCATCGCCATTGTCGCTACGGTAAAAAGTTTGATGATTTTGTTTTGCTCGATATTGATTTGGCTAGTGAAAATGCTTTGTGTGTTGTCAAGCATACTAAGATTGACATTGGTAAATTCTACGAGAGAGTTTAAGTCTTTTAGCACGATAGTCAGCTCTTTTTTTATGTCTTGCTCGACTTTACCACTTCGCAATAAAGCCATAATAGCGCGCCGCTTATCAAATAGAGAATCCCTCACGCTTAAATTTAGCTCTTGGAGGCTTGATAGGCGAGATAGCCTAGCGATATGGTCGTGCTCGCTTGAAGTCTCTTCTAGCGCGGCTTTACGCAAAATTTTGGTAAGCTTTGCCGCACCCTCTAGCATATCAGCATCTTGCTCGACACGCACTTCAAAGATTCTGCTTACGATGTCAAATCCATCTTCAAATTTTCGTGGGCTAATTAGCACACTTTGATGAATCTCATTAAACACCTTAAAATCCTCATAGCGAATGGTAAATAAGATTCCCTTTAGCAAAAGAAAGGTTACGGTTTCGTTGTGTAGCTCTAGCTCGGCATCGCGTGTGAGGAAGTATGTATTTATCGTTATAGTGTCGGCATCCTCGGCATATCGCGCACTTTCCTCAATCTCTTCGCGCTCCTCTTTGGTAGGAATGTCTAGAGCGTAAGTTTTTGCAATATAGGAGACTTCCGCAGCAGATGGGTGAAGCAAATCTATCCACAATATCGCACCCTCTGGGAGTGTGAAATTGTCTTGGATTTTTTTTTGCACGACCATTGAGCCTTGCTTAAAAAACACATTCATCATAGGAAGCCTCCTTGTATTTTTTATGATTTTGAAATGATTTGAAGCTAATGTATTTTAGCAAAATCTAGCCAAAATCTAGCCAAAAATCTAAGCACTGATTCCGCGCCAAAAAGTGCCATTTGCCAAATCAGCAAATATTGCAAATATTGCAAAAATCTAAAAAGGCAAAATCTAAAAAAAATATTGCTAAAAAATCTTAAAGTTTGGCTTTTGGGCTAAAATATACAAGCAAAATCTAAAGTAGATTATTTTTTGTCTAGCACTTCAAATGCGGGCAAAATCTTACCCTCTAGCAACTCTAGGCTTGCTCCACCACCTGTGGATATGAAGCTCATATTATCGCGCTCCCCTGCTTTTTCTACCGCGTCTGCTGTGTCGCCACCACCGATTAGTGAAAAGGCATAAGTATCTGCGATAGCGTGGGCTAGGTTGAATGTTCCGCGCGAGAATTGTGAAATCTCATAAATTCCAAGTGGTCCATTCCATATTATTGTTTGGCTTGCTTGTATGACTTCGTTAAATAGCCTCGTGCTAGCAGGTCCCATATCTACTGCTTTGTAGCCTTGAGGGACATCTTGGGCGGGAGTGATTTTGATATTTTGGTGTTCTTTTATGTCATCAGTGCTTACCACATCGACAGGCAAATAGATTTTGACATTTTTTTCTTTTGCTTTTTGCAGGATTTTTTTTGCTTCATCTATCAAGTCGTTTTCTACCATAGAGTCTGCCATATCATAGCCCAAAGAAGCAAGAAATGTATTGCTCATAGCACCGCCTATGATGATTTTATCCACCACAGAAAGGATATTTTCTAGCAGGGCGAGTTTTGAGCTCACTTTGCTACCCCCTACGATTAGAAGCACGGGTTTTAGCGGATTTGCTAGGGCTTTGGCAAAAGAATCTATTTCTTTTTTTAGCAAAAGTCCTGCTACTTTTTCTTTGACAAATTTGCTTACGCCATAAGTGCTCGAGTGCGCTCTGTGGCTTGTCCCAAATGCGTCATTGACAAACACATCGCAATGGTTTGCTAGATTTTTGCTTAGCTCATCGCTGTTTTTTTCTTCTCCCTCATAAAATCTAATATTTTCTAGCAAAATGATACTTCCCTCTTCTGCTTCACTCTGCAAAGAGCCAAGTGAATCAATAGAATCAGCAAAAAGCACATTTCTATCAAGCAATCTCTCCAGTCGCTTTAAAATATGCTTTAGTGAGAATTCTGCTTGCTTGCCTTTGGGGCGTCCTAGATGACTTACAAGCACTATGCACTTTGGCTCATTATCTACGCAATAATTGATAGTGGGCAGTGCTTCTCGTATGCGCGTATCATCGCTAATGTCAAATTCTTCGTCCATTGGAACATTAAAATCAACACGAATCAAAATCCGCTTATTTTTTAGCTCAATATCTTTAACCGTCTTTACTTTTTGCATAAAGGAAATGCCCGCGACTTGCTCCATTTGCGCTCCTTTTGTTTGGTTTATTTATAGTAAATAATCGGGCGAAATGATACCATAAAACTATTAAGCTAAAATCCCTTAAGGCTTTTTTGGCAATTAAATGCTATAATGCTTTTTGGCTATAAAATGCTTGGCACAACGCCATAAGATAATGACATAAATTTAAGGAGAAAACAATGATAAAGATTCTAAATAGCTCACAAAAAGGCTTTGAAAACGAGTTTGAAAAAATCCTTTTGCGTGGAAGCGAGGATATAAGCGAAGTAATACCAAAAGTAGAATCTATCTTGCGCGAAGTGCGTGAAAATGGACTTAGTGCGCTACTATCTCAAGTAGAGAGATTTGATAGGTGGAGTCCCAAAAGTTTGGAGGATTTAAGCATTTCTCCTAGTGAGTGTAAGGAGGCTTATGACGCGCTAGATAAAGACACAAAAGAGGCTTTGCACATAGCTTATGATAGAATCTATGCTTTTCACTCAAAAGAAAAACGCCAATCGTGGCTTGACTTTGAATCAAATGGTAGCGTGCTAGGTGCGAAATATACGCCTGTGGAGAGGGCAGGGCTATATATACCGGGGGGCAAGGCAAGCTATCCTAGCTCACTGCTTATGAATGCTATCCCTGCAATCGTAGCGGGCGTAGAATCAATATTTGTATGCACACCTACGCCAGATATGCAGACAAACGCGCTTTTGCTAGCGGCACTGCATATCTGTGGCATAAAAGAAATTTATAAAGTCGGTGGGGCAAGCGCAGTGGGACTAATGGCATTTGGAGTGTCAAAAAGCCAAGCAAATCCGCACATAAAAAAAGCAGATGTCATCACAGGACCGGGCAATATTTATGTAGCTAGTGCAAAAAAACTTGTCTTTGGCGAAGTGGGGATTGATATGATAGCTGGACCTAGTGAGATTGCTATCATCGCTGATAGTAGTGCAAATGCGACATATCTAGCGCACGATTTGCTATCTCAAGCAGAGCACGATGAGATGGCAAGCTCATTTTTGTTTGTAGATGATGAAAATCTAGCCAAAATCGTAGCCGAGAAAGTAGAAGCGATTTTGGATACTTTGCCTAAAAAGCACATAGCAAAATCAAGTATTGACAACAGAGGCGCGATTATTATCTGCAAAGACATAGCCCAATGCACTCATTATTGCAATGCGCTTGCGCCAGAGCATTTGGAGCTAATGGTGGCAAGTCCTTTTGAGCTATTGCCTAGTGTGAAAAATGCAGGCGCGATATTTCTAGGCACACACACGCCAGAACCCATAGGCGACTATCTCGCAGGACCAAATCACACGCTTCCCACAGGCGGAAGTGCGAGGTTTTTCTCGCCTTTGGGGGTGGAGCATTTTATGAAAAAAAGCTCTGTGATTTATTTTTCCAAAGACGCTATAAGCACTCTTGGCAAGCCTTGTGCGCATTTGGCACATTTGGAGGATTTAGACGCTCACGCACAAGCCGTGCTAGCTAGAATGCAAATAACCAAAATCTAAATTAGAATTTGACTATTTGCCAAACTCCCCAAAGCTATATCCCACTTCAAGCATAGTGATGAGATTGTGCGTGTGGGGATAGCCCAAGCGGTAAGTTGCAGAATCGGTGCTAAATTTCTTTACCCACACTTCTTTGGAATCATCTAAAAAGCGATAAATGCAGCTAAACTTTGCATAAAAACTATTATAGGTTATTGCAAGGCTAGCCTTTGCTTCGTGGCTATTGTGTCCTATTGTAGATTCGCTTCTGCGTGAGATTGCAAGACTATTTGGATTTTTGCGCTCAATAAATCGATATGAGCCATACACGACATAGCCGTAGTTTAGGGAGTATTCTAGGCTAAATTTGTCTATTGTCTTTATGCTACTTAGTCCAGCACCAAGTGTAAAAAACAGCGTATCAGGTATATTGTTTCTTAAGCCATAGTTATCGAAGTGAAATGAAGTGGAAAAATGCAAAATAAATGGATTTTGTATCTCATTTTTTAGAAAATCGCCAAGATTTACCCCCGAATACAGCCCAAATCCCAAAAAGCCACCAAATGAGTTTTTGGGAGCAGAATCAAAAAAATCACTTGATATTTTTTGCTCTCCTAGCCCTCCGCTTATATCCGCTCCTATACTAAATCTTTCTTTCCAATACAGAGAGGACACGCTAAGATGTCCGCCAAAATGATTGATTTTTGGGTGTTTATAATGCGCGTAATATGTGCCTACTCCCATTTTTGATGTGCTACACCAAAATCCTTTTGCACCCTCTGCGCAGATATATTTCGCAGATAAAAGCGATAGTGGTAGTCCACAAATAATGGGCATAAAAAGTGATTTTTTAAGTGCTATATTCATTTTTGCGCACCTTGTTTATGTGATTTGATTTTTGCATTTTTGTTTAATATGATTTTGTAAAAACAAAGCAACATTAACTAAAATTAAGAGAATTTTATAAAGAACTTAAAGAAAAAGATTTTATCAATTCTTTTTGGGGTGGCAAGCAAATTATAAGTGAATAAAAAATAATTTGTCAATTAAAATATATTTTAATCTTTGTAAAAAATACAAATATGTTACTATTTTATACAAAAATGTGTAAAAATAATTAAAAATACGCAATATCATAAAAAATATGAAATGATTATATTTTTTATGATTCTGTGATTTTGGTAGGTTTTTGGTAATTTTTTGGTGGAAAATTTTTAGAATCAAAAAAAAGTTAAAAGAGAAAGTTAAAAAAGTCAAAACAAGCTAGATTTTACAAAATCTAAAAATCCTAACTATCTAATGCTTCTCGCACTTCGCGTGCAAATGTAACGATATGGCTTACGCATTGTTCTTTGTGTTGTTCGCAGATTTTCATTATTGCGCTACCGATGATTACGCCATCTGCATACTTGGCTACTTCTTTTGCTTGGGTGGCATTTGAGATTCCAAACCCCACAGCTACAGGCACGCTAGAGGATTTGCGTATCTCGCCAACCATAGATTCTAGCCCTTTGTCAAACTCACTTCGCATACCTGTAACGCCTAGCGAGCTTACACAATAAATAAACCCGCTTGCTTCTTTTGCTATCATATCCACTCGGCTTTTGGAGCTAGGCGCGATGAGTGATATAAAATCCACTCCATACTTTTGACACACCTTTGCAAAAACGCTCTTTTCCTCATAGGGCACATCAGCCAAAATCAGCCCGCCCACGCCCAAAGACGCCATTTGCGTGATAAACCTATCTACGCCATAAGCACACACGATATTTGCATAAGTCATAAAGGCGAGTCGTGCGTGGATTTTGTCTCGCACTTTTTTGACTAGAGCAAACACTTCTTCACAATGCACGCCGTTTTGCAATGCTTGCGCGCTTGCTTTTTGGATAGTTTCTCCCTCTGCCACAGGGTCAGAAAAAGCAATCCCTATTTCAATAATATCTGCTCCGTTTTGCTCTAGCGCGTAGATGATTTGCTCGCTTAAATCTAGGCTAGGATACCCGCAAGTGATAAATGGTATAAAGGCTTTTTTACCTTTTTTGTCAAACGCTTCGCAAAGCGCGTATTTGGAATCTAGCTTATTTCCCTTAGTCATAGATTTTCTCTCCTCTATATCTTGCTAGTGCGGCGCAGTCTTTGTCCCCTCTACCTGATAGGTTTACTACGATTATTTTGTCTTTTGACATTTTGGGGGCTATTTTTAGGGCGTGTGCTAGGGCGTGTGCGCTCTCTATGGCGGGGATTATCCCCTCCATTTTTGAGAGGTATTCAAACGCTTCTACCGCTTCATCATCGCCGATAGGCACAAAATCCACTCTCCCACTATCGTGTAAGTAAGCGTGCTCTGGTCCTATGCCCGGGTAGTCAAGTCCCGCGCTTATGCTATACACAGGTGCGATTTGCCCAAAATCATCTTGGCAGAAATACGATTTCATTCCGTGAAAAATGCCTACTTTGCCCGTGCTGATAGTTGCAGCGGTTTCTGGTGTGTCTATGCCTTTACCTGCGGCTTCTATGCCGATAAGATTGACATCTAAGTCCTCCAAAAAGTGATAAAACGCGCCAATAGCATTGCTCCCACCACCCACACAAGCTAACACAATATCGGGCAATCTACCCTCTTTTTGGAGTATTTGGGATTTTATCTCACGCGAAATCACACTCTGAAAATCCCGCACAATCGTTGGAAAAGGGTGCGGTCCCATAACAGAACCTAGCACATAGTGTGTGTCATCTATGCGTGAGGTCCACTCCCTCATCGTTTCGCTTACTGCGTCTTTTAGTGTGGAAGTCCCGCTTGTAACGACATTTACTTTCGCACCCAAAAGTCGCATACGATAGACATTTAGTGTTTGTCTTTTGGCGTCTTCTTCGCCCATAAATATTTCGCACTCCATTTTCATTAGTGCAGCACCTGTGGCGGTGGCTACTCCGTGCTGTCCTGCTCCCGTTTCAGCGATTATACGAGATTTGCCCATTTTTTGCGCAAGCAAAATCTGCCCTAGCACATTGTTGATTTTGTGCGAGCCTGTGTGGTTTAAGTCCTCTCTTTTTAGGTAGATTTTTGCCCCACCCAAGTCGTTGCTCATAGCTTGTGCAAAATACAGCAATGAAGGGCGTCCTACATATTCTTTTAGCATTCTATTTAGTGTAGTGCTAAACTCCTTGTCGTTTTTGTATGTTTCATAGGCAGATTCTAGCTCCAATACTGCATTCATAAGTGTTTCTGGGATAAATCGCCCTCCATATTCGCCAAAGTATCCATTTATGGCTTTCATTGTGGCACACTCCTTTGTTTTGTAGGGATATTGTTGTAGATTTTGGTTGTTTTGTGCATTTATTTGTGTGTAGTTTTTTTTGTGGTTTTATTTTTTGCGAGCTTTTTTTACACTCGCTTTGCAGGCTTTTAGAAACGCTCCACGCACAGCTTTTGATTCTAGCACTGCTAGTCCTTGCGCTGTCGTGCCTGCTGGTGTGGTAACCGACTCGATAATCTCTTGGGGCAATGCACTATCTAAAAGAAAAGCAAATCCCTTAAAAGTCTCTCGCACAAGTGCTAGAGAATCAGGGCGAGATAGCCCCTCTTGCACGCCCGCATCTATGAGGCTTTGCGCTACAAGCGCGATAAAAGCGGGAGAAGAGCCACTTGTAGCAATCGCGCTATCAATTAGACTTTCATTATTTACAAACACTGCATTGCCAAAACTTTGGATTATTTCTTTTGCCTCTTGTTTGAAGTCGCAATTATCACTAGATAAAAACACTGCTGTGGCGGAGTGGCAATATTTCGCCCCCACATTTGGCATAAGTTTGACAAAGTATTGCGACTTGATGAAAGAGCACAATGTAGCGATATTTACCCCTGCAAGTGTGCTATATGCGCCCTTTGCAACACCCTCATAGCTAAAGCTAGAAAGTCCATAGGGCTTTATGCAAAGCAGGGCGATTTTATCTTGCAAGTTGATTGTTTGGGTGGCAGAGTCTTTTTGGGAATCTTTTGATAGCATTAAATCTATTGCCTTAGCGTTTTTAAGTGCGTTTTCTTTCACAAAATCTTGTGCTTTTTTAAAATCCCTGCCACAGATTTCAAGCGTGTATTTGCCTTGTTTATCTAGTGCGCTTGCAATAGCACTAGCCATATTTCCATAGCCTATGATAATGATAGTTTGGGGAGTTTTTGGCATTATTTTTTCCTCATTTTTTTTGTGGGATTTTTTCGGGGTGTTTTTTTTATTTGGATTTTACTTCATTTTTAGGATTTTGCTCTAGTGCGGCATACAAATCCTCAAAACTCTCATCAAAGAAAAATACATTTTTTGCACCCATTTCTACAATCTCGCTTCCTATCATTGCCACAGTGTAGCCCGAGTAGCAGTGAAGCAGAAACTTTATATTTGGATTAGATAAAATCTCGCGTGATAGGCTTTCAAAATCACTGATATTTTTTGCACCTTTTATGTGCTTTTGCTTGTAGTCTTGTGGCTGGCGAATGTCTATGATTTGGGCTTGTGTGGTAGGGCAATCTAACGAGCTGTTTTTGTTAAAATTTTGATTAGGATTTGGGCTAGAATCCTCATAAAACTTTTGGATTTTGGCTAAATCACTTGATAAATCTCCACTTAAATCATCGCTAAAAACAGCCATAGCTAGCGAAAAATGCGCTGGTATTTTTCTCATATATGTTTGCCTTTGTGCTGCTTATCACACGCCCCTTAGCTGTTCTAGTCGTTCGCGCTTTGTGCCAATATCTGTGATTTGTATGCCGAAGTTTCCATCGACTATGACTACTTCGCCTTTGGCTATGACTTTGTTGTCGATAAGCACTTCTAGCGGGTCATTTGCAAGCTGATTTAGCTCTACGACACTGCCTATATCCATAGAGATGACATCTTTTAGTAGCATTTTCTTTTGCCCTATGCGGACTTTGACGGTTAGGTTTACATCAAGTAGCATACCGATATTGCGGATTTCTTCTGGGCTTAGGGCAGGGTGAGCCCCTCCTGCGCTAGCTGCAGGGCTAGCACTCCCTCCCTCAAAGTAAGGCACTAGCTCTTTTGAGATAAGCCCCACATAGCTAGAGTTTGCTCTATTTAGCGAGAAAGATAGCTCATAGGCGTTGCTAAAATCCGCTAGCTTTGAAGCGTCATCTATCACTTCAATTCCTACTATTTCAAAATCTAGATTTGGCAAATCGCCTTGAGATTTTAGTGAAGTAGCTATCGCGCCAAAGACATTAGAATTTATCTCTTTTGTGGCGTCCAAATCATCGTTTGTAGCCTCGCTTTGGCTATTCCCCTCGCCACCTAGCATCAAATCACTTAGTGCTGTTACAAGCTCAATAGGCGTTATAATCCCTGCTTTTGCGCTCACATCGCCACTGACATTTATCGTGGTAAATGCACAAGGAAATGTGCTTACAATATCATTGACACTGCCACCTCTTTTGAATTCTACGCTTGGTGCATTGCCTGTCAAGCCCTCAATCGTAGAAATAGTCTCTTGTATGAGTAGCTTAAAAAATGGGCTATCCATTTATGCTTCCTCCTTTTTGGCTTTTTTGATTTTGGCTTTTTGGGTGGTGCTATGCTTGTGATTATGCGTGCGGTTATGGCTTTTTGATTTTATCAAAATCTTTTTTGGATTCATTTTGGTTTTCCTTTTTTAATCCTCTTCTTCTTCCTCATTTTCGGCATCTTCGATTTTGTTTTTGCGCTGTGTTTCAAGCATTTCAAGAAGCTCTTTGACTTTGTCTTTTTCGGTTAGGATTTCTTCTTGGATTTTGATAGATTTGCGGAATCTTTGCAAGCCAATATTTGCGCGATATTTTTCACGCCCATCAATGCTTACGATGACATCATCGCTCGCAGGTTCGTTTAGTCGTATCACATCGCCTACTTGCAAGTCTAGCACTTCTTTTAGCGTGAGATTTGTCCCACCGATAAATGCTTCTACGCCCACATCTGCACCACCGATTAGGGCTTGTAGCTCTTTGTTGCGTGATTTTTTGGAGTTTGTCTCGCCTAGATTTACATCTCGGCTACCAAGTCTAGGCAAAATTGATTCTAGTGAGATGACGGGATAACAAAAGTTTATCATACCGCTAGAATGCCCTATGATAAGCTCCATTACCACCATTATTACGATTTCGTTTTGCGCGACAATCTGCACGACATTTGGGCTTGATTCTTTTGCATCAATGCTTGGATACATATCTGTTATAGAGCTCCACGCTTCTTTTAGTGTCTGCATCACTTGTCGCAAAATCGTATCAAGCAGGTTTATCTCAATGTCGCTAAACTCGCGTGAATTGTCATAAGGGTCGCCCTTGCCTCCCAAAAGTCTATCAATCATAGGAAACACAATGCTAGGATTTATCTCTAGCACGCCCGTGCCATCAAGTGGCTTCATCGAGAAAACATTAAAACTCGTAGGGCTTGGCAAGCTCATCAAAAACTCGCCATAAGTCATCTGGTCTACGCTATGGAGCTGAATCTCCACGATAGAGCGCATAACCGCTGAAATCTGGCTAGAGAGTGCACGCGCCATTTTGTCGTGGATAGAGCGAAAAGCGCGAAGCTGCTCTTTGCTTACGCGGTTTGGTCGCTTGAAGTCATATAGCGTTACTTGTCGCTGCGGAAGTATGTCGCTACGACTAAGCGTATCATCATCTTTGCCATCATCGACTGCTTCTAGGAGGGCGTCTATCTCTTCTTGACTTAGTATATCAGCCATTTTGTTCTCCTAATGAAAATCGAATCTTTTTTATCACTTCTTTTGCAATTTGTGAAATCCTAGATTCTGTTATATGCAAAATATCTTTGATTTCACTTAGGCTTAGCTCCTCTAAAAAATAAAGCTGGATTATGAGCTGTTCTCGTTGTGGGAAAGTTTTTAGCACGGATTGGATTTTGGCTACGAGCTCTTCTTTTTCGAGTTTATCAATGATATTTGTAGGCTCCATAATGTTGTATTGTTCATCGATTGGCACAAGCACATAAATATCAGAAGCGATTTTTGCTTCTTTGATTTTGTCTACGCTTTCATTTAGCACTTTTGCAAGGTATTCATCACTTGGCTCTTCCTCGTGTTCGTTAAAATATTTGCTGACTTCTGCATCAATGGCTTTGATAAGCTTGCGCGAAGAACGCGAGACGACATCAAGCGCACGCAGATAGTCAAGCATAGCCCCATACACACGAGATTTTGCATAGCCCCAAAAAGAATCATTTAGATTTTCATCATATCGCCTTGCTAGCTTTAGTAGCTCCTCCGTGCCGATAGAGATAAGCTCACTCACTTCGAGATGCGCAGGTAGTCGCTCTTTTATGCGATATGCCATAGCTTTGACAGCGGGCAAGTAGGCTACGGCTAGCTCATCTTGGCTATTTTGGCTGGCGTTTTTGTAGGCTTGTGGTATCACGGGAATCCTTTTGCGCTTTTAGGCAGGATTTAGCTCAAGGGTGTTTGTGGCGTTGGCTGGGGCATTTTGTGCTGTTTGTGCAATAGTCTCTTGCTCCTCGCTTAGCTCAAAGCTAGCGATAAATCGCGCAATCGCTCTAGCTTCTTTCTCCGTATGGTCAAACTCGCCGTCAAAATAATCAAGCTGTTGCTCAATGTAGTCTTTATTTGTAAGCATAGAGCTAGGTTTGGGGTCTTGGATATAAGTATAAACTGCTGCCATAGTGAGAGAGATGAGATACATACATATCGTAACGATAATAAGAAGAAACAAAATAAGTTCAGGCTCATCAAATTTTACCAACCCTATCGTTAGTCCGATGAAAAATCCCGCGACAACAGAGAGATTGATAAAGTTTGAGAGACGCATTTTTGCCCTTTAATGGTATTTACTGGATTTTCTCACTTGTTTGGAAAAGATTTTATCGCAAGATTGCTAGAAACAAGCACTAGCATAAAAAACTACTCTAAAAACTCCTGCTTAGAATCTTATCTTTGGGATTATAGAAGTGCTTGAAGCACGCTCTTTGAAACCCTTAAGAAAACACTTAATAAAATCCTACAAATAGCCCAAAATCCGCTTAAAGAAACTCCCAACGGTTTCTGTTGGTTTTTCAAGCATATTATGTTCCATTTTATCGACAAGCCTTTTTGCGATTGTCTGCATAGCGGTAGAAAAAATATTATTTGGCTCAACTTTACACATTATTTTTCTGCGCAAAATCGCTTGCTTAAGGGCGTTATTTACGGTAAATCCACCCAAAAGCTGCAAGCGCAAACCCGGGATATTTTTTTGAGCGACTTTGTAAATCGTGTCAAACACTTGGGTAATCTGTGTTTGCGTGTTTGCCATATTTACAAGCATCATACATTCATTTGTGAATTTAGAATTTACCTTTAGCATAGCGTAGGCATCGGTTTTTGATGAGGGCTCTGGAGTTGTGATTACGATGATATAATCACTTGCGCGCAAAAATGCTTGTGTCATATTGCTTATCCCCGCACCTGTATCTACCACTACATAATCAAATAGATTCCAAATATCCGTATCCCCCGCAAAATCCTCAATCATATTTGTAGAAGAATATCGCAAAATCTCCTCCCCGCTATCCCCCGGTATGAGGTAAAGTCCGTTCTCTATTTCATAGATGACTTCTCTAAAATCCACTTCGCCTTTTAGTGCGTGCAAAATATTTTTTTCTGTCTTTACACCAAAGATTAAGTCCAAGTTCGCTAGCCCAATATCCGCGTCAAACACCCCCACGCGATAGCCCATTTTGTGTAGGCAATATGCAAGGTTTGCCGAGATATTTGACTTCCCCACACCTCCCTTGCCTGAAGTAACGGCGATAAACTTCGCCGTAGTTTTTCTAGGGGATTTCATCATAGATTCTAAGTTGTGTGCTTGATTCATTTTGTTTCCTTATCAGGGTAAAAAAACCCGCCCATCAAACAATCGGCGAGATAATTATTGTCTGCTACAATCACATCGCTTGGCACTTCCTGCCCTACGCATAGGTAGCTTATGGGCTTTTTTGTCTCATAGACGAGGGAAAATATATTGCCAAGCCCGCGTGCTTCATCAAGTTTGCTAAAGATAAGCGTATCTATCTCTAGCTCGCCAAACGAGGAGTAAGCGTCTTTTAAGTCCTCATACTTGGTGCTAGCTGATAGCACGAGCGTTACATCTATCTTATATTCGTCATTTTTGACAAACTTTTTAAGCGCGTTTATCTTTTGCTTATCGTATTGAGAATGCCCAGCAGTGTCGATAAGTATATAATCACAATACCTTATCGCTTCGATTTTGTTCAAAAAATCGCTTGGCTCGCTTACAGAGTCGATACTTAGCCGCATTTTGCGAGCATACCAAGCAAGCTGCTCCATAGCACCTATGCGGTAATCATCTAGCGTGATGATACCTACTTTCTTTTTTTGTGGCAAAATCTGTGAAAATCTAGCCGCTAGCTTTGCGATAGTGGTGGTTTTGCCAACTCCTGTGGGTCCTACAAACATCATTATTTTTTTGCCTACACCACTTTCTTTGCGGCAATATATCATTTTCCTCATCACTTCGCGGAAATATCGCTTGATAGTCGCACTTTGTGAGCGCATCTTCAGTGGCATAAATTCTAAACTTAAGCGCATAATCTCTTCGATATGGTCTTTATTCATACCGCTTGCTTTGGCTATGCGATAGATTTCGGCAAACTCTTTTGGCACTTCTATGCCCATACTTGGACGCTTCTCCTCCCAAAGCGTGTTTTGGATAAGTTTGATTTTGTCATTTAGGGATTTTAGCTCGCTATAAATGTCTTTAAACGCGCCAGATTCTAGGCTTGCTTGAGAGTTTGCTTGCTTTGATTCTATGGTGTCTAGCAGGGCTTGTCCAGCTTGCTGCTCGCCTTGCGTGCGTGCATTTTTGATTTTTTTTAGCGCACTTTTTAGGGCTTCTTTGTTGTCTTTTGATATGATTTTGGGGCTTATCTTTTTTGGTGCAATCTGCTTTTCATTGTTTAGATTTTGGCTGATATTTTGGATAGATTCTAGGGTGTTATACGCCCTTGCTTGTGCGTAGGCATTTGCCTTGCCAAAGTCATTTGCTTCATAATCGCCGCCAAAGTCAAATCCATACTCATCATCTGTGCTTTCCACATTTGCCAGATTTTGCTCTTCTAGTTGGCTATATGTTTGCGTGTCTTGCACTTCCTCCTCTTCCTCGCGTAGCTCGATTTGTGAGGTTTGGGGCAAGATGAGTTTTTCGCTTTTTTTACCACGCCTTTTGTTGGCTGTGTTTACAGGGCTTGGTGTGCCCATTACTTCGCGGATTTCTCGCACTGCGTCTGAAAGCTGTATGGTTACATCATCATCTAGCATTTTGCTTAGATTTTTTTGTCGTTTTTTCTCGGCAAACTCTCGCTCTTGTATTTCGCTAAGCCTGCGCTTTATGCTGTTTTTGGGCAGGGATTCTATGTTTTCTGTATCTTGGGCTTGCACATTTTGGAGAGAATCCATACCATTGCCTAAAGCCATTTCATCACTTACCCCCACCACGAGTTCGTATAGTCCTGCTTGGTTTAGCGATTTTTTGCGAACTTCTTTGGTTTGGATTATCATCGCGTCATCGCCTAGCGCGTCTCTAGCTTTTTTTAGTGCTTCTGCAGGAGTTTCTCCACTAAAAGTAAAAGTTTTCATTTTTGCCCCTTATTTTGCCTTAAATCTTTGGATTTTGTAATTTTGCAAGCGTATCTTTGCATTTTGCCTTGCTGATATAGTAAGCAAAGCATAGGTATCAGCACGCTTGCGCGGTTGTGATAGCTAGGGTGCGGAAGCGTGAGATATTTCGCCCTAAAGATACAATCGCTATAAAAAATAATATCAATATCAATCATTCTTGGTGCGTTTTTAAATTCCCTTTTGCGCACTCGTCCAAATTTTCGCTCGGCATAAAACACAAGCGCGTAGATTTGCAAAAGGCTAAGCGAGGTGCTAAGAGTTACAAGCGCATTATAAAAATGCGCTTGATTGGCGTAGCCAAAGGGGGGATTGCGATAAATCGGGCTTGTAGAAATGCCAAAAATCCTAGAATGTGAAGCAAAAAAGCAAAGCAAATGCCAAAATCTAGCCAAGATTTTATCTTGCGTGCCGATATTTGCACCTATGCCTAAAACGACAGATTTTGAAGCCTTTGAAGCTAGAGATTTTGAAGGCATTGAAACTAATATTTTTGAGGACAATGTTTTTGAAATGTGGCTTTTTGAAGCAGGGTTTTTTGAAGTATGATTTTTTGGAGCGCAGGCACTTGGGAATCCTTTTGTGCAAATGATTTGATGAATCCCACTCATCGTGCTTTTATCTTTATTTGCTTTTGTCATTTTTGCTACGCTTTTTATTTATTTATTTTTGGATTCTAGCATTTCTTTAGCACGATTTGCGATGTTTTGGGCACTAAACCCAAAATGCTTAAACAGCTCATCGCCCTTGCCAGAGTGCCCAAAACTATCCATTCCTAGCACACTATCAGCAAAAGCATATAGCTCTAGCCCTCTTAGAGCTTCCACAGCTAGCACTTTGCCACCAAGCAAAGAATCCACATATTCTCTATTTTGCAATGCCAAATCAAAGCAAGGCATACTAACCACACGAGTAGGAATACCGCTAGATTCTAGGATTTGGGCTGCACTTAGGCAGGTGTGCACCTCGCTACCGCTTGCAAGTAGAGTTATTTGAGGAGTGGTTATTTGAGGTGGCGTATTTTGGGCGGGTGTATTTTGAGATTTTTGCCCAATGTCTTTAATGATATAAGCACCTTTTGAGACACACTCTACACTACTAGATTCTAGCACGGGTAGATTTTGCCTAGATAGCACAAACGCGCAAGGTGTGCTAGAATGCAGAGCCACTTGCCAGCAAGCAATATTTTCGTTTGCATCTGCGGGACGAAAAACAAGCAGATTTGGCATAGCACGGAAATGGCTTAGCTGCTCAACAGGCTGATGAGTAGCTCCATCTTCGCCCACACCGATAGAATCGTGTGTCCAGATATAAAAAACCTTAGAGCGCATAATACTCGCCACACGCACACTTGCCGCCATATAGTCGCTAAATACAAAAAATGTCGCACAAAAAGGCAAAAACAGCCCATAGTTTGCTATACCATTGCATATCGCACCCATAGAGTGCTCTCGTATCCCAAAGTGCGCTATTTTGCCATTTGGGAAATCCCCCTCGTTTTCTAGCGCGGTGTTATTGCTCGGTGCTAAGTCTGCGCTACCGCCCAAAAATCCCAAAATCTCTTTGCTAATCGCATTTAAGATTTTGCCATTGCTTGAGCGTGTAGCTACACTTGCTCCCACTTCAAATCTAGGATATTTTATCGCGCTAAAATCAGGGTGGAGTAATGCTTCTAAAATCTCTTTGTCATTTTTGCTTAAATCTTGCTCCCATTGCGCCTGCAAGCTTGCACCGACTTCTTGCGTGGTGGCAAAGCCAAATCGCACTTCATCGCTTATATAAAATGATTTAGTAGAATCTAGTCCCGCTTTTTTTTTGGATTCAGCCAAAATCTCTGCACCAAGTGGTGCGCCGTGAGTTTTGTGGCTACCCTCTAGCGTGCTAGCTCCTTTGCCGATAGTGGTGTGGGCGATGATGAGCGTGGGGGAAGTGGTGTTTGCCCTAGCTTGTGCCAAAGCACAGTCTATGCTAAAAAAGTCGTGCCCATCGCACTCATACACGCTAAAGCCTTGCGCTTCAAATCGCGCTTTGACATTTTCGCTAAAAGCCACTCCTACTTCGCCCTCGATAGTGATATTGTTGCTATCATAGATGATGATTAGGTTATTTAGCTTATGATGTCCTGCTAGAGAGGCTGCTTCATAGCTGATTCCCTCTTGCAAATCCCCATCGCCACAAATGCAATAGACTTTGTGGTTTAGGATTTCGTCTTTTTGCGCTTTGTCTTGTGGGGAGTTTTTGTCAAAAAGATAGTTAGCATATTTTGCACTTAGGGCAAATCCTAGTGCGTTTGCTATGCCTTGCCCTAGCGGTCCTGTGGTGATTTCTACACCTTGAGTTAGTGGGTATTCGGGGTGTCCGGGAGTTTTTGAGCCTAGCTTGCGAAAATTGCGTAAATCATCTAAGCTAATATCAAACCCCCACAAATGCAGTAGTGAGTATAGCAGCGCACTAGCGTGCCCACCACTAAATACAAGTCTATCTCGGTTTAGCCATTTGGGATTTTTGGGATTTAGCGCGATATGATAGCTAAGCGTGGTGGCGACTTCAGCTAGTCCCATAGGAGTGCCGGGGTGTCCGCTATTTGCCCCCTCGACAATATCAGCACACAAAAAGCGTAGCTCTTTTGCCATTTGCTTTAGTAGTGGTTCGTTTTGCTTGGATAGTTTGGTTAGATTTTGTGAGAGTGTATCGGGTGTGTTTTGGGATTTGGGGGATTTTTGCATTTGGTGCTACCTTATATTTGTAAATTTTCGCGCTAAGAAATCACGCAAAATGTCGCTTCAAATAAAATTTGTATGTAATTGTGCCAAAAAAATCTTATAAAATCTCTTAGCTAGGCAGAAGTTTTTGAAGTTTTAGGAAGTGTTTGTGCGTTTTTGTTGTGTATTTTGGGATTTTGGTTAGGTTTCGGCACTTTTTGTGATAAATCATCTATTTGGAGTGTGGATAAAAATATGATTTTTATAAGATTTTGCCCCCCACTGCGCTTTTGTTTTTGCTTTTATATCGCTTTTATCTAGGATTTTGCTTTTCTTGTGCGTTCTTTGATTTCTGCGATAGCCTCTACGACTACACCTACGATAAGATTTAGCACCACATAGCTTATGATTAAAATAAAGCTTATAAACACTATCCAAGCGTAAGGATATACTTTGATTATGGGCAAAGCTATGTTTGAACTCCAGCTATCTAGTGTCATTATCTGAAAAAGCGTATAAAAGCTCACGCCCAAAGTCCCAAAAAATTGTGGAAATGCCCCACCAAAAAGATTTACACATAGCACACCATACATATAAAAAAACACCAAAATCAAAGCCAAAATACTCACTAGACTTGGCAGGGTGTGAAGCATTGCTTCTGTGATTAGTCGCATCTGTGGAAGCACGGACACAAGTCGCAAAACCCGAAAAATCCTTAGTGAGCGTAAAATACTCATTTCACTTATCCCAAAAATACTAAGTGCTATGATGATAAAATCAAAAAGATTCCACCCTTTTTGATTTTTGTCTATAAAAAATCCAAATCCAAAAGCAAAGATTCTCAAAAACAATTCAAGCGCAAAAATACCTAGACAAATCTCATCAATGACATTTAAGATAAGCTCTGCATTTATCCTAAAATACGCAGAAGTCTCTAACCCAAGCGTGATAGCGTTTATAACGATGATAAGACTAATCCCAAAGGCATATATTTTTGTTTCAAAAAAATTTCTAAGATTCTTTCTTGGCTTATGCAATACATTTGACATTTGTTTGTGCTTCTATCCGTAGTGTCGCTATTTGCTGATGATTTAGCTAAAACTCAAACTCTTTTTGCAAGATTCTCTCTTGTATCTCATCATACTTTTCAATCTCTCCTAGCCTCTCATATATACGCGCAAGTTCTTTTAGCGTGGATATATCATCATCTTGCTTCAAGCTAGATTCTAGCATTTTGGCTTTTTGTGCGTAGATTTCGCGTGTGTTTTGCTCACTAGATTCATCATAAGATTTTGTGATATTTGCGTGATTTATCGCTAGGGCTAGATAGATTTTGTTGTTGTGCTTTATGATAGAAGAGTGCAGAGCATTAGAAATCTGCAGACTTTTTAGCTTTTTATCCCTTGCTTGATAGTGCTCAAAAATCGCTAGTTTGGCATACAGCTCGCCTTTGTGTGCTAGCTTTGCTTCTCTATCTTGCAGTGGATTTGTGAGGGATACAAATGCGATGATAAAGTTTTCTTGCTCTATGATTTGAGATTGCGCATTTTGGTTTATCTGCCCATTTTTTAGCGCATTTGTGGCAAATGTATCTATGTCAAACGCATTTGCTACACACGCGAAGCAAAGTGGCAAAACCCACAAAAAAGCGCACTTAGAAATTTTAGAAATCATTGTAGTGTGGCGAGCGTCTATGTGTGGAATCATCGCTTTGTGCTTCTTGCGTGCGCGGCTTTGCTTCATTGCCTATTTTTCCTCCACTAAATGACTTATCAAGCGCGTTTTGTGTGCTTTGGGCTGCATTCATACTTTTTTCGCTCATTCCTAGCGTTACTTCGCAGTATTTTTCCGCACGAAATACTTTGGATTCTAGCACAATCACACCACGAAGCAACGCCTCTGCTTGAGAGGATATATTTTGTGAAAGTGTTTCAGCGATTTTGCGACTAGCTCCAGCTTTTGTATCGCTAAGGGTTTTTTCTATGTTGGAGAGCGTCTCCTCTGCCTTTATCCCCTCTTTTAGAAACTTAGCTATTTCTGCTTTTGCCTTTAGTGTGGCTTTTTTGATGCACGATTGCTCATCTCGCCTATCGCCTATCAGCATATCTGCTTCCTCGCGTGCCTTGATACTCTTTAGGCTTCCGTCATTATTTAGCTTATATACCACGCCATTAGTAGCACTAAATTCTTGCTGTGCTTGTAGTGTGCCAAATGCGCTACACAAGATAAGCACGCTGATTGACAAAAAGTTTTTACCCATTGTTGCTCCTTTGTTCTAGATTTATTTTCGAGGCTCAAAAGAGATTTTTATCTCTTTGATTCGTGCGATTGTTTCAGAATCTATCATCGCGTAGTATGGAAAAATATTCTTTGTATGTACAAAAGTCATTTGACTGTAAAATGAATATATAAATTCTCTAGGAAAATCAAAACAACTTGAAAAAAAACTATGTGCATTAAAGGGGTTTCGCATACTCATAAGGTGACATAAATCTGCAGGATTGTGAGGGGAATAAAGAATGGAATTTTGTTTAATAAATAAACCATTTGTATTTTTTTCATTTGGCGAAAAAGATGCTATGGTTTTTTTATTTTCATCAAGTAGTTCTAACCGCAAAATCGCTATTCCCTGCCGCTGGTGCAGGTTCAAATCAATCGTGTCGCTAAACTTTCTAGGCAAAAAGATACATTCCCCAAATAGAAAAAACGCTACTTCTTTTCTTAATCCTTCTGTTGGTTGAGGATTGGGGCATTTTTGCGCTCCCGCACTTTTTAGCAGTTTTGCTACCCCTTCCAAATATCCCCTTTGATAGTCCATACTAAAAGATATGATATATTGCCCATTTCTGCAAGTTGCGTTTTTTCTGCTACTTAGCTCACAAGGCTCAAAGTTTAGCACCTTTACTTGATAGGCTTCCCCACTTCGCAAAGGCTCTAGCACCACTTCATCAAACAGTTTGGCAAAGCTATCTATTTGCTTTTGCTTCTCGCTTACATAGACTTTGAATGTCCCATCATCTACATTTTTGACATCTACTTGCAAATCTCTTAGCACACCTACTAGCTTGCCATCTTCTATCTCTAGCTTGGCTTTGACTTCATACATTCCATTTGGTAGTTTGCTTACACTTAGCTGTTTATAGTCTAGCAAGTAGGCATTTGAGAAGTTGAAAATCTGCTCGTTTAGATTCTCATCTTGCAATGTCTGCTTAGCGCGGACATACTCGCCCACAGCTTCCCTTATGCCGTTGTTTATAGCGTCTTTCTTCGCGCTTTGCACACTCTCGCCTAGTCCTACGGACTCTACAAATATGCTTGCATTTGCAAACATTACCAACGCAAAATAACCAAATAGCCATTTTTTCATTCTTGCTCCTTTTTTGCTATGTTTCCCCTGCCTCTTAAGGTAACTTTTAAGCGTTTTGATGAAAAACACAACACCACAAAGATACCCAAAATAAGCACAATGCACCCTATTAGGCATAATGTCGTGCAAAATATACTCATAATATGTGCGACAAAGAGCACAATACCTAGCAGGCAGCTTACCCACCCAAGTGCGATATTGATTTTGCTAGGCGAGTAGCGATATGGTTGCAACACTCCATAGAAAAACAACCCACCATTAAGTTTTGGATTTAGTGTTTTGTCTTTGGTATTGATTTTAGAATCTATGTGTTTTGTATATTCATAAGAATCCAAATCACAAAAGAGATTTTTTATATCATCATTTTGGAAGTCAAAGTTTTTGATATGCTCCTCGTGGGCTTCTTGGACAAACTTTGAGCCTTTTGCCATAGCTATCCATAGCCAAGATAACACGATAATCACCGCGCAAAGTCCAAGAGAAGTAGAGATATATACAAGAGTGTTTGTCTCCCCATTTTGCACACTTTGGGCGAGATTTTCTACAATCTTTGGCTCTATGGCTTTTAGTTGCAACGCACCATAGCCACTCCACACAAGCACCATAAACGCTCCTAGAAATATTGAGCGTTGCCAAAGATTTTTTATCTCATCGGCATAAGCACCATAGAGAATCTTATACATTTCTAGCTTATGTTCCAAGTCCGCTTTCCTAGACATCGATTTTGTCTTTATAGTCTCTTATAGAAGTTGATTCGTATCCGCATTTATCGCACTCGTAGTAATGCTTTCGTTTGCCAACTGCATAATGCTCTAGTTTAGTCCCCAACTCATTATCTTTAACTTTTTTTGAGACAACATCACGAGATAAATCCTCGTGTTTATATTCCTTAAAGCAAAGGTATTTTTTGCATTTTGGACATTTGGTAGACAAAATCGCAAACAAGAGAATTAAAACAGCGATAAAAAAGCCCAAAAAAAATGCCACAAGCGCATTGAATGCTGCTGCTTCTTCGTCATCAGAACAAACAAAAACTAAAAGTCCAACTACAAATGCAATACCAATAGCCAAAAAAACACGACTACGAAATGCTTCTGAAAAACTCATCTCTTTACCCCTTGTAGATTTTGGTGTTGTTGTTTTTGTAGCTTCTCTATTGCTTCATCTATCGCGTTTTGATTGGCACTACTTTGTGCTTTTAGCGATTTTAGAAACTCCACTGCCAAATCCCAATGCAGTATAAACCATTGTGGCTTTCCATCTCCTCTAGGACTTAAGGGATATGGGTTTGCTAAGCCACTCCAGCGCATACCCACAGAGTAGTATTCATTTTGTTTATCCCAGCCAAAAGCCACTGAAAAATGAGGGTTTTCATAGAGGATTTCACACCCTGCTTCATTGAATGGATAGAATTCTGCCATTTTTCTCCTTTTCATTTTTTCTTCCCTTTGGGGCAAATCAAAAAACCGAGCGATTATACAAAAAAAAAAAAAAAGCCTTGTCAAGGGGTAGAAGCTAGAAAATATATAAAAATGCAGAAAAAAACTAAAAACGCAAAAAGCTAAGAAAATCTAAAAATGGCAACAACAAAAACATTTAAGCGACTAAAAATTTAATAAAAAATGTAAAGAATCTAAAAAAATAGAATAAAAAGCCTAAAATCTTGTGCTAAAAATGTGCTAAAAATGCCAAAAGTATCTAAGGATATATTTTTGATTTTGGTAGAATTTGTATAAAAACAAGTAATTTTTTTGCATAAACACATATTGTGTTTAATAATTTTGCCTATAATCCAAAATTTTAAGATTCCACCAAAAAGGACAACAATGAGCAATCCACAGACAAATTTCCCACAAACAAACATTTTGGGATTCCCGCGAATCGGGCAAAATAGAGAGTTAAAAAAGGTTTTAGAAGCGTATTGGGCTAGCAAGGCAAGTGAAAGCGAGCTACAAAGCACGGCAAAAGAGCTACGCGCAAAGCATTGGAGCTTGCAAGCAAACGCAGGCCTGCAAGCAAATGAGAGCGCAAATAGTGGCGTAAATAGCGCGGGCAACGCAAAAGGGCTAGATTTTGTATGTGTCAATGACTTTAGTTTCTATGACAATGTGCTTGATTTAGCCTACGCGCTGGGCGCAAAACCCGCTAGGTTTCAGAATCTAGAGGGCTTAGAGGGCTATTTCGCACTAGCTAGGGGGCATAAAAACGGCGTGGCGTGCGAGATGACAAAGTGGTTTAACACCAACTATCACTATGTCGTGCCAGAGCTAAGCATAGATGATAGCTACCGCACCGATGCAAGTGGCATAATCGCGCAGTATAAGGAAGCCCTCTCACTTGGATACAAGCCAAAAATCAACCTCATAGGGCTTTTCACATTTTTCGCACTTAGCAAAATCCAAAAGGGCGAGCCTAGCGAAGTGTTTAAGAAAGTCAAATCCGCATATTTAGACTTAATCGATGAGCTAGCCACGCTAAAAAGCGGTGGAAATGAAGTCATCATCGAGTTTAGCGAACCCATTTTTGTGCGCGGGTTTGATGCGGGGATTTTCGGGCTTGAGTGCAACAAAGGCGGAAGTGCCATAAAGTGCATTTATGATAGCATCACAGAGAAAGGCATTACCGCGATTGTAAGCACATTTTTTGAGCACAGCAAGGAGCTAACCGAGATTTTGCTTGGGACCAAAATCTATGGAATCGGGCTAGACTTCCTCACAGGAGCTAAAAATTTCGATTCACTCGAAGCAATCGCCAAAAGCGACAAAGTGCTTTTCGCTGGCGTGATTGATGGGCGCAATATCTGGGTGGCAAACCTAGAATCCAAACTCGCCACTTTGGAGCAAATCGCCAAAATCGTGCCAAAGGAGCGAATCGTAGTGTCTAGCTCTTGCTCACTGCTTCACACGCCTTTTAGCAAGGAGGGCGAGGAGAGTGGCAAAATCCCAAGCGAGATTTTATCGTGGCTTAGCTTTGCGCGTGAGAAACTAAGCGAAATCGTGCTACTTAACGAAGTCTTTAGAAACGGCATAGGTAGCGAGACAAAAGCCGCGTGGGAGCAAAATAGGGAAGCAAATCTCTCCCGCGCAAAATCTACTAAAACAAACAATCCCAAAATCCGCGAGCGTGTGGAAAAAATCGCTAAAAAAGAGCGTGATTCAGAATTTAAAAAGCGCATAGCAATTCAGCGTGAAGTGCTAGGCTACCCTGATTTAGCCACCACCACTATTGGTTCATTCCCCCAAACGCCCGAACTTCGCGCCCTAAGGCTAGGATACAAAAAAGGCGAAATCAGCCCAAGCGATTATGAAAAAGGCATAAAGGACTACATTATCGACTGCGTGCGATTCCAAGAGGAAGTGGGGCTAGATGTGCTCGTGCACGGCGAACCAGAGCGCAACGATATGGTGGAGTATTTTGGCGAACAAATGGAGGGCTTTGTATTTTCTAAAAACGCGTGGGTGCAAAGCTATGGCTCACGCTGTGTCAAGCCACCTATCATTTATGGCGATGTGGCGCGACCAAAGGCGATGACTGTGGAGTGGATAACCTACGCCCAAAGCCTCACAAGCAAAATAATGAAAGGAATGCTAACAGGACCCGTTACAATCCTAAATTGGAGCTTTGTGCGCGATGATTTGAGCCGCGAGGCGGTGTGTAAGCAAATCGCGCTAGGAATCGCTGATGAAATCAATGACTTGCAAAACGCGGGGGTAAAGATAATCCAAGTCGATGAGGCGGCGTTCAAAGAGGGCTATCCGCTTCGCGCTGAAAATATCAAAGAATATGAGCGGTGGGCACTAGAGTCATTCAAAATCTCTACGGCGGTGGCAAAGGACGCTACGCAGATTCACACGCATATGTGTTATAGCGAGTTTAACGACATTATCAAAACCATAGAAGCCCTCGATGCCGATGTTATCAGCATAGAGACCGCGCGAAGTGGCAATGAACTACTCAAAGTCTTTAAAAGCGTGGGCTATGCAAACGAAGTGGGACCGGGCGTATATGACATTCACTCCCCAAGAATCCCAAGCACAGAGGAAATCGTAGCCCAAATCAAAGCCCTGCTAGAAGTGCTACCAAAAGAGCAACTATGGATAAACCCAGACTGCGGACTAAAAACGCGCAAATGGGAGGAAGTAAAACCGAGCTTAAAAAATATGGTAGAAGCAGTCAAAGCGGTGAGGAAAGGCTAAAAACGCGTGTGTTTTTAGGGTAGTTTTAGGGCAAGTGTATGGCACTACAATCTTTTAGCTTTATTGATTTGTTTGCGGGGCTAGGTGGGATTAGATTGGGCTTTGAGCGCGCAGGTGGGAAATGCGTGTTTTCAAGCGAATGGGATAAATCTGCCCAACAAAGCTATTTTGCAAATTTTGGCGAGATTCCTTATGGCGATATTACCCGCATAGATTCAAGCGAGATTCCGCATTTTGATATTTTGTGTGCGGGGTTTCCTTGTCAGCCCTTTAGCATTATCGGCGATAAGCAAGGCTTTAGGCACGAGACACAAGGCACGCTATTTTTTGAAATCGAGCGGATTTTGCGCGATAAAATGCCCAAAGCATTTATGCTAGAAAATGTGAGAAATCTCATAAGCCACGATAAAGGCAGGACTTTTGCAATCATTTTGGAGCATTTAAAAAATCTAGGATATTACACGCATTATCAAGTGCTAAACGCGCTAGATTTTGGCTTGCCACAAAAGCGCGAGAGGATTATTATTTGTGGGTTTAGAGAAAATGTGGATTTTGCCTTTCCGCTTGGTGTGCTTGGAAGTCACAATAGCATAAAAAGTCTAAGCGAAATTCTAGAATCTAGCGTAGATAAAAAGTATTTTGTCAATGAAGCGATAAAATCCTCTCGAATTGCGCGAATGAAAAAAGAGATTGCAAAGCCATATATCACGCACGAGAATGTCGGCGGTAGCATAACGCCTCATCATTTTTCTTGTGCGCTGCGTGCGGGGGCGAGCGCGAACTACTTGCTTGTAAATAACGAGCGTAGATTAAGTGAGCGCGAGATGCTACGATTGCAAGGATTTCCAGAATCTTATAAGATTGTCGTGCCTTATAGTGCGTTCAAAAAGCAAATCGGTAACAGCGTGGCTGTGCCTGTGATAGAAGCTGTGGCAAAAGAAATGCTAAAGGCACTAAATAATTTTAGTAAAAAGCAACGCAGTAAAAACACGCAAAGTGCGCATATCAAGGCTGTGTAATGGCACACACTACACAACAAAATGACTTAAAAGAAGCAAAAACCGCACTTGATGTTGTCATCAAAAAATCACGCATTCATTTATATAAACCCATTCAAATCGCAGAGATTTTGTATAGAGATAGGGTTTTTGGGGATATTGATTTAGCGCGACTAGAAACCTATCGCAACAAAAGCAAGGTGTGGAGAGATGAAATGTGTATCGCGCTACTTGGCAGAGTATCCACAAGCTCGGCAAAATTCCAAGATGATTTGTTTAATGCCATTCCACCACACCTACTTAGCGCACTTGGAGCGCACAACAAAAACCATAACGGAATCATCGAAGCATATATTTACAATCAATTTTTGCACAAATACACACAGCTTAAAAACGCACTTTCTTACTGCATAAATGCCAATAAAGAGACTTTTCAAATAAAAGAATTTATTGATTTATTTTGGCGTGAAGCAGGACTAAAGCGAAGCATTGATAAAATCTATGAAATCATTGTCTATGCGCTGTTTGAAAGCATAACCAAAGCCTTAGAGATAACAATTACGGTCAATATGAATCCACAAAAAGCACCATTGCTAGAGGAGTTTAGCGATTTTGCAAAATCTGTGATAGGGATAGATGAAACAACGCTAAAAAGCACACAAAACGCACATTTTTATCGCTTAGGCGTTACAAATGCGGCAGATAGAGGGCTTGATATGTATGCAAACTTTGGGGCAGCAGTGCAAATAAAGCATTTAAGCCTTGAAGTGCAAATGGCACAAAATATCACGCAAGGTGTGCGAAGTGATAAAATTATCATCGTTTGCAAAGAAGCAGAAAAGGATATAATCTCATCACTACTAGCACAAATTGGCTATGCGAGCAAGATTGTTAGCATTATCACAGAATCTGATTTGACAAAGTGGTATGAAAAGGCACTGCGCGGAAAATATGCAAATAAGCTAGGCGATGAAGTGCTAAAGAATTTGCAAGTAGAGATTATGGAGGAGTTTCCTCCGACAAAAGATTTGCCAAAAATGCTTACTGATAGGCATTATGAGGTGTTATCTAAAGATGAGATATTTACATTTTAAGTAGGGGTGGCGATGAGTAAATTTTGTGATAGAGATTTTGGTGTTGATTCTTTGGTGGATAAAATCCGCTCGGACAAAGCGTTTTTGAGCTTTGAGCTCACGCCTCCGCTTGGTGGGGATACAAGCGAATTTTGCGCTAAAATCAAATCCGCGCTTAACATAAATCTAGATTCTAGAAATGCGTTGCAAAAAAGTGCGACTTCTAAAGCAATATCTACAACTACACCACAAAAATCCACGCCACCAAAAAACGCGCTAGACAAAGCCGAGATTTCCAAAGACGCGTTGCAAAAATCCACGCTACACGAAGCTACACCACCAAAATCCGCGCAAACAAAAACGCTTAGCAATACAATCGATGCCTTTGTCTGCACGGACTCGCCTTTGGCGCGCTTCAAACCTAGCTCGATTCTTAGCTCTATCAAGCTCCAAAACGCCCTAGAAAAGCCACTAATTTGCACGCTCTCTATGCGCGATAGGAACTCTATGGCGTTGTGTGGCGAGATTTTGGGGGCAAACGAGTTTGGACTGCGAGCGTTTCTCTCCCTCACGGGCGACCCTGTGAAGCTAGGCGATTGCGCAGAGTCTAAGGGGGTGTTTGAGGAAAATTCCTTGAAACTTGCGCGGATTATTAGGGATTTAAATTCTGGAATTGCGCTAAATGGCAAGCCTCTTGCAAGCCCTGTAAGCAAAATCTATAACTTTGCTGTGATAAACTCCTACTCCAATAATCCCGCTTCGCTTGCTACCAAAATCAAGCGCAAGCTAGCAAACGCGCCAATTTGCGCGTTTTTTACCCAACCAATCTTTGCACGACAATCAGCGGAGTTTTTGCTAGAAGCACTAGAGAGTGCCAAGCGCGAGGTAGCGCGAGGCTCTGCACAAGAGGGTGCGAGTCAAGGGCGCGAAACAAACTGCGATACAAGCTACGAAGAAAACCACCAAACAAATAGGGACACGCAAATCATCTTTGGATTTTTCCCTGTGCTTAGCTTTCGCGTGGCGGTATTTTTACGCGACAAACTGCCCGGGGTGTATATCCCGCAAGAGTGGCTAGAGAAGCTAGAGAGCGCGAGCGCGAAAGGCAAGGACTATGAAAGAGAAGTCGGGCTAGAGCTATCGCGCAAGGTGTGGGAGGACTTGCATAATTTGTGTAACTCCGCGCCCAAAATCCACTTTATGAGTAGTAATCACATTGAGCTTTTGAGGGAGTTTTTGTAATTTTGTCCGCAGATTTTTTGTGTAGAAAATTTGCAAAAAATAGCGATAAGAATATAAAAAAAATCTTTCTAAAAAAGTTTTTTTGCAGAAATGCTAAAAAGTTTGTCAAAAAAAAGTGATAGGTTTTTTTGGACTTGCTAGATTTTGTTTATTTTGCTTCCTGTCCAAAAAATTTATATTCTACTTTTTTACTTGCCTTTTTCTATCATATTTGCCTCATATAGGAAAAGTGATGGGACATAGTCTATGGATTTTATGGCGTCTTTTTTGGCATAAGATAGATAGAGTATCTCTTTTGCGCGGGTTATGGCGACATAAAACAGTCTCCGCTCCTCTTCTAGGCTTCCGCCCTTGCTGATTAGCTTGCGATTGGGGAATCGCCCATCCATTAAGTCTATGACAAACACCATTCCAAATTCTAGCCCTTTTGCTGCGTGGATAGTGAGTAGATTTACACCACTTCCTTGCGTGTTTTCGCTACTACCTAGAATCATCGCGTTTAAAAATCTCCCCAAGTTATCGTAGTTTTTGGCAATATCACTTAGCAAAATTGCCTTGCGCTCTATGCGCTCCATAGCTTCGTTTGCTAGATTTTCATCGACTATGCCATCTTTGTTTTTTGCTCTTTGTAGACATAGTGATTTTGCGATATGAGTGTATAGCTTAGATTTTGCAATTTGGCAGATGAGTTTGCTTGGGTGGATTGCAGGATTTAGGCTAGATACTAGCTCATAAAACATATCCAAAAATTCCGCTCCTTGCGCGTGTAGCTTGGGGTGAGAAAGTATGGGGTGAGAGGCAAAGCCATTGTTTTTTATCACGCTATCAAATCGCTTAGAATCTTGCAAAGCAAAAAAGTCATCAAATAGCCCAAGCTGTGAGTTTTTTGCTTTTTGGGCGTAGGGGCGGATTTCTCTATTTGGACTTAGTAGCCCTGCTTTTGCGCTATTTCCACCTAGTGTGTAGAGTGCCTCATAGATTTCTTTGCCGATAGCATTGCCTATGCCTTGCCCGTAGCTTAGGACATTGATATAAGACATCATATCTTTGCCGTTGTGCAAAAGAGAGCACATATCAAGCAGTAGCGCGACTTCTTTTGCGTCAAAAAAGCTCACACCGCCTTTGCGCTTTGATGGGATATTTAGCTCTCTTAGGCAGGCTTCACAGCCATCAGCACTTGAGTTGTTGCGATAGATTATGGCTATGTCTTCTAGTGGATAGTTCGCACTTAGGATTTTTTTGGCGATTCCGTGATATTGGGCTAGTAGCTCATCATACGCAAGTAGTTTGGGTGGGATTGGTTCATTTTGCTTGATGACTTCGAGCTGCTTTGGATAGACGCGCTCGTTTTTTTGTATGACTGTGTTTGCCAAATCTAGTATATAGCGTGTGGAGCGGTAGTTTTTGCTTAGTGTCCATACTTTTGAGTTTGTGTAGTTTTTGGTAAAGTTTGAGATGATGCTAATGTCTGCGCCATTAAAGGCATATATGCTCTGGTCATAGTCGCCTACGCAAAAAAGACTTTGTGGAGCGATAGAATTTATGACTTGATTTTGCAGGGGATTTGTGTCTTGGTATTCATCACATAGGATTTCGGCATAAGGGCAGGAGATTTGTGCCATTTCTTTGGCGTAGTGAAGTAGCAAGTCATTGTAGTCCATATAATTGTGCGCTTTTTTTAGCTCTGTGTATTCATCGAAAATCCCCTCATAGATAGGGATATACGCGCTATGGTCGCTAGAAGTGTAGCCCTCTAGCCATTTGGCAAAATCTAGCCCACCACTTGCGTTTAGAAATAGTGAGTAAATATCAAACAAATATTGCGCAGAATATGGAGGGTTTGAGGTTTGCTCGACATAGATGCGACTTTGTGCGATTGATTTAAAAAGCACTTTTAATTCTTTTGGTTGCTTTAGGCTTATGGAGTATTTTTCGCGCAAGTATCGGTAGCTTACGGCGTGGAAAGTCCCTGATTCGATTTTTTTGGCAAGATTGCCAAATCTTTTGCTTACGCGCTCTATCATTTCTTGGGAGGCTTTGTTGGTAAAGGTTAGTAGTAAAATCTCATTTGGCTTTATGCCAGATTCTAGCAAATGTGCTATGCGCCCCACAATCGTGGAAGTTTTGCCCGTGCCAGCAGAAGCGATGATGAGATTGTGTCCTAGTGGTGCGGTAGCAGCGGCATATTGCTGCTCATTTAGTTGAGAGAGGGGCATTTAGTCGATACTTTTTACTACTTCATCAATTAGCATATCCACAGGAGTAAATGCGCGTTTGATAATGTTTAGCGGTGCGCTTAAAATATCTTCAGCAAGACTTACTTGAGATTTTGGATTTTCTAGTGTGCCATCGATACTCACTTGGGTGGTGATTTTGCCGTCTTTGCCAAGTATTAGGTAGCCTATGATTGGGATTTTGTTTAGCACTGAAGTTAGGCTTTTTAGCGTAGATATAGATAGCCCAATATCCACTTCGCTAGATTCTACCTCAATGATTCCACTACCTTTGACATCCATTGTTTTACCGATTAAATCGATTGATTCTAAGGCTATGTATTGCGTATTTAGCCCGAGCATTATTTTTCCGTTTTTGACTTCGTAGCCTTTGCCACTAAGTCCGGGCGAGCGAAACATCACAAGAGATGGTATCGTATCAATAAGCCCTATGATATTTTGCACGATAGCAAATCCTTTAAAACTCGTGTTTTGCATAGAGATTTCGCCATTAAAAATGTCGTTTTTATAGATTCCACCCGCTTCAAACAACCCGCCCTCTACGATTTTGCGCCCGATTATGCGGTTTAGGAACTCTGCACCAAAATTCCCCGCCTTAAATAGTGTATTGCCGTGGATAATATCAATATTTGCAATACCATTGCCATAAGTGGCGTCTGCTGTGATTCTATCATCTCGAATCTTTGCGTTAAAATCATCAAATGGCAGAGTGATTTCTTTATAAAAGCCTACGATATTTCGCGCTTCAATAGCGATGATATGGGGCTTTAGGTTGTTTTGTCGCTCATATCTTCGCTTTTGTCGCAAAAACTCATTTTCAGCCAAAATCTGCTCTTTGGTAAAAACCACGCTTTTTTCATCTGAAATGCTAAAAGCCTCCTCTATGGCAGGAATCTTGCTTGATAAAAGTGCGTTAATATCAATATCAATGTTGTTAAATTTTGCAAGCATTGTGTTGTCATAAGATTCAAATGAGATTAGCCCTTGAGGTGCGCTTTTTACGCGCAATTTTTTGTCTTTATACTGCCCTTGAAAGACAAAATCTTTTAGCGGAGTTTTGTCCTTTTTTAGCAAAAATGTGGGGAAATCTTTGATTTGGACTTCAAATGCTAGCTCGTTTGCTGACTTTAGATGAACGATAGCCGAGCCCGCGTTTAGTCCTAGATATTTCATCAGCGGTGAATGAGGGGTAAATAGCTTAAAATCACGCACAGCAATAACGATTTGGCTATTTAGCATTTTGGCGTAAGTTTGCAGACTTGGCACACTTATAGAGACTTCATCGCTTGAGAAGTCCATATCTATGTCGATTTGAGGGAGGCTTGATTTGTCCGCGCGGAAAATATCATAAGTAAATACATCTTCGTTTTGTGCTTTGATAAGCTCAATGATTTTGGCACGCATAGTGGCTTCACTCATAGGTTTGCCAAAATCTAGTTCCACGCCTTTGGTTATGATTTTGCCGCTTGATTTTGGGGTGGGCTTTGGGGTTTCTTGTGTGGGTTTTAGTTTGTTTGATTGCTCTTTTTTTGGTTTTTGGGCTAAATCTTTTTGTGTTGATTCTTGTGGGAGTGCTTTTTTGGATTCTTGCTTTTGTTGCTTTTGAGAGGATTTTTGTGGGGCGACTTGGCTAGGGGTTTTTGGAGATTGCATAATCTCATTAGGTTTATTAGCATTGGATTCATCGACACTGCCAATATCTTCGCCATCATCATTGTCGTTTGGGTGTAGCTTGGCGATTTGCTCGGCTTCATTTGGGGCTTGCTTTTTGGTGGGGGTGGAGGTTTTTGGCAAAAGCATATCTCCTGTTTTTTCTATGATAGAATTTGTTTTTTTTTGCGAGTTTTTTTCTTTTTTGGGTGGGGTGGGGAGATTTATGCTAGGTGGCGTTGTCTTAGGAGTCATAGGAGTGGTGCTTTGAGGTGTTGTAGTCGTGTTTGGCGAGTTCGTGCTTGGTGTGTCAAACTTTGGCTCAAAGGGCGTTTCTAGTGGCTTTGGCATTACAAATTCGCTAGATTCGCTACTATCTTTTGTAGAATCTAGCCTTGCAAGTAGGACATTTGCTATATCACTTTTTGTGCTTGTGAAAGCATTACTCGCGTAGTATATGGGCTTAAGCACTTGTGTTGATTTTTTGTGTAGCTCTTTTATGAAGTTTTCTCGCTTTTTGATATTTTCTGGGCTTAAAATCCGCTCGTTTATTTGTGGGTTTGTGCTGATACGCAAAGAATACACAAAAAGGCTTGTTTTTAGTCTTTTTTCGCTTAGGTTTATCGTGGTTTTGGTGTCAATATCAAATAGATTTTCATAGCTTGTGTTTTTTGTCTCTATGCTTAGGGAATTATCCCCTGTGCTTGGGTTTATGTTGATTTGGACAAGGGCGGATTTGGTAAGCACATCAATATTTGAGGACTTTATCGTAGCGTCATTTGCGATTATGCTTCCTTGCACTGCCACAGGCGAAGTAGAATGAGTGGGAGTAGTGCTTGGTATGTTCAAATCTTTCACAGAATCAACAAAATCCACAGAATTTGCAAAATCTGCAGGATTTGCAGGGTTTGTAGAATTTGTAGCTTGCAAAGCTAATTCACTAGATTCTAGTGAATCTTGCGAATTAGATTCTTTGGTTTGATTTTGTGATTTTTTGGCTAAATCTATGGTAATACCAACTTGGGCTTTTATATCGCCCTTTAGGGAATCTATGGGTAGGCTTATGTTGAAGTATTTGAAAAGATTATGCACATTTTGGCTAAGCAATACTTTTGGCGAGGCAAGCGCGATATGTAGGGTAGGGGATTTTTCAAAAGAGAAAGTAAGGCTTGTGCCTTGCAGTGAGAGGGAATCATAGCTTAGTGATTCTGGGGCAAGGGTTAGGTTACCGTCTTTCATTGTGAGGTGGAGTTTTTTTGTAGTAAATGGCGTGGGAAATCGCGCTTGTTTTTTGCTTGGATTTTGGGGTGCTTGTAAAGAGGCTGGCAAATAGTAGGCGACTTTTTGGACTTGGGCTTGCGCAGTGGTGTTTTGCAGGAGAGTTTTTGTGAAGTTTTTGGGAGAGAGAGAAATATCAAAGCTAGAATCTAGCAACTCAATGCAATCAAAATCTAAGCTAGCAAAAAGCCATTGATTTAGGCTTGGGAAAATCGCGCTTTCTTTGAGTAAATCACGGAGGAAATCTAGGTTTTTGATTTTGGTAGTTTTTGCTTTTAGTTTTAGGGTTTTAAAATCACTGCTTCCTTGCAAAAATAGTTTTGTTTCATCAAGTGCTTGTTGTGCTTGAGCGGGGACTGCGCTGGTTTGGGACATTTTTGATTGTGTTGATTTTGTGGGGTTTGAGGATTGCGCGCTTTGCGCGTTTTGCAAGCGCAAATCCTCTATATCCATAGGCAACACCACAAGCCCAAATCCTACTTTTTTGCTTTTTGGTGCGTAAATGATACGACCACCGACACTAAAATCTGGCTCACTCATTGTGAGGTATTTTATGTCAAGTAGCATATTGTTGTCTTTGGTGCTGACATCAAACACAGCTTGTAGCTTGGGAAAAGATAGCGAATACATTGCACCGTCATAAGATACAGAAGCGGTGTATTTATCGCTTAGCACGATACGGTTAATATCTAAATGCTCAAAATAAGCAATCCCCCAAATCGCGTATTTCACATAATCAGTGATTTTGGTAGAATCAAAGTCTTTTTTGGGTTTTGGCTCGCTCATTGCTTGGGATAAGTCGATTTCTTGGATTTCTAGGATAAATTTATTGTGCAATCGTAGGTATAATCCACTAATAGAAACTTTGGCTATGCGCATCTGCTCTATGCGCACTCCCGAATACAAAAGCGCAAATCCACAAAAAAGGGTAGCAATGACAACAAAGAGGATAATACAAACGCTAAGTAGTTTTTTGGATGGTTTTTTTATCGTCATTTTAGCATTCTTTTGGTATTTGGCATTGCCTATTTGCACTACCCAAATGGTAAGTGTGCCTCAAGGAAGTATCGCTGCAATTATAACAAGTTTAAGCAACAATGGATTTGAAGTTAATCAATTTGACAAAAACATATTGCGCTTTTGGGGCAAGCCTCAATATGGGATTATCGATATGAGTGCGGGCATAAAAGGAGTAAGCACAGAGTGTGGCTTAGAGCCTAGAAAAAAATCTATCATAGGAAATCTAGCACAAAGTCAAAATGTAGAAAATCAAAATCTAGCACAAGCTAGCCAAAGCACTTTTGAGAGTGCAAAAATCTTTCACACTATTTCTAAGGGCGATTTTTTATACTTGCTTACTTCTGCAAAGGCTGCACAATCTCAAATCACACTTATCCCCGGGGAGACAATGTATTTTTTCTTAAAAGATATTTCCCAAAAATTTTCTCTCAATGAGGAGCGACTAAAAAACGCTTTTAAGCAGTATTCTCCATATCAAGAGGGTGTGATTTTGCCTGATACTTATAAGATTCCAAATGGAATCAATGAAGAGGAAATCATAAAAAACCTCGTGTCTTTCTCGCTAAATAAGCACAAAAATCTAGCAAAAAAAATACTTGGGAAATATGATGAAAAAGAGTGGTTTAAGTATGTGGCGATGGCTTCTATTATCCAAAAAGAAGCTGCTAGTATTGATGAAATGCCTCTAGTTTCTGCCGTGATTTACAATCGCTTGAAGCTAGGAATGCCTTTGCAAATGGATGGCTCGCTAAATTATGGGGAGTTTTCTCACTCACGCGTAACGCCTGAACGAATCCGCAAAGACAAATCGCCATTTAACACTTATCTAAACAAAGGTATCCCGCCTACACCTGTGGGAAGCGCAAGTATAGAAGCGATAAAAGCCGCGCTAAATCCTGCAAAGGTGGATTATCTTTATTTTGTGCGAAATAAGCAGGGAAAACACAGCTTTAGCAAGACTTACAAAGAACACAAAGAGAATTTTAAGAAGTAGATTTTGGCATTTGTCGTTTTTATAAATTTTGCTTGCTTTTAGAAAATTTAGAGTGTTTTTATGCAAAAATGCTACAAAAATGAGAAATTTTGCAAAATAGTAAAAAAATTTTTTACTAAATAAGGTTATTTTAAGTTGATTTATATAAAAATTTGCACCGATTGTAAAAGGGTAGTTTGGTAGGTGCAAAAGAGTGAGCGATTTTTAAGCATTTCTTAAAGCGAAATGTTTGCAGATTTTCCTCTAGTGCATTCTTATTAAACTTCATATTTTGCAACACCAAAACAAGCATTTGTTTAGAGAATCTAGCTTATAATTCCTAGATAAAAGCAATAGCTAAAGGAGAAAAAATGTCTAATATGGTCGCCCCAGATAATACGCCTGTCTGGGTAAATGAAAGCAGGTGCAAAGCGTGTGATATATGTGTATCACGCTGTCCAGCAGGTGTCCTCTCTATGAGGCAAGACACACACAAAGTGCTTGGCAAAGTCATACAAGTGGCACACCCAGAGAGTTGCATAGGGTGCTGTGAGTGCGAGTTGCATTGCCCAGATTTTGCGATATATGTCGCAGAAAGAAAAGATTTTAAATTTGCTAAACTCACGCAAGAAGCGCAAGAAAGAGCGCAAAAAGTGCGTGAGAATAAATATATGGCACTCTAAAATTAAAGATTTAAGGAAGAAATAATGCGAGAAGTAATTTCAGGTGGCAATGAGTTGGTAGCAAAGGCTGCCATTGATGCGGGTTGTAGATTTTATGGTGGGTATCCTATCACACCGTCTTCGGACATTATGCACGAGCTAAGCGTGCTTTTGCCTAAAAATGGTGGTAGATTTATCCAAATGGAAGATGAGATTGGTGGGATTTGCGTGTCTTTGGGTGCGGCGATGAGTGGCGTAAAATCAATGACAGGAAGCTCTGGACCGGGCATATCACTAAAGGTTGAGCAAATCGGGCTTGGATTTATGGCAGAGATTCCATTAGTGATAGCAAATGTAATGCGTGCAGGACCCTCCACAGGTATGCCTACACGCGTAGCACAGGGCGATATAAGCTTTTTGAAGCACCCTACACACGGGGATTTCAAAGCCGTAGCACTCGCACCGGGGAATTTAGAAGAATCATATACAGAAACTATTAGGGCGTTTAATCTAGCAGAGGAGTTAATGACACCTGTGTTTTTGCTACTTGATGAAACGATAGGGCATATGTATGGCAAGGCATATATCCCTGAAGTAGCTGATGTGGCAAAAACGATTGTCAATAGACGAGAATTTAGTGGCGACCCAAAAGAGTATCGTCCTTATGAGGTTGGCGCAAATGAAAGCGCGATACTAAATCCATTTTTTAAAGGCTATCGCTACCATATCACAGGGCTAGCACACGGACCGCTAGGATTCCCCACAGAGGACGCAGTACAAGGGCAGGCATTGATTGATAGGCTATTTGCAAAGATAGATTCTAGGGAGGAGCATATTTGCAAAAATGAGGAGTTGGATTTGGAGGGTGCAGACATCGCTATAATCGCTTATGGCTCTACGGCACTATCTGTCAAAGAAGCGATGATAGAGCTAAAGAAAATGGGCAAGAAAGTGGGATTATTCCGTCCTATTACGATTTGGCCTAGTCCGCAAAAGCGACTAAAAAAGCTAGGAGAGCAATTTAGCAAAATCTTAGTAATTGAGCTAAACAAAGGGCAGTATTTAGAGGAAGTTGAGCGGATTTTGGAGCGCAAAGTCGAGTTTATGGGGCAGGCAAATGGTAGAAGCATATCGCCTACTCAAATCATAGAAAAAATCAAGGAGATGTAAAATGGCGTTTAATTATGATGAATATTTACGAGTGGATAAAATGCCCACTTTGTGGTGCTGGGGCTGTGGCGATGGAGTAATCCTAAAATCTATCATTCGCACTATTGATGCACTAGGGTGGAAGATGGATGATGTGTGCTTGGTGAGTGGTATCGGGTGTAGCGGGCGAATGAGCTCGTATGTGAATTGCAATACTGTGCATACCACTCACGGACGCGCTCTAGCTTATGCCACAGGTATAAAGCTAGCAAATCCCAAAAAGCACGTCATAGTCGTAAGTGGTGATGGAGATGCGCTTGCTATCGGTGGGAATCACACTATTCACGCTTGCAGGCGCAATATCGACTTAAACTATGTGCTAGTCAATAACTTCATCTATGGGCTTACAAACTCTCAAACTTCGCCTACCACACCTAAGGGAATGTGGACGGTTACTGCGCAATATGGAAATATCGAAAATAGCTTTGACCCCTGCAAGCTAGTCGATGCTGCGGGGGCGTCTTTTATCGCACGAGAATCTGTGCTAGACCCAAAAAAAATCGAGAAAGTCTTGCTTGAGGGCTTTAAGCACGAGGGCTTCAGCTTTTTTGACATTCATAGCAACTGCCATATAAACTTAGGGCGCAAAAACAAAATGGGCGAAGCTGTCCAAGTGCTAAAATGGATAGAATCTCGCATAGTTACCAAGCGTAAATATGATGAAATGAGCGATGAGGAAAAAATAGGCAAGTTCCCAACAGGTATCCTAAAACACGATACTTCAAGGCAGGAGTATTGCAATGCCTATGAGGAAGTCATCGCTAAAGCACAAGCCACAAAAGGAGCATAAAATGGAAGCACAACTACGATTTACAGGCGTGGGAGGGCAGGGCGTCTTGCTTGCGGGGGAGATTTTAGCCGAGTCCAAAATCCGCGCTGGTGGCTATGGAATCCAAGCTTCTACTTATACTTCTCAAGTGCGTGGCGGACCCACTAAAGTGGATATTTTGCTTGATTCTAATGAGATTTTGTATCCTTATGCAAATGAGGGGCATATCGACTTTATGCTATCCACCGCGCAAGTGAGCTATGAGCAATTCAAAAGTGGCGTAAAAGAGGGTGGCATCATCGTAGTTGAGCCAAATCTTGTTACGCCTAGCAAGGAGGATTTGCAAAAATTCCAAATCTATCAAATTCCAATCATTTCTATCGCAAAAGATGAAGTCGGCAATGTCGTAACACAATCAGTTGTGGCACTTGCTGTAACGGTGGCATTTACCAAGTGTGTGGATAGGGATTTGGTATATGAAACGATGATTTCTAAAGTGCCTGCTAAAGTTGTGGAGCTAAACAAAAAGGCTTACGAGCTGGGCGAAAAATATGCACAAGAAGCATTAAGCAAAGGTGCGGCTAAAGGCTAGCCAAAAAATCTACAAAAACAACTTAAAAAGCCCAAAATACTCAAAAAATCAACATTTTTACCCTAAGATTGCTAAAATCTTAGGGTAAACTTTTACAACACTTTTATAAAACTTTTATTACTTCCACCACTTCTTAATAAAGACTTTGCTTAAAGGACACCAATGAGGCAATCATTTAGGTATAGAGGCACTACACCCAAGCAAGCATTTGGCATTATTGCGTTATTGCTTGTGCTAGTGGTGGGACTTTTGGTTGGCTCTTTGTCCTATCATCATCATCTTGTTTATAAAGACAACATAATCATCGCTTCAAAAGAAAGCAAAGATGAGAAAGATGAGGGTAGCTCAAATGAAGCAAATACCCAAGCAGAATCTAGCCAAATCCAGCTATCTACTATACAGCAAGAAATATCAGAAGAAGTGTTTGATGAGATAGAGGATAGGCTTTATGACATTATCGTAGCCGTTGATAGTAGCAGAAACTTCACTGAATTAGAGGAGGAGATAACTAAAAAGGCTATGCAAAAGATTGATAAAAACAAGCTAGTTAGCCTTACAAAAAAACTAGGTAAGGAATATATTGATGATTTGGAGAGAAAAGGGCACGCAAAGATTCGTATGAAAATCGATAAACGGTATGATGATGACTATGTTGATGAGATAGTTTCTGATGTTTTGCCAAAACTTGTGGCGTATTATAGAGAAGTAGTGCGAAGGCATGTCCTAGATAGGATTTATGCTAGGGTAAATGACGAAGTGCTAGAATCCGTAGCAGATGAAATCCTAGATGAACTTCGCACCGAATACGCTACCAAGCTAAAAGAAGAGTCAGAAAGAATGCTTGAAGAAGAGGCAAAAAAAGAAGCAAATCAAAAAAATAAAGAAAATCCAAAAAATGATAGCAAAAGTGATAGCACAAAAGAAAATACCCAAAAAGCAAGCGAGGAAAATAGCCTAGATAATCCAAAGAAAAAACAATCTAGCCTACAAAAATCACAAACGCCACAAAACCAACCAAAAACACGGCTAAATCGACAAAACTAAGTAGAGATTCTCTTGCCATTTATTCGCTCGCAATATTTTGTAGATTCTCCCACAAAAGCGACAAAATTTCTAACCCAAACTCTTGGATTTACGCCCGCGCTAGCCCAAAAGACAATCGATAAGGCTAGATTGCGTATCGGCATAGACGCTAGGCAAATCGCACAAAAAAGCGACATACTGCAAGGAATCGTGTGGCTTACGCATTTTTCGCCACATTATTACGAAGCAAGTGAGTTACTAAAGCCTATTTTTTGCACACAAGATTTTGCATTATTTGATAAACCGCCAAAGCTACTGACACACCCAAAGGGTAACTTTTTGCATAAAAGCTTGCTTGATTCGATTCGGTTTTTTTGTGGAGATGAGGCACAAAGCATTCATAGGCTTGATTTTGAAACAAGTGGAGCGATACTAATAGCAAAGCACAAAAAAGCTCAAATAGCCCTAAAAACCGCACTAATGAATCGCAAAATCCACAAATGCTATCTAGCAAAAGTGCGCGGAGAAATCAAAAATGAATGCCACATAAATGCACCTATCATCACACCTACCCGCACTCAAAAAAGCCAAAACCTCTCTATTCGCTCCAAAATCGACTATGCCGCGCTAAAATCTAATGCGACAGAATCTAGCACGCCAAAATCCTCTACACTAGAATATTCCGCACTAGAATCAAATATACTGCAATCCGCCACAAAAGAAAAATCCTCTAAAAGTGCGATTACACGCGTTGTGCCCATATATTTTGATGGGGAGCATACTTTTATCAAGGCTTTTCCACTCACGGGGCGCACTCATCAAATCCGACTGCATCTAGCACATATAGGACACGCGATAGAAAATGACTTTCTCTATGGGGTAAGCGATGAAGTAAGTGAGAGATATTTAGATGAACTTCGCATTATTAGAGCAGAATCTGCAACCCGCGCAAACATAGATACAAAATCCACAACAAAGCCAAATGAGAAATCAAATGTAAAATCTAAAGCGCAAGCAGATTCTAAAAAGACTTGCCACACAAACGAGGAATTAAATGAAATTTGTAATAAAAAATGTAGAGATTTTGCAGATAAGGTTTTGGCACTGCATTCTTTTGGTGTGGATTTTTGCTATGAGGGGGTGCGCTATATGCTTTCTACGAAAGCCCCCTCGTGGTGGGAAGCAAGATAGATAAAAAAATATAGGCAAAATAACAGACAAGATAAACAACGCAAAAACACAAAAAAGTGTAGATTTTGCTTAAAAACCTAAAAGTAAAGGAATCGTTGGGTGGGGGGGGGGGGGGAATCTAGTGGGAATGTAAAAAGTCATTTTCCCTTAAGACTTTGCTACAAATGCAACAAAATCTTAGGGAAGTAAAAAACTCTAGGCTAGATATTTTTTAGAAAAAACACTAGCAAAAGTTTTTAGAAAAAATTCCTAGAAAGTATATTGATAAACAAAAGCTATGATATTGCGCTCTTTCCAAGCAAAATCAAGCCTCGTGGTATTTCTTTTTGGCAATACTTTGTAGTAAAACTCTAGCCTATGCTTCGCACCGAGCGTGAGTGCTGCACCGAAGTTATACGCAATAGTATTTCTGTGATAGTTGGAGCGGAAACTTAGCATTTGAGAAGTAGAATCCCACACATCAAATCTAGCATATCCCACGCCACCAAACACACCAAAATATGAGTAACTATTGGGGAAGTTAAATTCTAGCAAGCCATCAATATTTGCGCTTGACATTGTTTGGGTGCGACCATTGCTAAATGGAGCGAAAGAATCCACATACACTCTAAATCCTAGAGGACTTTTGCTAGGCTTGCCAAACCCCAAAAAGCTAAAAAATCTCTGATACCCCACACCAAATCCAAATCCAATCTCTTGCTCTCTATTGAAAGCTGTTTTTGGGCGCATACTTCCTGCCATAAAGCGCAGAAAAACACCATTGCGGTTTTTTCCAAACGCACGCTTGACTTCGGCATCTCTTTGGGCTTGCTCATCATCGTCATCGTATTCATCGTCATCATCGTATTCATCTTGGAGTGCATAGCTTACGGGCTGTTGGCTTATAGGCTCTTGGGATTGAGTAGCTGGGGCTTTTATGGGGGTTTGTGGTTGGAGTGATTGCTTTTCTTTTAGGAATTGTATTTTTGCTTCTAGAGTTTCTATTTCTAGCTGGTCTCTTTCCCTAGATTCTAGCTCTTTTAGCTCTTGCTCTAAGTAAGTCTTCTTGGCTTGCAAACTTTGCTGTGGTAGCTGTGGCGAAGTGTGTGTAGGAGTGTTTGTAGGGTTTGCGCTAGCAAAAGTGGCACTTAGCACACAAGCTAGCACGCAAGTGGATTTAAGAATTTTTGATTTTCTCATCTGTTTTCCTTAATCGTGGGGTAGTTTTTATTTTGTCCTTAGCAAATACTTGAGCAAAATAAACGATTTGGATTTTAGCTAAAATGTGTAAAATTTTTATATGTTTTTTGAAAGATTTTTAAAATCTCAAAAATTCAAATCAAAAATCTATTTTTACGGATTTTTATAAAAACTCTAAATTGCAATTTTTGTCTAAAAATCCCTAAAATACTCCAAAATCAAGCCATAAAGATTACCCAAAAGGCTAGTTGTGGTATAATCTTAGCTTTAGTAGCTAAACATTACACAACGATTGCGCACAAAATCGCGCTTTTAAGATAAGCGTTTTTTGTGCTTGATTAGGAGATGCACTATGCTGATTCCGCAGTGGGACGACAAATATAGCGTAAAAAACGAGCATATAGATGAGCAGCATAAGCGGCTTTTTGTCATCGCAAAAAAGGCAGCTGAACTGCTACATAAGCAGGTGGATTCTAGTGAGATAAAGGCTATGCTTGTGGAATTGTTTAATTATATGAAATTTCACTTCCACGATGAGGAAGAATATATGGCAAGTATCAATTATCCACACTTAGAAGAGCATCGCGAAATCCACAAAGATATTGTTTTTAAGATGTCTCATCTAATCCAAAATATCCAATATGATTTCAAAAAAAAGCTAGCCATAATCACGCACGATTGGCTAATAGAGCATATTATGAAAGAGGATATGAAAATCGAGCGGTGGCACAAGCAGCACAAAAAATCCCAACAAGGAATCGCACAAGAGAATCGCCCTATTTTCTTAGATGAAAAACTGCTAGAGCAAGAGGAAGTGGCGCATTTTTATAGTTGCGATTGTAGGGAGTCTTTCCGCGTGCTAGATAGCGTGCACAAAAAAGCTCAAAGTGGTTCGGTATTTCACTGTAAAAAATGCAAATCAATCATAAAATTTGTGCGAGATGAAGTCCTAGAGGGCTAAGGCAGATGAATAAAAGCGAGCAAAATCCCTCAAAAGCCACCAACGCAAAAAACTCTAACGCGACAAATACACAAAAAAGCGATACGCTACCAAAAGCCCCACTCCAAGAGCGCACACTATATGTGTTTTCTACCCAACGGCTGATTATGGATTTTTACTCCAAACAACCACAAGGGCTTATGCCAAAGGCACTAAGCATTGGCGAGTTTTTCAAAAAATCCTACACTATCCCACACAAAACCCGCATAAATCACAGAATCCAAACTATCATTTTGCAAGGCATTTTGCGTGAAGTCATCGAGCAAAAGCCAAATATCACAAATCTTTTGGTGTTTGAAAAAAGTTTTTTGGGCTACTTGGAGGGAAGTGATTTTTTGTTGTATTTGTTTAATGAAATCAAGCAACACAATATCAAGTTTAGTGATATTCCAAATAGTGATATTTACGCGGATTTTACCGAGCATTTGGCTATCATTGAGGAGATTTTCACTCGTTTTGAGAATGCGCTACAAAAGGAGCACTTTTTTAGCGTCCCACAAAAAGATGAAATAGTCATTATTAGCGAGTTTATCCGCTCTTTTGATAGGATAGAGATTTTTATTGATGGGTTTTTGAACCCATTAGAATCCTACATTTTGGAGCAAATCGCGCTTTTTACGCCTCTATACATTCATCTTAAGCTAGATAGATACAACGCCTTACATTTCCCTTATATTGCCAAAATGCTAGAGCCAAATAACCTAGAATCTGGCTTTAGCTACACCATAGATGTTCAAAAAAAACCTGATTTTCAAAGCATTCCCACCCAAAATCTTACCTGCAAAATTATACAAAAATCTCCTCTTGCTTCCTTGCCAAGCATTGAAGCATTTGGCTTTGAGCTGCGAATAGGGCAGTGTGCGTTTGTGCTAGAAAAAGTGCGTGAGCTATTAGCAAGTGGCGTAGATGGCGAGCAAATCGCTATCATCACACCTAGCAGTGATATTGTCGAGTTTTTTGAGCTACTAGATGAAGCGCGAAATCTAAACTACGCGATGGGCAAAGAGCAATTTGGCGTTTTTGACAAACTAGAATCTTTGCTTTATGCAGGACATCAAAAAACAAACCCTAGCGAAAACAATACTATTTTAGACACCCAAAATAGCGCAAATATTTCACAGCAAAATACCAATCTTTCTACGCTAGAATCTATACTAGATTCTAGCGGGATATATGCTGATACTTCCCCAAATATCGCTAACTCTATCCAAGAAATTCTTTTGCAATACGCTCAAATCGCTTCTTATATAAACGCACTAGAATGGCAAGAAGTGGTGGAGGTTTTTTTAGAAGATTTGCACTCTTTGCGGGAAAATGACACAAGCGGGGGAAAAGTGCGGGTGATAGAAGTGCTAGAAACGCGCGGACTTAGCTTTGAGTATGTTTTTGTGCTTGATTGTAATGATGACTTTATCCCCAAAGTCAAAGATAGCGATATGTTTCTAAACACCTTTATGCGCTCAAAGCTAGGTATGCCAACACTAAAAGATAGAGAACAGCTCCAAAAGCATTATTACTACTCACTTTTTTTGCATACACGCAAAGCAGTGTATCTCTCCCACACCCAAAATGACGAAACGACAAGGGCAAGCCTGCTAGATGAGCTAAACATAAAAAGCCAAAATGGCGATGAACTCTACGCACTTTTTCCTAGCCAATCTTTGCCTGCTTTTGTCGATGAGGAAATCATTTTGCCACGCGAGGATTTACTAAGCAGAAATTTATCGCAAAAAGAGGATTTTAGGATTTTTGGAAGTTTGGATGGGTTTAGATTTTCGCCTACGAGTTTGTGGACATTTTGCCAATGCAAGCGCAAATTTTACTTCAAATATCTGCTAAAAATTAAGCCACAAGATGAGGAAAATCTATCTATGGAGATTGGCACAAATCTGCATAACGCGCTTTGTCTTGCTTTTGGCAAATACAAAAATACACCGCTAAGTTCAGAAATGCTTGAAAAAATCAAGCAAGAATTTGAAGCGAGATTGGGTGAGGGATTTGATAAGAAAGCACAAAACACGCAAGAATACAAAATCACAATGCAAGAGCGATTTGCATACAAGATAAATGCGCTAGAAATGCGTGGATTTTGGGATAGTGAAGCAAGTAGAATCCAAGATTCACAAGATATTTTATCGCAGGGTGAGGGCAAAAATGCTTTGTGTGTGCTAGATTGTGAGCGTGAGCTAGAATCTAGCCTACTTCATAATGGAAAAAGATTTTTGTTAAAAGGGAGGATTGATAGGCTTGATATGGACGCGCAAGGGCGGATTTGGATACTAGATTATAAGTATTCGCGAGATAAAGCCGATAAAGCATATTATAATTTTCAGCTTGCTTTTTATAAACTTTTGGTGGAATCAAGTTTGTTAGAAAATGGATATTTAGGATTTTTGGGTGGAGAGTGTGCGGGGGATTTGGGACAAGATTTTGTGGGTTTAGAAAAATTTATAAGCAGAGATTTTGCAAATCAAGACAGAAAAGATACTCAAGCAATGGAATCTATGCAAAAAGACAGCCAAGAAAAAGATTCTAAGGAATTTGAAGTCGTGAAAGCGGGGCTATATTTTTTGCGTGAAAATCAAAAGTCTTTTTTTATCCCAAATCAAAATCAAGCTAAAAAGGCAAAAGAGATGATTTTGGATGCTTTGCAAGATAGTGCAGGAGCGCAAGATAGTGTGGATTTGCAAAATAATGTAAATTTGCAAGGTAGTGTGGCAAAAAGCATAAGCGAGGATAAAAAAGAGGATATAAATTCCAAAAGCGTTGGCAAGGTGGATTTTTCGCTTACTTCCAAGCTGCAAATTTGCCGAAACTGCCCATATATCTGGCTGTGCAACCGCGCTTAAAAATAACTAAAATCTTGCAAAATCGCTTACAGCAAAAATCGTTTGCTAGCTTAGAAAAGCAATTTTTGTCGTTATATTTTGCAATGAGGTCGTGGTCGTATGTTGTTTTGTGCTTGTTTTTGCCCATACTTACATCATTTGTAAAATATGCAAAACAAAAAATAACTATCGAAGAATAACAAAAATGTAAAAAAACTAGCTTAGATTTGTATAAACCGCTTGCACATCGTCATCTTCCTCGATTCTATCAAGGAGTTTTTCTAGCTCGGTAATTTGCTCCTCGCTTAGGCTAATAGGGCTTGTTGGAATGCGTTGTAATGAAGCCTTTTGCACGGGGATTCCTAGCTTCTCAAACCCCTCGCTCAAAGTCCCAAAATCGCTATACTCCCCGATAGCCGCGTATCTCTTAGAAGATTCAGAATCTTCGTTTTCTTCCGCCCTCTCTAGCTCCTCTAGCCCATAATCAATGAGAGCTAGCTCGATTTCCTCCGTGCTTTTGCCCTCTGGCAGGACAAACTCAAACACACTCTTGCGTGCAAACATAAATTCTAGCGAGCCGTTTGGGACGATTTGCGCACCTTGCGTTTTGTTGAAGTAGCTTTTTATGTTGGCAATCGTGCGGGTAGGATTATCCGTAGTGCATTCGATAAAAATCAGCACACCACCGCTTGCCTTGCCCTCGTAAGTAACCTCGCTAAAGCTCCCGTCCTTGCCACTTGCGCGTTTAATCGCAGCATCGATATTATCCTTTGGCATATTTTGGGCTTTGGCGTTGGCTATGGCGGTGCGAAGCTTGGCATTCATAGCTGGGTCGCTCCCACCCTCTTTTGCCGCCATTGTGATGACTTTTGCGAGCTTTGGAAACACCTTGCTCATCTTATCCCAACGCTTTTCTTTTGCCGCCCGCCGATATTCAAACGCTCGTCCCATTGTGCTTTCCTTTGTGAAATAGATTTTGAAATTATAGAAAAAATTGGCTTAGATTTTGCTACTTTATAGCCAAAATCTTTATATAGCAGGAATCGCGTGATGACAAAAACGACACCAAAATCCACCACCCAAAATCATCAAACAACCACAACAACAACTAAGCCTAGCCACACAAAATCCGCACTAAAAGGCAAAATTGGCGAGGACAGAGCGTGCGCTTGGCTAGAATCTAATGGTTTTGTGATTTTAGAGCGCAATTTTCACTCGCGATTTGGCGAGATAGATATTATCGCTTTGGAAACTAGCAATACAAGTGAAGGCAATGAGTGCAAAGCCTGCGAGGATTTGAAGTGCAAAGATATTTTTTTGGAGCGTGAGGAGGATTTTAGGTGCAAGCTAGATTCTAAAGAATCTAAAAAAGATTTTCTCCTCAATCCCACTGCTTCAAAATCTACCTTGCACTTTATAGAAGTAAAAAGCTATACAAAAGCCGAACCTGCTTATGCTATCACGCAAAAAAAACTATCCAAAATCTATCAAAGCATAGAGGCGTATTTTTTGAATACGAGCAAAAAAATCCAAACAAGCACAAAAAAAGCAAAATCCACTGCAAAAATCACTACAAAATCTAGCACAAAACTTCGCAAGGAATTAGAAAATATTGATTTAGATTCCTTGCCTTATTGTGTTTCAGCAGTTTTGATAAAGGGCGATAAAATCAGTTTTTTATCAAATGTAAGCCAAAATACATAAGCAACAAAACACGATAAAAATTCAGCGCAAAATCTAAAATAGTGGTTTTTTTCCTTTGGTTAGTCGCAAGCGATTTACCTGTATCAGCACCGAGATTACCACTTCAAAAAACTCTCTAGGGATTTCTCTATCTAGTGGTGCGTCTTTGTAGAGGCTTCGCGCTAGAGGTGGGTTTTCTATGATTTCTATGTCGTTTTGCCTAGCGACATCTTTTATGCGGATAGCTAGGTGGTCTATGCCTTTTGCGACTACGCGCGGGGCTTGGTCTTTTTGGCTATCAAACGCAAGTGCTACGGCGTAATGCGTGGGGTTGGTAACGACTACTTGGGCTTTTGGAATCGCGCTCATCATTTTGTTCATCGCGTTTTTGCGCATAAGCTGGCGGATTCTGCCTTTTATTTCTGGATTTCCTTCGTGCTGGATAAACTCATCTTTGACTTCTTGCTTGCTCATTTTTAAAGATTTTATGTATTGTCTGCGCTTAAGCGCATAATCAGCTGCTGCCATTAGTGCAAACACCCCAATCATCGAGCCTATCAAAATCAAACATTTGTTGCGCCACCACAAAATTTGCTCTATCGCACCAAGATGAGCTACACCCTCGATTTCGTGCAAAAATAATAGCAGTATAATTCCACCAACGCCCAAAGCCACAAGCACTTTTAGCGTGATAAGCGCACCATTTGCAAGATTGTGCAAAGAAAAAATACGCTTAAAACCATTTATGGGATTTATTTTGCTAAATTTGGGATAAATCGCCTTGATACTTAGCAAAAATCCAAATTGCGCGACATTGCCTAAAATACTTGCCACAAGTAGCACCAAAAATATAGGCAATAGCATAATGCCCGTAACACTCACTAGATTCCAAAAAATATTTACAACATCAGCTTTTGTCAAATCTGTGCCATTTCCTGTCTGTGGGAAATGCAGGGCATAAGTGTAGATTCCCTTGATTTTGTCGAGCCAAAAAGGAAATAACAAAAACAGCACACCAAGCCCCACAAGCATAACCACCACTCCGCTGACTTCGGGGCTTTTGGCGACATTTCCCTCTTGCTTTGCACGGGAGAGCTTGTGCTGGGAGGGGGCTTCGGTTTTTTCTTGCTCATCTGCCATTTTGTGCCTTTAGATTTTTGGTTGTGAGGGGATTTTGTGTTTTTGCGTGTTTTTTAGATTTTGTGCCTAAAATGCGTTTTTTTACAAAAAAGGATTATAGCACAAAGGGTAAAATCTAGCCAAAAGATAAAAATCTATGAAAGTCTAAGGTTTAGCATCACGCTATGCCACGCCAAAGTATTGCCTAGAAAGTATTTTTTCTCATTTATGCTAGTATCATCACAGATAAATTCCACCACTTGCAGATTTTCTCCAAAATCTAGCACTTCTTTTGTGATTTGATTTTTTGGGATATTTTCTTTGTGCCTTATGTTTATGATGATAATGCGCGGTTTACTCTCTCTCTCTCTCTCTCTCTCTCTCGTTTTGGATTCTCTCTCAAAAAGTTTGCCAATCTTTTTGCCAAAATCAGCTAGCTCTTCTATGCTATTTGTCCTCCCACAGACAAACGCCACACAATCACAAGCCAAAATCTTAGATTTTAGCCTATCAAAACGGCACTGCATAGTTTTTCTAAAAGTAGGCAGATATTGATTTAGTGGGATAGATTTGGGAAATGCGTGGATACTTACCATACCTGCGTTGCTAGTAGAGACTACATAGCGTTCTTTAGCACTTTTTGACTTTTCCTCATAGCATTTTTCAAAAAAATCGCCAAACCCCACTTCAAAGCAACGATAAGCCTCATCTAAATCATAGCACATCATCCAATCAAGTGGGGAAGATAGCTTGCGTAGCCCATAGTTGCGCAAGTGAAGTGCTGGTTTGCACGCTTCTCCTAGAGAGATAAATATATCTGCTTGAATCGTGTCTTTTTGAAATCTACAAAAAGTGCGATGAGCAAGCACAAAAGGCAAGCTACGCACCTTTGCACGCAAGGATTTACTAGGAAAAAATATGGCAAAAAGCCGACTTAAACGCAAGGCACATTCTAAATACAACGGATACGAACGCATATTTTTCCTTAAGATTTTTATGTGGTTTTATGTTTTTGCTAGATTTTTATTCATTTTGGCGATGAAATGGTGATGAAAAGCTATGAAAGACGACAAATAAAGCGATGATTTTGTGAATATTTATGCAAATTTTAAGCGTGGGAAAATCGCAAAAAAGGCTAATGCAAAAAAAAAAGACTTAAAAATAAAAACTTGCGTAAAATCTTAAAGCAATTATTTTTAGTAGCTTTGCAATTCATTATAGAGGCTATCGCGCTCCACAGGGACAAATCCCGCATCTTTTATTTGTGCTATCATCATTTCTTTGCTTATGCCTTTTTTGGATTTTGCGCCTGCTGCGGATTGTATGCTTTCGTTTTCTATCGTGCCATCCATATCATCTGCGCCAAATTCTTGGGCTACAAGGGCGAGATTTGCCCCAAGTGTCGCCCAATACGCCTTGATATGTGGGATATTGTGCAAAATGATTCTAGCGATAGATAAAGTCTTTAGGATTTCTTGTCCGCTAAGTGGTTGGGGTAGGTTTAGGTAGTTGTTTTCGCGCTGATAGAGTAGGGGGATAAATGCGTTAAATCCGCCCTTTTTGGATTCTACGATTTGTGTGTCGCATTGTGTATCTCTAAGCCTTAAAATGTGGTCTATGCGGTGGATTCGCTCCTCAATATGTCCAAAAAGCATTGTGGCATTACTCATCTTGCCAAGTGAGTGCCAATATGAGTGGATTTCTAGCCAGCGCGTGCTAGATACTTTGCCACTACATAGCTTTTTGCGGATTTTTTCATCAAAGATTTCAGCCCCACCTCCCGGCATAGAATCCACACCAGCTTTTGCCATATCTTCTAGCACTGCTCGATAATCTTTGCCAAATCTACGACTAAGAAAATCCACTTCCGCAGCGGTCATTGCTTTTAGGTGGATTTTTGGTGCGGCTTTTTTGACTTCGCTAAAGCACTGCATATACCATTCATAAGCATAGTGCGGGCTGTGAGCAGAGACGATATGCACTTCTTTTGCCCCACGAGATTGTGAAGCGACCGTTTGGGCGACTACTTCTTCAATCGTCATTTGATATGGATTTGGATTTCGCCTGCTTGCAGAAAACGCGCAAAACTTACACACATCAGCGCAGATATTTGTGGGATTTATATGGCGATTCATATTAAAAAATACTTTGTTTGCGTATTTTTGCTTACGGATAGAGTTTGCTGCCTCGCCAAGCGTAAAAATATCGCACTCATACAAGCGCACTAGCTCGCTAGCAGAGCACTCTTTCCCTGCTAGGACTTGCTCTAAGATAGTGAGTGGATTTGCTGAAGTGGTTGAGATATTTGCAGTGCTTGCGGTATTTGTCGCGCTCATTTGCTCTCCTTATTTTTTGCCTTATTTTTTGCCTTTTTTTACCTTAAATCTTTACCTTATTTTTGCTTTAGTTGTTTTGCCTTTTGTCTTGTGGTTGATTTGTTTGTGATTTTATTTAGTCGTGTTTAGTTTTTGCGCTTACCACACTTGCATTTGAGCTTTTGCGCTTTGGTAGAAATTCCCCGCTTTCCCCTCAATCTCATACTCAAGCCCAAATCCATATTTTACCGTTGCGATTCCACTTCGCTTCACAGAGACATTTTCATAAGAATCCTGCGAGATGGGCAAGCTACCCACGCTTACGCTTGAGTGAGGTGGAATCTTGCGTGAGAAACTTTGCTCAGAGATTAGATTTCCATTCATATACAGCGCACCATAAGTGATAGTGATAAAAGATTCTGTGAGGTTTTGAACCATTATATTTACACTTCCAGAGCCTACGCGAAATGGCGTGGTGCTAAGCAAAATATGCTTATTTTGTGCCTGCATACTTGGCACGCTTACATTTGAGAGCACATATCTTGCGGGCGTATCTCCAGCACTATTTGTGATAGTGATGTCAGCACCATAGCTCAAAAGAAGCGAAATCATCTGTGAGTTGCGCAAAGCTACCGCATAGTGCAAAGCGGTATTGCCACGAATAGAATCCCTAATATTTGGGTTTGCCCCCGCTTTTAGTAGGATTTGAGTGAAGTTTAGGTTGTTGAACTGCACGACTTTGTGCAGTGCTGTTTCCCCGTGAGAGATAGCATTTACTTTTGCGCCCCGCTTTAGTAGGAGGTATAAAATATCAGTGTTGTTTTTGCGCGAAGCGTCATAAAGTGGCGTGCTTCCTCGAAGTCTGCTATTTACATTTGCACCCAAATCCACTCCCTTGCGGACATCGGCGTAGTTGTTTGAAAAGAGCAAATAATCATAGCGATTTGCACTAAGAGTGCTAAAAATCCCCCCACACAGCACAAAGGCAAAAAACAATCTAAAAAAATTATTTCCCATCTAGATTCTCCTTAAAATTATGTGTCTATACACAAATGCTATAATCTATCATATCGGGATTCTTTCTAAAAATTTACAAAATCTAAAAACTAACTAAAGTGTTTATGACTAAGGGATTTTATCTTTTGGAAAGTCGCTTTGAAATCCACGCCAAAAGTCCTACACTCACTAATGGTAGTGAAAAAATTGGTATCGCCACTATATCTAGGGATAAGGTGTATGTGTAAGTGCTCGGGGATTCCAGCTCCCGCGCTTTTGTGGATATTTAGCCCCATATTTACGCCTTGTGCGCCATACTCCTCTAGAAGCGCGACACCTTTTTGGGATAGTGTTTGGAGGTGTAGCCACTCTTGTGTGCCTATCTGTGTGGGCGAGGCTTGGTGCTCGTGGGGGATAATGAGAAAATGCGCGGGTGTGTATGGATAGCGATTCATCACACAAAAGCACAGCTCATCGCGAAAGAAAACGAAATTTGCTTCATCATCGCTTGGGTTTAGGCTGATAGCACAAAATGGACAGCCTTTTTCCTCGTTTTCAAAATACTTCGCTCGCCAAGGTGCATAGATTTGCTGCATTTAGAGAATCCTTTATTTTGGTTGCGTTGGAATCATTGGCACAAAATCTTAAAGATTTTGCCAAATCTTACTAGCAATATCTAGCAAGAAGCTAACAAGATTTTTAAGATTCCAAAGTTTTTTTAAAAAGTCCAAAAGTCAAAAACAAGGATTTTACCTTATTTTTTTATATGAATCACTACGACTTAAGTAGCAAATATAAAAACTAAGCGTGGAAATTCGTGAAATTAAAAATAACTATGCGTTAAAACCAAAAAGAAAAAGCTAGTCAATGCAAAGCAATATTGGCAGGTGCTACAAATATGGACTAAAAGTAAAATCTATGCGTAAAAATGCTAAAAACTTAATGAGGTGTTTAAAAACCATTCATTGCCGTGAGAGATGACATATTTTTGCCGAAAAAGTGTTTCACTTTTGGGGTCGTTTTCGCGCACAGAGCCAGCATTGCAAGCATTGCCACTCATCGTGCAATTTAGTCCATTATACCCATACCACCGCTCTGCTGCGATATTATAAAAATTATGCTTGTAGCCAAAATTTACCCGAAAAAATCGCGTGATATATACTGATACCCCATAGCGCAAAAATGCTCCACTGCCCGAGGCAAAAAACGAGTCATAAAGATTGCTACTTTTTCCTTGTGCGGCTAGCTCGTTTTGCCACGATTTATCGCTACTGTCGCCTTGAGAAAATCGCCCAAACTCCACTCCCCCACCAAAAAACCCACCTATTTTTAGATAGGCTAGGCGATTTTTCCACCACGATGATTTGGCATTTACCGCTTTGCGAAGCCAATAATCAAACGGAGCATTTACTATGATGTCCCCACCAAAGCCAAAAGTCATAAATGTGCCATTGTCTGCAAGAGTGGCTTGTAAGTCTTTGTTAGGTTGCGGTGTTTGCGCAAATGTAAATTTGTCATTTGTTGGGGTGGTTGGATTTGGGTTTATGGTATCAATCCCACCACTTGGGACATTATTTGTGCTTGTATCACGACTGCTAGAGATTAGCTCGCCTAATCCGCCATTTTTGATACTCATCTCGCCAAATAGTCGAATACCGAAAATATCAAATCTATCAAAATAATGCTCTACACCTATCTCTAGGGCATAGCCTTTGTTTAGCGTGCCTTGATAGTTTGCATTTGTGGTGTCGCCACGACAGAGCTGAGCTGGGCAGGTGGCGACTTCTTTGCTCATAGAGTTGGTGTTTTGGGTAGCAGTGGAGCTAGAGCTTACAACCCCACTGCTTATATACAAGCGGAGTAAATCCCCGATAAGTCGCGGTGGCTTTTGCTCGATAGGTATTTTTTCGCCCGATTCCTCATAGTCTTGGGAGTAGTATTGGATTCTGTCTATGGAGTCTTGGGCTAGGGCGTCTTTTTGGGCTTCTTGCTTTGCTTCTTTTTGGGATTCTTTGGAATCTTGTGCATTTTTTTGTGTGGTTTTTAGATTTTTGCGGGTAGGGCGGGTATTTTTGCTTTTTGTGGCTTTTTCATCTTTTATTAGTTTTGGGTATCGTGTGGTTTTTGCTTCACTATTTGGTGCGGCTTGTAGCATTTGTGTGCTTATAAGCGCAAATATAGCCACTAAAGCAAGAGGCACACTCACTATTTCCTTACATATTGCACGCATTTTACACGCTCTTTTTGTTTAGCTCTACAAAGGCTTGAAAATCCGCCTTTATACGCGACTCATCAAAAAACTCCTCTATCGCTTCACGCATAGATTTTGGCTCACTTATGTTGTTTACCACATTTCTAAAAGCACTAGCACCCTCCTCGCCTTTGGCATAGGCGTGCAGATTTTTGCGAAACATTATCGCCCCGCGCTCGCCATAAAAATCAATCATCGCATCAAAATGCTCTAGCACAATCTCGCGTTTGATGACATTTGGTAGCTCATCGCTACGCTTGCCTTGCTTTATCTGCCAAAAAATCCACGGAGATTTTAGAGCGGCTCTCCCTATCATCACGCCATTTGCGCCTGTGAAATCTAGCACTTCTTTCGCTTTTTTGGGAGAATCTATCTCTCCATTTGCGATTAGTGGGTGGTGCAAAACCTGCTTCATATTTTCTAGGGCTTGATAGTCTATGCGCTCCTTTTTGTAAGCATCGGCTTTTGTGCGGGCGTGGACCACGACAAAATCTACATTTGCGTCATTTAGTGCGTTTGCGATTTCTAGGGGAATCTTTTTGTCAAATCCTAGCCGAACTTTCACGCTTGTGTAGCGGGCATTGGTGCGCTCTCTAATGAGATTTAGGCATTTTACAAGCAAGTCTAGATTTTTTAGTAGTCCGCTTCCATTGCCGTGATTTGCGACTTTGGGGGCTGGACAGCCGCAGTTAAAATCTAGTATGTCTATGTAGTTTTTATTTATCTCGTTTTGCTTGTTTAGCACTTCTATGGCTTTGCTTAGCACTTCGGGTTTTGAGCCTGCGATTTGGACAGAAAAGGGCGTTTCATTGGGGGATTTGGCTAGCATTTTTAGTGTCTTTGCGCTACTAAAAGCTAGGGCGTGGGAGCTTATCATCTCACTAACGGTAATATCTACGCCAAATCGCTTGACTACTTTGCGAAATGGCAAATCTGTATATCCTGCAAGTGGAGCTAAAAATAATAGATTTTCAAAAATTATGTCTTTTTGCTCTTGTGGTGTTTTTATCTTAGGCATATTTTGTCCTTAAAAGTTTAAAAAGCCTTGATTTTGCTAAAAGCCTTAAAAGTAATTATTGTGTAAGCAAAATTTATGCGAAACCTAAAATCTGCATAAAATCCTAGCATAAAAGCAAGAATCTAGCACAAATCTAGTGCAAATATGAAAAAGGCTTAACAATTTTATGAGATAATCGCACACTTGCTTTATGCGTTTTTGGACAAATTAAGGTAGCAAAATCAGCACTTAAAAATCTAAAGCTACCAAAATCCCCCCAAAAAAATAAAGGCAAAATCACAACTTGGCAAAATCACAATTTGAAAGGACAGACCAAATGAAAAATCCAGTAAAAATCGCTATAAAAAGCGTAGCAAAAAAAGCAAAAAGTATGACAAAGAGCTTCATCACTGCATTTGTAGTAGTGCTTGGCATAGTAGGGCTAGGCGTGGGTTTAAGTGGCTGTGGCGATGAGGCACGCACACTAGAATCCATAAAAGCAAAAAATGAGCTTATCATAGGTGTGTTTGGCGATAAGCCACCATTTGGCTACATAAATGAGCAAGGGCAGAATGTAGGCTTTGATGTGTATGTGGCTAAGCGACTTGGTAGAGAGTTGCTAGGTGGCGATGAGGGTGTGAAATTTATGCTTGTCGAGGCGGCAAATCGAGCGGAGTTTTTGCGCTCAAACAAAGTTGATATAATGATGGCAAACTATACCAAAACACCAGAGAGAGCGCAACAAGTGGATTTTGCTACTCCGTATATGAAAGTCGCGCTTGGTGTGGTAAGCAAAGAGGGCAAAATCATCAATGTATCACAGCTAGCAGGCAAAGTCCTAATCGTAAATAAAGGCACGACAGCGGATTTTTATTTCACAAAAAATCACCCTGAAATCAAGCTACTAAAATTTGAGCAAAATACCGAAACCTTTGCCGCGCTAAAAGACGGCAGAGGCGATGCGCTCGCACACGATAATACGCTACTTTTTGCTTGGGCAAAGGAAAATCCTAGCTATGCAGTGGGGATAAAAAAGCTAGGCGAAGATGATGTAATCGCCCCTGCGGTAAAAAAGGACAACAAAGAGCTACTAGAGTGGATAAACAATCAAATGGAGATTTTGGCAAAAGAGGGATTTTTTACCGAAGCGTATAACCAAACGCTTGCTCCTGTATTTGGCGATGATATAAAGCCAAGTGATGTGGTGTTTGAGTAGTGGTTGATATATTTTTCGTTGCGGGGGGAGAATGTCGCAAAATTGTCTCGTGATGAAATCGTAACAAGGCTTATGAGAGATTTTAATTGAGAATTTTTATTGGGTTTATTAAAACACTTGCATAAGCTAAATCTAAACTAGATTATTTCTTAGTATTGAAGCGATTTTATCTCCATTTTCTAGCATAAAATCTTGCGATAATAAAAAAAGCCAAGAATAAAAAAAAACACAAATAAGGATTTTGTAAATGAAAAAACTCCACCAAGACACACTTCTAATCCACGGTGGCGAGTGTATAGACGCCGCCACAGGTGCGGTAAATTTCCCTATCTATCAAACTTCTACTTATGCACAAGAATCACTAGGCAAGCACAAAGGCTATGAGTATTCGCGCACGGGCAATCCCACTAGAAGCGCACTAGAGCGACTTATCGCCGAGCTAGAAAGTGGAGTGGCTGGCTTTGGCTTTGCTTCTGGTATGGCAGCTAGTAGCTGCGTGTTTAGCCTTTTTTCTCGTGGGGATAAAATCATAATATCAAGCAATGTCTATGGTGGGACTTTCCGCGTGCTAGATAAGGTATTTGCGCGTTTTGGCATAGAGTATGAAATCATTGATATGCGCGATGAAAACGCACTAGAATCTAGCTTGCAAAGAGACAAAAACCACATAAAAGCACTATTTTTAGAAACCCCTGCAAACCCGCTAATGACCGTTACCTCCATAGGGAGCGTGGCAAAAATCGCCAAAAAGCACGGAGTTCTTTTGATAGTGGATAATACCTTTATGACGCCATATTTACAAAAGCCATTAGAGCTTGGAGCGGACATTGTGGTGCATTCTGCGACTAAGTATCTAGGCGGGCATAGCGACATAGTCGCAGGCTGTGTGGTGGTGGGGGATAAAGAGCTAGGAGAGAGAATCGCATTTTTGCAAAACTCTATCGGTGCGGTGCTTGCGCCATTTGATAGCTTTTTGCTGATTCGAGGGATAAAGACTTTGGGCGTTAGAATGCAGCGACATTGTGAAAACGCACTAAAAATAGCGCAATATTTGGAGGCAAATCCAGCCATAGAGAGAGTGTATTATCCCCTGCTAGAATCAAGCGGGGATAAAGCTACCCAAGAATCCCAAGCACGCGGTGGTGGGGGAATGATAAGTTTTGAGCTAAAAGGTGGCTATGATTTTAAGACATTTTTACAATCCTGCGCTCTTATCCCACTAGCAGAATCACTAGGTGGAGTAGAATCGCTTTTGTGCCACCCTGCAAGTATGACACACGCTTCTATCCCAAAGGAGATTAGAGAGAGTGTCGGCATAAAAGAAAGCCTTATCCGCTTATCAGTAGGCATAGAAAATGTCGATGACTTAATCGCGGATATACAAAACGCGCTAAACAAAAGCAAAATCTAAATCACACAAAATCTATGCAAAAAGCATAGAAAAATCACAAAATAAGGATACAAAATGCTTATACACTCGATAACTCAAGCTGTTAGAGATACGCCACTTTTGGAGCTAGCACATATAAAAGTGCCAAATGGAAATAAAATCTATGGCAAATGTGAGTATGCAAACCCAGCAGGTGGGTTAAAAGACCGCACGGGAATCTATATGATAGAGCAAGCCCAAAAAAATGGAATCCTAAAAGAAAATAGCGTGATAGTCGAAGCCACAGCAGGAAATACAGGGTTAGGGCTAGCCCTAGCTACACTACACACGCCTTATCGGTTGATTTTGGTTATCCCAGAGCATTTTTCCAAACAAAAGCAATCCCTTATCCGTGCACTTGGTGCAGAAGTGATAAACACACCGCAGGAGCAGGGCATACAAGGTGCGCTTGATAAGGCAGATGAGCTACTCTCACAGATTCCAAACGCGCTTTCTCTAGGGCAGTTTGAAAACGGAGATAATCCAAAGGCGCATTATTTTCACACAGCGCGTGAAATCTACTCCGAGCTAAATGGAAAAATCGACTACTTCATTGCAGGTGCGGGTAGTGGAGGGAGTTTCAGCGGAATCGCAAAATACCTAAAAGAGCAAAATCCTAGCATAAAAACGATGCTTTGCGACCCGCTAGGCTCACATATCGGTGGGTTTGGCAAAGAAGATGAGGGAGTTTGCTCTCATATTGAGGGGATTGGCAATAAAACTACGCCAAAAACAATGGATAGCACTCTAGTTGATAAAGTGCTAAAAATAAGCGATGCAGAAGCGATAGAGGGAGTGAAAACGCTCTCACTAAAAGAGGGGGTGCTAGCAGGAATATCATCGGGTGCGTGCTTTATGGCTGCGCTAAAGCTAGCAAATGAAGTTTATAATTCTCATATTGTTACGATTTTTGCCGATAGACTAGAGAGATACATTGATGAGAGAGGTATTTTTTAGGGCAGATTTTAGATTTTGCCTGATTTTACTTGCTTAAGATTTGCTAGAGTTTTTTTAGCTTTTTTTTGACTTAATTGTGGATTTTGGTTTTCACACAAAAAGCTAAAAACACAAAGATAGGCGTTATCTAATCAAAGATTTTTTTTAGCATAGATTTTAGAGAAAATTTAGCCGTGAAAAAAGAGTAAATAAAAAAAACTTTTAAGGAGAATTAAGAATGCAAGACACGCCAGAATTTGCCCAAATGCAAACGCTACTTTTTCCACTACTTGCCTGCGGGGTATTTGTCTTAGTTCATATTGTGATTTATTTTTTGCTTGTGCGCTCTATCTCTCATAGGCAGTGGCTATCTCGCGTGTATGCGTGCATATTGTGGGGAAATATGTTGCTTTGTATCGGCTATATGTGGATGCGCTCTTTTGCTATCGCTCCGCAATGGTTGTTTTTCGCGATGTCTATCTCGGTAGGCGTGGCATTTTCTTTCCTTATCGCAGCCTTTATCGCAGCATTTATCAATATCACGCTATTTATCTTTCGCAAGCCACAGCACCTAACCACCAAAGTCAAGCGCACCATAGTAGCCCTCTGCTTTGTGTATAGTGGATATGCCTTGTATCACGGGCTAGAGCAGCCACTTATCAAGCGAGCAAGCCTTGAGCTAGAGGGATTAGAAAAACCTCTTAGAGTAGCGCAAATTAGCGATGTGCATATCGGTGGGCTTATTGATAGCACGCGCACAGCCCAAATCGTGCATTTGCTAAATGGCGAAAATCCAGACATTATCGTTATCACGGGGGATTTTATCGACACAAAGCTAGAAAACGCCTTAGAGAGTTTGGATATTTTTAAGGCATTGAGGGCGAAATATGGCGTGTATTATGTGCTTGGCAATCACGAGTATTTATACGACATAGATTCTATCATCGCTACGCTAAAAAACCTAAATATCACGCCGCTTCTAAATGAAACGATGATAATTTGGCGCAAGGTAGAATCTAGCAAAAGAGAGAAAAAGCCGTTTGTAAATCTATCGGGGATTACAGATTTGATGGGGAATCGTATGGGGATTTATCGCCCTGATTTTGCCGCTGCACTCGCACATAGAGAGATAGACATTCCTACGATATTTTTAACCCATCAGCCAAAAGCAATTGAATACCTAAACAAACATCAGCTTGAAAGCATTGATTTTATTTTTAGCGGGCATACGCACGGCGGGCAGATTTTCCCTTTTTCTCTTGCTGTGTTGCTTCAGCAGCCGTTCTTAAAAGGACTGCACAAAATCGATGGCGGAGGATATATCTATGTAAGTCAAGGTGCGGGATTTTGGGGACCACCTATGAGGGCGTTTAGCGATGGCGAAATCGCCGTATTTGACTTCATACCACCAAAATAATATACTCACTTCAATATTTAGCTTAAATAAGATACAATACTTCAGTTGTTGCTTTTAGTTGTATTGAGATTGGCGAGATTTCACTAAAGCGACAAAATCAAAAAATTTAGCTACAAAGGATACAAATGCTAGATTCTCAAACGCCACCAAAAAATAGCCTAAAAGCCACCACCACAAACGAAGTCAAAATCACGCGTTCGCTAAAATTTAGAAGCGATTTTGGCGAAGTAAGCTATGATGTGTATGAGCCTGTTTTTGCCCAAGAGTCCAAATCGCCTATATATCTTGCCCAAATCGCACACGGAATGGTAGAGCACAAAGGGCGATATGAGTGGGTAGCAAAAGAGATTGCCAAAAACGGCTTCATAGTCGCAGTAAGCGACCATAGAGGGCACGGCGATAGCACAAATGGCGATGAAATCACGCTAGGGTGTATGGGGGAGGATAGCTTCCAAAAATCTGCTTATGATTTATACAAGCTCACTTGCTTGCTAAAAGAGCAATACAAACCTCAAAAAGTCGCTCTTTTGGGACATTCTATGGGCTCTTTGCTTGCTAGACGGTATCTTATGCTATATGGCGATAGCTTGGACGCACTGATTTTGAGTGGCTCTCCTAGTGCTAGCAAGGAGCAAAAAGAGCTAAAATGGGGTGTAAGGCTTGCAAAGCTGTTTTGCTTTTTTAATGCGGGGCAGCTAGGTGGAAAAGTGATAAACAAAATCCTTTTTGGTGGATTTAATAAACGATTTGCAAAGCAGGGGGACAAAACAGGGCTAGGCTGGCTATGCGCTGATGAAGCGGTGGTGCAGGGCTATCTCGCCGATGAAAAATGCCATTTTCACTTTGATGCGCAGAGCTTTTTGCATTTGTTTGAGGGAATGCAAGAAGTCTATGGCGCGTATCCATATCCGCAAAAACCGCATTTGCCGATACTTTTTGTAAGTGGTAGTGATGATGCTAGCGGGGAGTTTGGAGCGGGTGTGCAAAGGGCTAGAGAGCATTTGCGTTTCCAAGGATTTGATGATGTGGAAATGCTACTATACAAAGGAGCTAGGCACGAAGTGCTAAATGAGCGTATAAAATCCCAAGTGCTAGAGGATATATTGCTATGGTTAAGCGTGAAAGGATTTTAGAAAATCTTAGATTTATAAATACTTTGTAGAAAATCCGTGCTTTTAATGTGCGGGGCTTGTTTTTACCCTTGTCGTGCGTGCTAAAAACTAGACTACCTCACAAAGCGAATGCCTAGCCCTATTCTATGCGCATAGGAGTTGTATTCATAGAGTATATCTCCATAGCCTACAAAATACTGCATATACAATCCATAATACTCATTTATCTTGTAAGTGTAGCTTGTGCGAAAATATGGCGTAGGGTGGCTTTTGGCAATGCTATAAGGTGGCTGCAAAACTCCTAGCAATCCACCTAAGCTAAAATCCGCCAAGTGATTACCGTATCGCATATTTACCTTTGCTTCAAAGCTGCCTAAGTATTTGTAAATATCTAGATTTTCTTTGTAAAATCTAGTCGGCACGAATGCCTCCATATCAAGTCCCCAATGCTTGCTAGAAAATCTCGCCTTTAGGATAAATCTATCGCTTCCTCTGCTTCTATCTGCCACACCGCCTTGTGCTTTGTCTATCTCGCCATTGCTGATATGCCGGCACCCAAAAGTGATTTCTGTAAGGTTAAATCTATCACCTTGTGCAAAATCGCCTTTGTGTCGGCTTTTGTGGCGATATGTAAGTAAAAATTCTGGCTGAAAGTCATTATCCCTCATAGGCGAGCTAGCCTTTTCATTGAAAAGCTGAAAATAAAATGTGTTAGTAAAAGCAAGGTAGAAAATCCAATTTTGGCTAAAAAATTTTGGAATAATAGGTGCGCGAAAACTAATTTGTCCTTTTAGCTCGCCACGCAAATATTGTGGATTTCGCATCGGCGTTAGATTATAAACATACAAAAAGTATGTATCACGCCAATTTTCAAGCCACAAAAACGCGCTAATATCTTTAGGACGAGGGATAGCATAAGGAGTAGAATCTGCAAAATTTCTAAAATCTGTGTAGTTTTGTTATTTTGTGGGATTTGCAAAATCTATGGCGGAGCTTGGCGCAAAATCTGCGAGGTAGCCTGCGCTAGATTGTTTGCAAAAATCTGTGCGAGATGAGATAATGGACTTTGTGCAAAGTTTTGTAGATTCTAAAGCTATAAGCATATTTATGCTAGCCGTTGATATGGTTGCTAAAATGGCTAGGGATACTTTTTCGCATAAGTGAGGGTAGCTTGGCTTTTTAAAAGCCCCCTCCTTTGCGGAGGGGGTTTGGGGGTGGGTATCTTTTGCATTGGAAAAAGCATAGAAAGATTCGTCATTACTAAAGAAACTACGGCTTTGCCTTGTTTTGCGAGCAAATGCGTTAGCATTTGCGTGGCAATCCACACTTTTATTCGTCATTGCGAGACTTGACGAAGTCAAGTCGTGGCAATCCATTGTGCCGTCATTGCAAGAGAATCCGCAAAGATTCTCGTGGTAATCTATGTCTTTTTGTGGATTGCCACGCCAACTTCGTTCGCTCGCAATGACGGAAACATTTGCATTTGTATTATTGGTAACGGAAATATTCGCGCTATTGGCAGTTGTTAGATTTACTTGAAGTGCTGAAGTGGTATCTACCCACCCCCTAGCCCCACTCGTGCTGCGGGAGGGGGAACTAACATTATGCTCACTCGCAATGGAGGGGGAACTGATTAAGCGTGAACTACTCTCTCTCTCTCTCTCGTTTAGATGAAATTTTTGCATTGTAAGTCCTTTGTATATTGCGTATTGTAGAATCACAAATTATATAAGACAAAAATATATCAATAGCTTATAAAATTATGCGCGTTTTAAGGCATAAGAAGTTTGAAGCAAGATTTGGCAGGATTTTGGCAAAAATCAAAAACGATTGTCTAAAAAATATTTAAAAATTTTCTAAGTGTAACTATTTGTAGCTTATTTATGGATTTTCGCACTTTTATGGGGTTTTGTAAGTCTTATTTTACAAAGTATTTTTATTTTTTATAGTATTATGAGAATCCTTTATTTTAAGCAAATATCGTTATTTGCGCAAGCTATAAAAATTCTCAAAAAGTGCTACATTATAGGAATAAAATAAGAAATTGTTTTATAATCATATCTTTGAATTTTTTTGGCATAATTCGCATACAAGATACTAAATCTAAGGAGTTTTTATGAAAATTTGTGGCTTATTGGTATTTTTGAGTATGATTAGCGTATTTGCTAGTGAATTTGCACTCGCTGATAATGTAAATAGTGCGAACAATATAAACAACACAACTGCACACAACGAGAGAGAGAGAGAGAGAGAGAGAGCGGGGGGGGGGGGGCGATTCTTGCACCAAAAGTAGATTCTGTCTCTAAAATAACTTCCACACCCAAAATAGCCTCCACAAAATATGCACAATCCACACAAATGGATTCTAGTAAATCTAGCGAATCCAAAAAGAGCGATTCCGCGATACCTTATTTCCCCCTGCCTCACTTATATGATTCCAAAGTGCAAAATTCTAATACTCCCGATATAAAGCCACAAGGACAAACAAAATCACAAGACTTACAGGCAAAAGACTTAGGCAAAGTAGTTGCCAAAGGCTACAAAGACGCAGGGCTAGAATCTAGGGAGCGATACCAAAGCAGTGCGGGCGAAATCTCACGCGCTATGCTAGAGTCAAATCCAAATGGAAACGGCGACATTACCTCTATCCTAAAGATTTTGCCAAATGTGCAGTATGACACAAGGCAAAATTCTAGCTCGACACCGGGCGAGATAAATCCCGCAAATATCTCCATAAGTGGCGGACTTTATTATCAAAATAATTTCCAAATCGATGGGTTTAATATGAATAATGACTTAGACCCTGCGGCAGGAAGCTATGGCAACTATGATCCCGTAAATATTACCGCGCTACCCGGGCAATCTCAAGGGCTAAATATCGACACTGCCCTGCTAGAGTCAATCTCTGTGCAAGATAGCAATGTAAGTGCAGCGTATAGTGGATTTACAGGTGGCGTGATAGAGGCAAAAACAAAAAGAGCTAGGAAAAAATTTGGCGCAAATATCAGCTACCAAATCTCACAGGGCAATGCAAATCCCAAAAACTTCAGCCTTACAAATTATCATATTTATGGTGGCGCAAATGGCGATGGGCTAAATAACTTTTTAGCTGCAGATGCCACAGGTGGACATCCGCAGTTTATCAAGCACTCTATCCGCGCTAGCTTAGAATCCAAAATCACAAAAAAGCTAGGCATAGTCGCTAGCTTCACCACCACGCAGAGCTTTATCCCGCTAAATTCTGGCTCTAGCTCATATCTAGCTGCCACGCTTGATGATAAGCGCAAAATCCAAAAACGACAAAACTACAACTATTTCTTAAAAGCAAGCTATGACATAACGGACAATCTAACACTAGAAGCAAGCTACGCTTATGCGCCAACTTATAGCAACTACTTCATAAGAAACACCAAAAATTCTAGCTTTGATATGCTAAGTGGCGGGCATCAAGCAGGACTAAAAGCACTTTGGAAAAATAGGGCTGGATTTTTGGTAGCACAAAGTAATGTAAACTATATGGATAGCTCACGGATAAATAGTGCGGTAAATTATCTAGGCTGGAGGGCAAGTGAGGAGAAAAACTGGACAAACAACTTGCAAAGTGGCACGGTAAGTGAGGGCGGCTATGGCAATGTCGATACAAAGCAAATCAATTTAAATGTCAAAATAGCGCAAGATTTTGAAACGCTAAGCCTAAAGGCGTGGGAAAATCGCTTCAGTGTGGGAGTGGACTCTGGCTATGTAAATGCCTACTATGAGCGAATGGAGGATATGCTTTTTGGTGGGACTGCTTGGCTAGCTCCGCTAAGTGTGGGGCAGACTTGCTTAAGTGGGGATATATCTTGTAGTGCTTCAAAAGTGTATTATTCAAGTGGTAATTGGGCAAATAATGTAGGACAATATGCCTACCGACTAAGCTACTACAAGGCTGGGAAAATCTCGCTAGATTCACTAAACTTTGGCTCGTGGATAGAAGATGATATGAGGTTTGATTTGCGTAAAGCAGGGGAGGTAAATGCTAGGGTTGGCTTAAGGCTTGATTTTGATACATATATGAGTAAAGCCACGCTATCGCCTAGATTTTCGCTAAATTATGTCCTGCCGTGGAGTAAGTGGGGTAGGGGGAGAGATTTTGCTACGCAGCTTACATTTGGCGTGTCTCGCTACTACGGACGCAATCTCTTTGCCTACCGACTAATGGAGGAGCGAAGCTCACTGCAATACAGCCTAGCAAGAAGTGATGCGAGCAAATCTTGGGAAGGCATAATGGCAAATGAAGCAAATAAAAAAACAAACTGCTACACTCAAAGTGATTGCTTTAGTCAAAACAAAAACGACACAAACTTCAAAAAAATGCGCGTGCCATACTCAAATGAACTAATGGGCGGAATCGTGCAGCATCTCTACGCCCTACAAATAAGCGCGAAATATATCTATCGTGGTGGCAGAGATGAAATCCGCAGAATGTGCCAAGCCCCCGATGGCTCTATTAGCTCATATAATTGCGCTAGCAATGTTGCAGGGCTTACAAGTAATTTGCGCTATGTGTATACAAATGAGGGGCGAAGTGATACTGATGTGATAAGTCTAGCCGTGCAAAATCACAAAAGCCTAGATTTCGGTGGTGTGAAAAATCATATTTTATTCGCGTTTGATTGGAGTAATGTGCGCAGGAACTATGAGGACTACACTAGCTCTATCACGGAGGGCGAGCTAGCAAATGAGTGGATATACTACGGAGGGCAGGTAATCCAATACGCAAATCGCCCCGCGACAAATTTCACTCGCCCCTACACGATACGACTAAATACCACCACTAGTTTTCTCATTGGCAGATTTAAGTGGCTGTGGAATAACTTTTTTCGCGTGCGAAGTAGCTACAATGCTATGGCAAGTATAGGCACAAACACACAAAAGTTTAAAGATTTGCAGGCGCAATACCCCCAAATCACAGCTGCATTTGAAAAATATCGCGTGCCTGCTAGCTTTAATTGGGATATGAGAGTGGGGTTTGAAGTGGGTGTGTGGAAATCAAACACACTCTATGCAAACCTAGACATAATAAATGTCTTAGATAACCAAAATCTAATGATAGCTTCAGCTACTTATACCAATAGTGCGGGGCTAACCGCTGTGCCTGTATATGAGCTAGGTAGGCAGTTTTGGGTGCAAGTGGGGTATAAGTTTTAGGATTTTTTAGATTTTTAGTCCCAAAGATTTTGACTAAAATTTTAGATTCTCCACCATTTGTTTGTGTATGGTTTTGTGTTGTCTTTTTGGCTTTTGTCTATTTCACACTTATTTTTCTCGCTCTCATTTATTTTGCACTTATTTATTTCACGCTCTCTGTCCTCCTCCCACAATGGCACAATTTCGCCAATCATCGGTGTAAGTAGCCCAAAATCTATCTTGCCATTTTTGCGCGCGTTTTCATAAAGCGTGCTTATACTCTCTAGTGGTTCACTCCATTTGTGAGTGGATAGCTTAAATTTCGAGTTGTGTATCGGCACGGCGACTTTTGTGCGCAAGTCAGCGCAGGCTTGCAAACTTTCACTTGGAAAAAGGTGGATTTTTGCCCATTGCTCATTGTATTGCCCATTTTCGATGAAAGATATATCAAAGCCGCCCATAGCCTCTCCTATGTCTTTGAAATGCTCTCCATATCCGCCATCGCCACTTAGATAGATTTTTTTGTTTTGATTTTTTAGGCATTCTATGCCATAGCTTGCCCAAAGAGTTTTGTTTGTATCTGTGAAAAATCTACCTGAAAAATGCCTAGTAGGGAAGCAGTGCAATCTAAAAATACTATCTAAATCTATGCTTTCCCACCAGCCTAGCTCTGTGATATTTGTCTTTTTTATCCCCCATTTTTGCAGATATTTCCCTACACCAAGCGGGACAAATGCTTTTGTAATGTCAAGTTTTTTTATGGTATTCTTGCTTAGGTGGTCGTAGTGATTGTGCGTGATGATGAGATAATCTATGGGTGGCAAATCATTTGGTTTATAGATGTCTGCTCCACTAAATGGCTTGCAAATGCGCCCAAAAGGGCTAGCCGCGCTACCCAAAATCGGGTCAACCAAAATGTGCTTCCCACCTATCATAAGCAATATTGAGGAGTGCCCAAACCACACAAAACTATCGTTTTTGGGCAGTGATTTTATGTCGTTTTTTATGCTTGGGATATGCACATCTTTTGGGTAGCGTAGGATTTCAAAAAGCGTGGATTTTTTGATTTTGGTAGTCTTGTGCGGAGTGGTAAAATCTTTTGATTCTTTTGCCGCGCTGTGTGTCATTTTGTTATTTACTATTTTCTTAGATTTTACCACTTCTCGCCTATGCCAAGTAGCAAGCAGCGGTTTATCTTTGGCAGTGCACATAGTGCATAAAATCTACCTTTTTGAATGGCTTGTGCGTTTTGCTTAGTGTTTTTAGTGTTTTGTGTATTTATTTTTGTGCCATTGCCCCTTATGGTTTGCAAGTCGCTAAAATAGCGATTTTGGAAGTTTAGATGCACGCGCATAGCTTCATCACTTGCAAGCCTTGCATAGACGCTTACCCCACCTAGCTCGCTATATATAGGCTCGCTATCGACAAATCCTCGAAAAAACACAAGCGGTTTTTTGATTTTGCTTCTCTCACGCCAAGTTAACTTTTTATACACACTATAATCAATAAGCGAATACCCTCTAAAGCGCAAAAAACTATTTTGCAAAGTGGCTTGCAGAATCTCTTTGTGTCGTTTTTCTAGATTTGCTTGGAAAAATCGCAAAAACTCATTTGCATCAGGCAATGCCTCACTTGATTCATTATGTGGCGTTTCTCTTTTGCCAGATTTGTTTTTGGAAGTGCGCAAATATTCCTTTGACTCCTCTACTTGTTGGCTAGATTTTGCACAAAGTGCAAAATCCCCGCATATAAGCAAAGCACCAAACAAAATCCCCGCAACACCTGCCAAAATCCTAAATGGCTCTAAAGTCGCGTTATTCATTTTCTAGCACTTTTGGTTTTGAGAATCTATTAAGCGCGATTATGCCAACTGCGACAACACCAAGCACTGCTATTACTGCTATGTATGAGTATTGTCCATATTTGTCAAAAAGCGTGATGATAAACTTTGAGCTATAAAACGCTACACTTCCTAGCAAACTAGCCCAAATCACACAAGAGAGGGTATTTAGTAGCAAAAACTTTTTGAAATTGTAGCGACTAACGCCGATTGCCACAGGGACTAAAAACTTGATTCCGTATAGATATTTATTGACAAAAATCAAGATAGAGCCGTATTTGCGTAGCCACAAGTGCATTAGCGCGATTTTTCTGCGGTGCTTGCTAAGGTATTTGGCAAACTCTTTTTTCTCATAGCGCACCGCATATACAAGCATAGAGCTACCAAAAATATTGCCCAAAGTCGCTATAAGTATGCTTAGAGAAAGGCTCATCTGCTCTAGGCTGGATAGCACGCCCGCTGCCAAAATCCCCACATATCCGCTACCCATACAATACAAAAATAGCACGATATATCCCCACGAATCAAAAGAATCCCTAAAAGAGTTGATTGTAGATTCCATTTTTTGCCTTTGTTGTTTGACTACTTATTTGATAAAATCTGCATTTTTCTAAAAATACGAAAAGGGATTATATCCACATAAAACCTACTTTATGCAAACTTCAAAAATACAAATAAAGAAAATCTTAAAAATTTATTGCAAAATTTTATTTTATATGTATAATTATTCTATTTTTGAACAAAGAGATTGTGTAGGGTAGTTTATCAAAGCTGGAGTTGGGTTAGGGTTTGGCTTTGGCTTTATAATATTTTGGTTTGGAAAAAGAATGCTTTTAAGGAATGAAAATGGATTTACCTCAATGGGACCAAAGCAAATACAGCATACACAATGACGCTATTGACGCGCAGCACAAGCAGCTTTTTGACATTGCTTATCGTGCAGGGTTGCTTATCAATAAGCAAGCAGGTAGCGATGAGATAAAGCAGATTTTGTTTGAGCTATTTGAGTATATGAAAGTGCATTTTGCTGATGAGGAAGCCTATATGGAGAGTATCGGCTATCCGCACCTAGAGCAGCAAAGAGAATCCCATCAAGAAATCATAAGCAATATGACAAGCCTTATCCAAAATATCCGCTATGATTTTAAGCAAAAACTTGCCATTATCACGCAGGATTGGCTCATAGAGCATATTTTGAAAGAGGATATGCAAATAGAAAAATGGAGGGCTTCCCACCAAGAAGAAGCAAAAAAAAATCTAGAGCAACACAAAGAAATATTTCATATCTACACTTGTCAATGCCGAAAAGAATTTCACTTGCTTGATACGATTCACAAAAAAATCCAAAAGGGCAAGAGTTTTCATTGCAAGTCCTGCGGGCAGGTGATAAAATTTGTTCGTGATGACAAAAAAGAACCCACACAATAAGCCTATAAAATAGACTTGCATAAAATGTGGCATAACGGTTTTGCCTAAGCAAAATCCAAGCGATAAGCAACTACAATCAAGCGCAAACCAAGAATAAGCAAAAAAACAAGCCAAAACCAAGTGAATAAGGCTAAGCCACAATAAGCCGCAAATAAAATCCAGCCAAAATCTACAAGTGATTTTATTTCACATTAAACACTTCTTAAACTCTAAGCTACTACAATAACGCCACACAATCTAAAACACAAAAAATGTGATAAAACTACAAAAAGCCTTAAAGCACTCCATAACCCCACATAATAAGGAAATCTATGCTTCCCCTAGAATCCATACAAAAAGCTCATCAAATCATCGCTCCTGTGATTGAGCGCACGGCGTTTTCTTACGCACCTAGACTATCAAGCCTAACAAGCGCGAATATCTACCTAAAAAAAGAAAATTTGCAACGCACGGGGGCGTTTAAAATTCGCGGTGCGTTTAACAAAATCGCTCAAATGAGTGAGCAATCCCGCGCAAAAGGTGTCATCGCTGCAAGTGCGGGCAATCACGCTCAAGGCGTAGCCTACTCTGCGCGACATTTTGGGATACCCTCTGTGATTGTTATGCCTGAAGCCACACCACTTCTAAAAGTCCTAGCCACCAAAGAGCTAGGTGCTGAAGTCGTGCTAAGTGGGGATAACTATGATGAGGCTTATGCTAAGGCTTATGAGATAGCAAAGCAAAGGGATTTGAGCTTTATCCACCCATTTGCAGATGAGGAGGTGATGGCAGGGCAGGGGACTATCGCGCTTGAGATGATAGAGGAGCAAGAGCTAGATTTTGTGCTTGTGCCTATCGGTGGCGGTGGACTTATCGGGGGAATCCTAAGCGCATACAAAGCCCTAAGCCCTCACACCAAAATCATAGGTGTGCAAGCAAAGGGAGCGAATGCTATGGCGACAAGTTTTTATGCCAAAAAAATCCAAAATTCTACTTCGGTTCGCACTATCGCAGATGGCATAGCTGTGCGCGATGTCAATGCGCTAAATTTCTCATATATTTGCGAGGGATTAAGCGCGATAGTTGAAGTAGATGATGAGGAAATCGCAAGTGCGATTCTCTACCTACTAGAAAATCAAAAGCTAGTCGTGGAGGGAGCGGGGGCTTCTGGCGTAGCCGCCCTGCTTCATCGCAAGCTAGAAATCAAGCCAAATGAGCGCGTAGGCATAGTGCTAAGTGGTGGAAATATCGATGTAACTATGCTAAATCTCATTATCCAAAAAGGGCTTATCAAAACGCATAGACGCTTACAGCTTCAAATCGTGCTTATGGATAAACCGGGTGCACTCCAAAACCTCACTAGCATACTTGCAAAAGCAAATGCAAATATTGTCCAAACTGATTATGATAGGACTTCGATAAATCTAGCCTATGGAGATGTATATATCACGCTTGCTATTGAGACAAAGGGCGAAGCACACAAGCAGCAAATCTGCAAAGAGCTAAAAGCAAATGGATATGAATTTAGTGAGATTTTGTAGATTTTATGCACGATTTTAGGGGGTATCAATGCTTGCAAATATATCTCAAATATTTAAAAAACTATATTTATACATAGCTATTTGGGCAGAGGATTTCAAAAGAGCAGGGCGCAAGTATGATTTAGTCGATGTGGGATTTGGCTCTATATTGCTAGCAAGCCTATCTGCACTGCTTTTTATGATAAGCGAGATTTCTATCAGTAGCAAAGAAATAAACGCGCTTTTATCGGCTAGAGATTCTCATCTATTTTCTTTTGTGGCACTCTGCCTTGAAATCTTTGGTAGCAATGATTACGCGCTTAGAGGTGGGTTTTTGGCACTCCATTGTGTAAATATGCTACTTATGTATAATCTTAGTCGTTTGTATCTCAAAAAGCCTAGCGATTCGTTGCTGCTTATGGCGTTATACGCGCTTTTGCCTGCGACAAATCTAAGCGCGATTTTGCTATATAAAAGCGGATTTATTTTATTTGCTTTGTTACTTATTTGCTACTTTCAGATGCGTTTTTCTCGTCCACCTTATATTAGCATTTTTGTTTTTGGCTTGCTAGATTTGGCTTTTAGTGCGGTGTTTGTAGCACTTTGTGCATTTGCGATAAAAAAGCGCAAAACAAAGACATTTGTCGCTTCGATTTTGGGGTTTGGGCTAAATATGTTTTTGTATGAGGAATCTATCGGTGGGATTCCAAAGGCATATTGCTTGGATTTGCTAGGAAGTATCGCTATGCTTTTTTCGCCATTTTTGTTTTTGTATTATGTTTATACGCTCTATGCAGCAGTGGCAAGACGCAAGGAGGATTCTCTTATGGTGTATATCGCTACAAGCGGGCTTATACTTATGATACTTTTGTCATTGCGACAAAAGGTAGATATTACACAATTCACGCCATTGCTTTTGGTGGGATTCCCTGTGCTAGCATTTGGATTTTTTAGCGATATTCGCTTGAGACTAAAGCAGTTTAAAAGGCGATTTAGAATTCGTATGAGTTTTATCATAGCTACTTTGCTTTTAGAGACGCTTTTGCTATTTGGCAACAAAATCACATATATTTTTTCATCTAAGCCAAATTTTGCCTATCCCTACTATGTGGCAAAAGACTTGGCAAACGAACTAAAATCGCGCAATATACTTGCGATAAAAACGCAAGATTCTAGCCTTTCTTTGCGACTTGGGTTTTATGGTGTGGGTATGGGGAGTGGTGCTTGCCTTTATGAGAAAAAGCCAAAGGGATACAGAAGCGAGAGAATCTCCATAGAGTATTTTGGTGTAAGTGTGGCTAGCTATTTTTTGGTGCGACATAGTGGCTGTCGTGTGTAGTCGCACTGAAGTTTTCATCGCAAGAATTTATAAGAGAATTTTTGCGTAAAAAAAAATCTTGTGGCAAAAATTTTTTGCACAAGAATCTTGCTAAATTTATCAAAAAGTGAGAAATGACTATGCGTGATTGCTTTAGCGTGCTTGAGCTTGTTTTTGGGATTGCGATTTTGGGGGCTTTTGTGTTTTTTGGCTTGCCACCAAAATCTAGCCAAGCCCTCCATAGTGCTGCTATCCACACGCTATCTCATATCCGCTATACGCAGCATTTAGCACTAAATGATTCGCTAGATTTTGCCACCACCGCACAGACTCAAACGCTTACCAAAATGCACCCATCAATTAGCCCAAGCAAACTGCTAGAATCGCACAAAAACTTTTGGCAAATCCAATTCCACCAAAGCGGAATCTACACCCCTCAAAGTTTTAGCATATATTTTGATACGCCTAGATTTGCCCCCACCACCGATAGAGACAATCAACCAAGCGTGGGCGATATAATCGCTACAAGTGGCAAAAACAAGCGATGTCTATCAGGGTATAGCAATATAAACATTTCCATAGAATGTCGCAACAATGCCGAAATAGCCGTTAGGCTAGGGGAGTATTTTGGTGTAGAATTTATCTCACTAGATTCCAATCCACACTGCCAAGAAATGGGGACTTTTCGCGTGAAATTTGATAGATTTGGCAAGCCATATTGTGGCAAAGAAGCACTTGCCCTGCACGCCCCGCTAAAAATCACACTACACAAAAAAGGCTTTAGCAAATCAATATGTATCCACCCAAACACAGGCTATGCTTCTCTTTCTCATAATGGTGTGTGCTAGATAAAAATACGATTTTGTTAAAAAATCCTGCCGATTTAGATTTTACTTGCGAGATAAGAGGGTGTCTAGCAAAATCTATCGCTCGCCTTTGAAAGTTTGTTTCAATAGGTGTGGCAAAAGGGTGTAAGGATATGAAAGAAGTCAAAAAAGTTCCGTTTTTGGACTTAAAAGCGCAGTTTGTGGATTTGCAAAAAGCGGTGCTAAAGGGTGTAGAGAGCATTTGCAAAAATGCAGAATTCGTGCTAGGAAGCGCGGTAAGCGAGTTTGAGGAGAATTTCAGTAGCACGATTTTTGGCAAAGCACCCAAAAAACCCAAAGAAAAGCTAGATGAAGCCATAGAAGAGCTACTTCATAGTGCTTATAACAAAAACCACTGCGTAGGCGTAGGCAATGGCACTGACGCGCTACAAATCGCCCTAAAAGCCCTAGATTTGCCACCTCATAGCGAAGTGCTTATCCCTGCAAACACTTACTTTGCCTGTGCAGAAGCTGTGCTAAATGCGGGGCTAAACCTCGCAATAATTGATTGCGATGAAAATGGCGAATTTGTCATAAATAAAGAAAATCTAAGCCCAAAATCTAGCGCATTTATCGCTGTGCATCTCTATGGCAAAGTGCTTGATTTAGACAAGCTACGCGATTTTGCCAAAGAGAATTCTCTAGCGTTTATCGAGGACTGCGCTCAAGCGCACGGGGGAGTGGATAAGCAAGGGCGAAGTGTGGGGAGTGTGGGTGATATAGCGACATTTAGCTTTTATCCGGGCAAAAATCTAGGTGCGTATGGTGATGGCGGGGCGGTGCTATCAAAAGACATAAATCTAGTCAAAAAAGCTAGGCAAATCGCAAATCACGGACAAGAATACCAAAACGATGCGTTTGTAAAAAATCACCACATAGCACTAGGGTATAACTCAAGACTAGATTCTATCCAAGCAAAGATTTTGACAATAAAACTACCATTGCTAGAAACACATAACGAATACAGGACAAGGGCTGCTAGGCGATATTATTATAAGCTAGAATCTTTGGAGAAAAAGGGCTATCTAAAGCTGCCACCTCTTAGCGAGCAGTGCGTATGGCATCTCTTTGTCATTGAGTGGCTTATGGAGGGGCAAAAGGGTAGGGATAGCTTGTGTGAATTTCTGCAAAAAAACGGCATAGAATGCTCTATCCACTATCCAAACGCACTTAGCGATATAGAAGTGCTACGAAACGATGAGAGAGTGCGGGTGCTACCTACACCAAATGCGTCAAGGCGGGCAAAAACTATCATAAGCCTGCCGATGGGAGAGCACCTGCGAAACAAACATATTGAATACATTAGCGATAAAATAGAGGAATTTATCGCTAAAAAATAAATCTATCTAGCTTAAGCAAGGTAAGGGGATTCTTTAGATTATTTTTTGCCAATCGCCATTGCGAGAGAATCCGCAAAGATTCTCGTGGCAATCCACAAATTAAAAAATGTATTGCTTCGTTGTATCCTTGCCAATGTCCCACAAAACAAAGTAAAACCGAAATTTATATAGATTGCCACGCAAGTCTTTCGACTTGCTCGCAGTGGCGGTTGCTAACCTTGCTTGAGATTCAAGGGGAATTTACCCCACCTCATAGCCCTATACTTCTCGCGATGATACCCCATAGCTAAGCGAGCAAATCCACCCCAAAATCACAAAAAATTATTGTCTAAATTATCACGCCTTATTTTGCCACTATCGTGCGAGCACCCTCATTTGAATACACCAAAAATCGCTTATTTTTGCCCCTATATTTGTTTAGCGCACGAGCAAAGTCTGCCGTGTCTTTGATAGCTATGTCTTCTACTTGAGAGATGATGTCGCCTTGAGAAAATCCCGCCTCTTGTGCTGGAGAGTTTGGCGCGACATTGGTTACTATCACGCCTGATATGTCGCTTGGGATTCTGTATCTTTGGCGGATTTGGGCAGAGAGTGGCTCTACGCGCATTCCTTTTAGCGCGCTTTTTTCATCGCTAGATTCTGGGATATTTACAGGCGCACTTTCATTTGCGCTTCCGTCTTTGCGCGTAGCAAGCGTGAGCGTGATAGTTTGAGGTTTGCCATCACGGATTATGCTTAGAGTTGCTCTCTCATTTGGTTTTAGCGCACCGATTAGATTTCGCAAGCTAGCAGAGTCTTTGACAGGCTTGCCATTTACTGCAGTTATCAAATCCCACACAAGTAGCCCCGCTTTGCGTGCGGGGGATTTGGGGTCGATAGAGATGACTACCGCGCCTTGAGCGTTGCCGTAGTTTGAGCGTAGATTTTCGCTTATGTCTTGCGTGCCTACACCTATGTAACCCCGCTGGATTCTACCCTCTTTGACAAGAGAATTTGCCACTTCTTTTACCATATTTGCAGGGATAGCAAATCCCACTCCGTGATTGCCACCTGTGCGTGAGAGGATAGCTGTGTTCATACCGATTAGCGCACCGCGTGAGTCGATTAGTGCACCACCTGAATTCCCGGGATTGATTGAAGCGTCTGTTTGGATAAAGTTTTCATAAGCGTTGATTTGGATATTTTTGTTTATAGCTGAAACGATACCTTGAGTTACGGTCTCGCCTACGCCAAATGGATTCCCAATAGCAAAGACTACATCGCCCACTGCGACATCATTGCTATCGGCAAATGGCACAAAAGGCAGGTTGTTTTTGCTGATACGAATCACAGCAATATCGCCGTCTTTATCCGTGCCGACAAGGCTAGCAGTGTATTCTCTTGTGTCATTTGGAATCGTTACGATGATTTTGTCCGCGCCGTCTATTACGTGGTTATTGGTGATGATATAGCCATCGTGCGAGATGATGACGCCACTGCCCAAAGAGCGTTCTACCCTGTCTTTTGGGATTTGGCTATACATATCGCCAAAAAACTGCTGAAAAAACGGGTCGTTAAACATTGGGTTCATAATGTTGTTTGCGACTTTTTTTTGCGTGGAGATATTTACTACGGCTTTGGTAGCCCTCACAATCGCATCGTGGTAGGAATACACCGTGTTTTTGTCATTCATAGGGTTTGCGCGTTTGGAGGCTTTGGGGGCGTTTTGGATAGAGTAGGCTTGCAGTGAGGAAGCACACACTACGCAAGCTAGTGCTAGAGTGGAAAAATACGATTTTTTTGACATTTTGGATTCTCCTAGATTTTTTGTTTGGATTACTAAAGAAACTTCACTTCGTTCGTTTTACTAAAGAAGCCAAAGGCTTTCTAAAGAAACTTCACTTCGCTTGTTTTCTAAAGAAACTTTGGCTTCGCCTTGTTTTTACCACGAACGATAAAGTGATTCTCGCAATGGCGGAAAATGAGATTTTGCAAAACGCTAGCAAAATCTTGGCGAGATTTTGCAAATTTTACACCTGATTATTGTGTGCTAGCAAAGCAAATGCCAAATTGTAAAACGAAAATCTAAATATTTATAAAAATCTAAGTATTTTTGCAAAAATCACTTCTTGTGAGATATTCACACTTCAAATTTATCGTAGCGCACATTCCACCTTGCTAGTGCGGAGGGGGCTAGGGGTGGGTATAGGCTTTAAGTATTTTTGTGGAGGGTGGGTTTTTTAGATTCCTAAGGCTTCGTCATTGCGAGCAAACGAAGTGAGCGTGGCAATCTACAAAAAAGACATAGATATTGCAACGACTTGACTTCGTCAAGTCTCGCAATGACGAATAAAAGCGTAAAGTGCCACGAATTGAATTGCCTTGCGATTCTTGCAAAACAAGCGAAGCGAAGTTTCTTTAGAAAACAAGCGAAGCGAAGTTTCTTTAGAAAACAAGCGAAGCGAAGTTTCTTTAGAAAACAAGCGAAG